>JABUUE010000001.1:29161-98644 GCA_021443335.1 Bacteroidaceae bacterium
TTTGAAGATATATTAACAACAGAGCCTATATAACGTTTATTCCTAGTATTATATGCATTGATAATATCTCTAGAAAAAACATCTATCCAGTTTAAAAATGATTGACTAAATCGTTTGCCAATATAAGCAATATCATAGTTTGTGAATATTAGTCCAATGTATTCTTCTACAGCATGCGAACATATTATCATAGTTTAGGTAATGTTACTCCAAATGATTTTAGTAGGCTGCTCATATCAACATAATCATATTTCTCCATGAATTCTTCTATGGTCATATCTAATGGTTCAATAGTATTGTCAGTGTTAGATTCATTAAGCATTGACTTTTCAAAATATTCTGTCACCTCTTCGTAAGTCATATTATTAATCAATTCTAATTCTTTCAATTCTTCCTCTGTGAGAGGTGTCTTATAATTTTTCATACCCAAATTTCCTTTATTATAAATATCACAAATTTTGTTATTTACAAACAAATATACAAATAATTTTCGAAAAAAACAAATTTTTCCTTTACATTTTTGAAGAATAATACAAACCTTCTCTTTATGCAGCCATTGCACCACCCTTAATCTCACTCCATTTGCGGATAGTGCCAATAGCCATTGCAAACATATCTGCAAACCTAAACGACTGAGATTCTTTTCTTGTATTCCACCTATACACAGCCTCATTGATGTACGCTTGCAGATGAAAATCTGATACATCATGGTAACAACCAAGTATCATACGCCTAAAGTGCGACCAGAAACCTTCAATGCCATTGGTAAAGATTGAACTGTCCTCTTCGCTTACATACTCACCAATACCATGGTTTACCACCATATGATTGTAACCACAATCATCAACACGATTATAAATGTTGCATTCATCGGTAATAATGTAACTACCCTCCCTTACAAACTGAGAGATAATAGGCAATATAGTAGTACCGTTCACACGCTCAACCACCATTGCACGTACCCAAGACATCTGCTCCTCTTCACCCTTATTGTTTACAATAATACCCCTTTGACACATACCAAAGACAGGTGTCTTTGTAACAGTACTGCGACCTTGCGTGTTAGGTGTTCGCATTGAAGAATGCTTCCACTTTTCCTTACCACCAATATACACCTCGTCACATTCTACTGAACCCTCCAAAGCAACTTCGTCAGTCTGAGCAAATAAGGTACGTATCTTTTGCAACATATACCATGCTGTTGTCTGAGTTACATTTATATCTCTTGCCAACTGACAAGAAGAAATGCCCTTCTTGTGTGAAGAAACAAGATACATTGCCATAAACCACTTTACCAAAGTGATATTGGTGTTTTGAAAGATAGTACCAACCAAACAAGAAAAGTTACGCTTACAACCCTTGCAACGATAGCGACCATCCTTGCGTTCCTTACAATGTGTTGCACCGCAATAAGGACATACAACATCTTGACCATCGCCAACGCCACAACGTGATTCAGTTATGGCTTTTTTACATACATCATCATTATTGAAATACTGCGTGAGAGAGAAAAGATTATTGAACTTTGAGAAATCTATCATACTTTGCTGGTTTTATCTTGTTATGTTTTCTTATTTCACTACAAAGGTAGTGAAACAATTTGAATTATACAAATATAACAGCCTATATATCAGGATATTACGCAATATCTTGATGGACATCAGACTGTCTTCATTTCTTTTGTCCTTTTCAACTAGTTGAAGAACGTTCAATGCAAATATATCAATAAAATTTGAGAAAAACCAGAAAAAACGTGATTTTTTTATTTTTTCGTGATATTTATATAAAAAGAACCCCATCTATACTGTGAATAGATGAGGAAAGAAATTAAATTAAATTTTACTTTTTAGAAATTGTTATAAGATTATACTCTTATAATTAACCAAGTACCAAAATATTGTTTGGTATTCAGTTTGGAAAACTTTTAATGTTTTCATTGACAATCTCCTTTCTAGCATTAGTTTTTTTCTTGGTCTACCATGTTATTATATCACAATGTGATGATAGCAACATCACAGAGAGGCATGACCTCAAATGCCAATGCAAAGGTAAAAAAAATCTCAGACTAGCAAACACTAATCTGAGATTTTTTATGTGCATAAATATGCAAAGTATTCGGTAGTGGGTCAAGTTCTATATAATTACCTAAGGTTATGAGGTTTGTGGTTATAAGGTTTATATGTTACAGATGTAATCAACCCTATAACCCTATACCCCAACCCCCTATAACCCAATACTCTACGGTATAAGCAAAGAGCTGTCGCCGTAAGAAAGGAAACGAAAATCGTGGGCGAGAGCGTAATCGTAAACCTTATGCCAGTTGTCGCCTATCAGAGCGGAAACAAGAAGAAGCAGGGTGCTTTGTGGCTGATGGAAATTGGTTACAAGCACCTTTACTATTTTATAGTTATAGCCTGCTGGGGTTATGATTATTTGTGTTGATGCGTGGAGAGTGTTTAAACCGTTGGAAAGAAGATAGTGCTCAATAGCTTTAAGGGCTTCTATCGGGCTGGACTTCTGGTTTGGATTTTGCTCCTTGGCAGAAGAAAAATCACTTGATGGCTGATTGCCGTAAGGTTCCCACTGCGACACATGGAACTCGCCATCCTCATCCGGCTGCACGCCGGCGATTATTTGTTCGCCGATATAATATAGCGATTCGAGAGTTCTAACAGATGTTGTGCCAACGGCTATTGCCTTACCTTCATGACGTAGAAGGCTTTGTATTGTAGAAAGTTTCACGGCGAAATGCTCCGCGTGCATCTCGTGGTCTGCCACATCCTCAGTTTTTACCGGCTTGAATGTGCCTGCGCCGACATGGAGTGTGACTTCCTCACGCATAATTCCTTTGTCGTCAATGCGTTTCAGGACTTCGGGCGTAAAATGAAGTCCCGCGGTTGGTGCTGCCACAGAGCCTTTTATCTTGGAATAGACAGTCTGGTAGGTCTTGAGGTCGCTCTGCTCTGTTTGTCGGTTGAGGTAAGGCGGAATAGGCAACTCACCCGCCATGTCAACAATCTCAGCAAAGGAAAGGTCTGAATTCCAAGAGAACTCTATGACGCTCGACGTGGTTTGAGCCTCATGATTTATTTGCGCCGTGAGAACGGTCTGCGTGCCATCTGTATTGGTAAGTGTCTGAGTAAGTGCGCCTTCCTTCCATTTCTTCTTGTTACCGATAAGGCAATGCCACTGACATTTGCCGCGCGTCTGGAACATCTGCTCATAGTCGGCAGGGGCATAAGGTTCTAAAAGGAAAATCTCAATAAGTGCGCCTGTCTCTTTGCGGAAATGCAAACGGGCACGGATGACACGAGTGTTGTTGAACACCATCAGCGCGCCTTCTGGAAGATAGTCTATGATATTGAAGAACTGGTCTTCGGAGATGTTGCCTTTGTTATAGACAAGAAGTTTGCTCTGGTCGCGCTGGGCAACAGGAAACTTGGCAATCCTCTCGTCTGGCAGATTATAATTGAAATCTGAAATCTTCAGCATGATAGTTACTTTATTCTCACAAAACTTTCTGCCTTTATCCATCCTGTCTGTCCGTTAGGCAGTTCCACCTCTTTCCACTCTGTCATGGCGTCGTCAATGACATCAATGTGCGTGCCTTCGTGAATTTCTATGACTGACGGCGATGAATTTTCGGGAGCCTCTCTCAGCGTAACAACCTTTGCGGTGATAAGTCCGCTTGTATTATTGTTAATGATGTACGACTGATGCAGTGCGAAAACAACGCTCAACAGGAAAAAGAGGAACGAAATCAGTGTTAGCCAGAAGCCTGTCTTTCGGATTGTGGAATTATCGGCAAAGAGATAGCACAGCAGTGAGACAAGACTCAGGATAATCATACATATCGAGAATAATGCCCATCCGTAGATTGTCATGGAGTAAATAATTGACTTATACCAATGAACGAAGAACACTTCAGACGATGGTATCTGCTTATCTACAGTCTTTGTGCGCACGAAATTGAGGTTGTGGCGAATGTCGTCGTCACAAGGGTTGAATATATAAGCCTTTTCATAGTAGAACAAGGCTTTTGTTATCTGATTTGTGCGATAGCAAGCGTTGCCAAGGTTATAGTAGAGTTCAGGACTGTCTCCAGCCTTTATAGCTTGCTCATAGAGCGTTATTGCCTGCTGGTAGTTGCCTGAGAGATAGGCCGCATTGGCTGTTTCGATGGTTGTAGCAGCACAGACCTTACTTGTCTGCGTGCCAAAGAGCATGAGGACAAAGAGCAAGGCTAAGGTTTTCACGGCGTTATCGATATTTGCCGCAGGCTTGTTGTGAGAAGAAAGTTTCAGCGATTCTTCAATTTCTGTGATGGCAGTGACAGCCATTTCGTAAGTATTTCTCATACCAGACTTCTCATCTTGGGATGGCGCATATCTGACAAACTCACATTCGGCAATGGCATCAGTGAACTTCTCAACAGAGTAAGTATTGCAGCCCTTGCTTGCAAGTTTCTCTTGGATATTGTCTTTAGAAAGATTTTCTACAGGGATGTTAATCTTATCGGCAGCATAACCCCAAAGGGCGCGAAGTACCTCGTCGTAAAACTCGTCTTTCTTGTGCAGATGCATAAGAAGAGCAGCCTTTTTGAGTTTTCGTGTTGCAACTTTGTTGGCGCGGTTGGCCTTCATCCTTACAATGTCGGCACGCTCAATAGCACGTTTGCGGAAGACATAGAGCAGAACGAAGAAGACAGCGAGCAGGGTAATCAGGCAGATGACATAAACCGTAGAGAGGAAGAATCTATCTTTTGTGCGATAGTCTGTCTCCTTCAACTGCTTGATGGTGTGGATGTCAGAGTTTTTCAATTCCTCCTGATATGATTCTGCCGAAGAGTTGTGCTTGTCATTCTCCAAGACATTGAGTGCCATAGCCTGGCTCTTGATAGTCTTATAGCCGTTTTTGTTTGAATCGTAATAGGTGAACTCTATTGGCGGAATTGTGTATTTTCCCTTGTTCTGCGGTACAGCAATATACTCATAGGTCATAGTACCTTCAATTCCGCTGTTGGTGTTCTGAGTGTGGTCGCTGACCTTTGGATCGTAAATCTCAAAATCGCTCGGGAACTTCACCGTCGGCTGCTTGATAAGTTTCATGTTGCCGACACCAGAAATCCTGACTTTCACAGAGATAGGCTCACCAGCCTTGATTTCATCTCTGGACAGAGTGGCAGACATGGAGAAGTTGCCGACACCTCCGGAGAAGTTTTTCGGGCGTTCAGGTAACGGAGTAACGTTGAGCGTAAGCGAAGGAACAGTAATCAGCATCTCCTCCTCATGGTAGGTAGAGCCTGGATTAAACATCTGCTCTATCGGGTCGATATTGTGGTTGCGCACTACCCTATTAATCTGTACGCTGCTGCCAGGAACTGTTAGTTTTCCTGTGCCTTGCGGATAAACGATGTACTGCTTCCAAACAACACACTTGTACATCTTGCCTCCAATGTTTTCCGTTCCCCATTTTGCAGTTTGCGGTTGTGGTATCTCGTAGATGGTAAAGTCTTGAACATTAGGCATTTTGAGGTCAGAAGGCACAGTTATCTGTGTCGCAGTGTAGAGTTTGTATGTGATTTTTATTGGTTCTTGCTCTACAACAGTGTTTTTGTTTGCTGTAACCTTAATAAAGACACTTCTCGAGTCACTGCTTGATGATGACGCCGCTACGTTGTCTTCATCAGAAGGTTGCTGGTGCATGCGCGGCGCTGATTGCTGTGACTGATTGGCTGTGCCGGAAACTCTCACATGATGTGTGCGCGAAGTGATTGTCTTGTCGTTGACCCTGATAGTAACGGAAGGAATGGTGTAGTTGCCAGCCTTTGCCGCATAGAGCAGATAAGTGATGCGGGCACTGCTGTTGCTTGAAGTATGACCGTTAATTATCTGGTAACTGGACTGTGTTGACACATAAGGACCTGCTATTTCCTCAAGACCTTCAGGCAATCTCCCCGAAAATCTTACGTCTGAAACATCGTCTGACGACACATGATATTCCACACGGAAATTCTCTCCTGCAGACACATTGGTCGGAGCGGAAATCTGCACACTCTGCGAAAACATGAGTGCAGAAAAAAGCAAGAATATATATATAGAAAGATATCTTTTCATGTATTACCAATTCTTTTGACGACTGCTGTTGTTTCTACGCTGTTGGGCGCGCTTAACCTTTTCCTGTACCTCGCGCTCCTGATTCTTAGCAGCATTAAGCAATTGCTCTGCATTTTCCTTGTTTATCTGCTCCTGCTTGTCTTGTTGCTGCTTCTGCTGGTCTTGTTTGTCCTGATTGTTGTCTTTGTTCTTATCTTGGTTTTGCTTTTTATCTTGGTTTTTATCCTTATTTTTGTCTTTATTCTTATCTTTGTTCTTGTCTTTATTGTCATCCTTGTTCTTGTCGTTGTTCTTTTGGTTCTGCTGCTGTTTTTTCAGCAGTTTTTGACAGAGAGCAAGGTTGTAGCGTGTTTCATCGCTTTTAGGATTGCTACGCAGACTTTCCTTGTATGCTTCAATGGCTTTAGCGTAGTCTTGATGGTTCTGCAGCACAACGCCGGCATTATGCATAACCTGCGCACGGCGGTCCTTGTCTTTCTGAACTTCTGCCGCCTTATTGAAATATTCGAGCGCGAGGGTGTCATTCTCTTGCATCATCTTTGCACAACCCATATTGAAGAGCGCTTCGGCATTTGAAGGGTTTCTCTCCAATGCCTTGCGGTACTCAATGTCTGCCTTGTCGAACTTCTGCGAGCGATAAAGTTTGTTACCGCTTCTTATATACTGTCTGTCGTTTTGCGCATTTGCATTTCCCGCAAAGAAACTGCCCGGAACGAGGAGGATTAAGAGTAAAAGCAGTTTAGTGGTGGTTTTAGGTGCCAACGCCTTGCGTGAAGCCATCTTTGACAGTTTGTTGAACAATCCGTTTGACGATTCAGAGATGAAAAGTTCGATGATGATAAGGAAAAGTATAATCATCACGATTGGTTGGAACTGTTCCTCATACTCGCTGTAAACCACGGAATCCATCTGACCTTTCTGTAACATCGCAAGTTTGTCGTTGAGTATTTCCTGCGCCTTGTTGTTGTTTTCTACATGTATGAAAGCTCCATGACCTGCTTCGGCTATCGACTTGCACATTTGTATGTTTAGCGAGGACATTACCTCGTTTCCTGTGTTATCGTGCATGTAACCGCCCTCGGTATCAGGTACCGGTGCTCCTTTTTCTGTTCCAATGCCTAAAACAAAGACATTAAATCCTTTCTTGAAAGCCGCAGTTGCCATTTCTTCTGCTCCTCCCTCATGGTCCTCGCCATCAGTAATGAGGATTATGGCTTTTCCCACACCCTCCTGATTGGTGAAACTCTTCATGGAAAGGTCAAGGGCGTCGGCGATGTTTGTGCCTTGCGACGGGATGAGACTTGGCGTGATGCTTCGCATGAACATTTTGGCAGAGACATAGTCGTTGGTTATCGGCAACTGCACAAAGGCGTCGCCCGCAAAAACTACAAGTCCCACCCTATCCTTTGTGAAATGGTCAACAAGGTTTTCAATGAGCAGCTTTGTCTTCTCTAATCGTGACGGTGCAACATCTTCCGCACGCATGGAGTTGCTTATGTCCATTGCTATCATCACTTCTATTCCGTTTCTTTCCTCCTTGCTGACTTTTGTTCCCATCTGCGGACGAGCAAGAAGTACCACAAGAAGTGAGAATATGAGTAGTATGATTGTGTACTTGATGTTTTCCCTCAGAAGTGAGAGCTTTGGCATCATCTTATATACAAGTGTCTTGTCTCCTAATTTATGCAGCGCCTGTCTGCGTTTATAGAAAGTGTAGAAACGCAGAAAAACGAACACAGGGATTAGCAGTAACAGATAGAAATATTCAGGAGATGCAAATTTCATTATGGTAGTCTTCTTAACCAAGTCTGACGCAGAACGATTTCGGCAATGAGTAGAAGTATGGCTATGATGGCAAATATCTGATAAGCCTCGTTCTTGCGCGAAAAATTCTTAACATCTACTTTGGATTTTTCAAGAGAATCAATCTCTTTGTATATTGAACGCAGTTGTTGTGAATTTGTCGCACGATAAAATTTTCCATCTGTCATGGAAGCAATTTGCGCGAGCGACTTTTCATCCACCTGATCTTTTGTGTGAATATATTGTATTGTTCCTCCCACTTGCATTGGTACGGAAAGAAGTTCTCCACTGTATGCTGCAATAGTGTAAACCCTTATACCATAAGTTTTTGCAATTTTGGCAGCTTGTAGAGGTGTGATGTCTCCGCAATTGTTGCTTCCGTCGGTAAGCAGAATGACAACCCTGCTCTTGGCCTTGGAATCCTTCAGTCGGGAAAGGGAGTTGGCAAGTCCTAACCCTACGGCAGTACCATCCTCAAGAATTCCTTCTTCTGCCATTGATGTGCTGACACCGCGAAGCATATTCAGCAATGAGGCGTGGTCGGTAGTCATCGGACATTGGGTAAATGCTTCTGCAGCGAAGACCGTAAGTCCGATATTATCGTCAGGACGATTGTTGATAAATTCAGCAGCCACATCCTTGGCAGCATCTATTCGTGATGGCACAAGGTCGGTAAGCGTCATACTTGTGGAAACATCCATTGCAAGCATGATATCAATGCCTTCTGTTATGCGAGTTCCCCATGATGAGCTTGTCTGCGGACGAGCAAGGATGATAATAAGTGTGGATATGAGCGCTACTCTCAATGCGTTTGGAAGCCACATGAGTCGCTGACGCAATGATTTTGGCAATTTTGAATAGCCTGATGTGTCGGCAACAAGCATTGTCGCCGATCGCTTTGATAAGCGCCACAGATACCAAATATAAGGTATGAGTAGCAAGAAAAGCAGGAAATATTCTTTATTTGCGAATATCATTATAGCAAGTTAAGTATTTGCCAGCCGACAAAGATTGTTAATGCAGTGCCGCCAAGTACAAGTATCGTAATCAGGACTTTGTAAATTCTGCGCCAAAGAGTCATCTGCTTTTCGGCTTCCGTCTTTTTCGGTTTCTTGTCGTCTTCCTTCTTCTCTTCAGGTTTCGTCTTATTGACAAACTCCAAAGCGTTGACAAGGTTCATGTCGTTCTCATTCAGAGGTACGGTGAACTTTGCAAACTTCACAAGGTCGGCTGTTTCAAAGAGTTGCTTCATCTCAGCAATCATAGTGGCTTTGTCCTGTTTGTTTAGAGCCTCTATGATTTCGGTTGTTATCATCTCTTTGGCATTGAATCCGAAGCGTGACGCAAGGTAATTTCTCAAAGTGTCTGTAAGTGCAGAGTAATAATCCTTTTGGTTTTCAGAATGGACTTTTCCGCTCGCCTTAAGCGTATTTATGTCTTTTACAGCCTGCTCATAAGGAGTGAGTTTCTTCTTGAAAGAGAACTTTATGTTGAGAGGCTTGTTGGCTTTCAGGCGTGTGTAGAAATAAGTCGCCAAAAGGAACAAGAGCAAAGCTACCATAGACAGAATGATTAGCGTTGTCCATTCTGTCAGGTCAAAAGGAGGATTCTGAACATCATAAGGTGGAAAGAAGTTCTCTGGGTGAACGGTGTCAACCTCACATGTCAACACCTTCAACGCCAAACTCTTGCCTTCGTAAATCTTGCCCGCCACTTTCACCTTCACTGGAGGGATATAATACAAGGTATCGTCGAAAGAGGTGAGTGTATATTCGCGTGAAATTTCAACATAATCGTTATCCTTTTCCACTGACGACTCTGTTCCATTGTCGAGAACCTCAACTCCAGGAGTGATATATTCATTCTGCTTGAACACAGGCATCTCAACTTTCTGTCCTTTCTTGGCTTGGACAGAAACCTTCAGATGAGCCTGACCACCAATGAAAATTTCAATGGAGTCAATCTCTTGTGTCACACTTTGTGCGAAAGAGACGACAGTAATTAAGGATAATATTATTGATGTAAGAACTAATCTTTTCATTTCGCTCTTTGCTTAAAGAGTTTTGTCAAAGCAGTGACATAGTCGTCAGTGGTGGAAACTGACACATTGTCTATCTTTGCCTTGTTGAAGATTGAATTTAGTTGCTCCTGCTTGTGCTTCCATGCCGTAGCATGAGCCGCACGCACATCACGATTGGCAGTGTCAAGATAGGATTCTTGGCCAGACTCAGCGTCAACAACCTTTATCAAGCCAACATTAGGTAATTGTTCCTGAAACTTGTCGTAAACCTGAATGGCAATTAGGTCGTGCCTCTTGCTACTGATACTCAAAGCCTTCTCGAAGTTATTGTGTGTGTAGAAATCGCTTAGCACAAATGTTGTTGAGCGACCTTTCACAAGACGGCTCAATGACTCCAAGGCCACAGAGACATCTGTCTTGCTGCTTGAAGGCTGAAAATCAAGCATGTCGCGAATAATGTGCAAAATATGCTTGCGACCTTTCTTTGGCGGTATAACCTTTTCTATCTTGTCGGAAAAGAAAATCACGCCTATCTTATCGTTGTTCTCGATTGCTGAAAAAGCTATCGTGGCAGCAATCTCAGTCGTTATGTCTTTCTGCAATTGACCGTGAAGTCCAAAGTTCTGGCTTCCACTGACATCAACAAGAAGAATTACGGTGAGTTCACGCTCCTCTTCAAAAACTTTCACAAATGGATGGTGAAAACGCGCTGTGACATTCCAGTCAATATCGCGAACATCATCGCCATACTGGTATTCACGAACTTCGCTAAACACCATTCCCCTACCCTTAAAGGCAGAATGATATTGGCCTGCGAACACATTTTTAGACAATCCGCGGGCCTTTATATCCAGTTTTCTTACTTTTGAAAGGAGTTCTTGCGTTTCCATTACGGAACTTGTACTTTGTTGAGAATCTCTGAAATAATGTCTTCTGTGCTAACATTTGTTGCCTCTGCCTCGTATGACAAGCCGATACGATGACGAAGAACATCATGAGCCACAGCGCGCACATCTTCTGGGACGACATATCCTCTACGTTTCATGAAGGCATAAGTGCGGGCAGCCTTGGCGAGATTGATGCTGGCACGAGGACTACCGCCGAATGTAATCATCTGCTTCAAGTTGGCAAGCATATATCTCTCAGGATAACGAGTGGCGAAAACAATGTCTGCAATATACTGCTCTATCTTTTCGTCGATGTAAACTTGTGCTACCACGGCGCGAGCGTCCATTATTTCTTTTGCCGTAGTTACAGGCACAACCTTTGCCTTTTCGCCTGCAAGGTTCTGACGTATAATGAGTTTCTCTTCCTCCAACGACGGATAATCGACTACAACCTTGAGCATAAAACGGTCAACTTGTGCTTCCGGCAACTGGTATGTTCCCTCTTGTTCAATAGGGTTTTGGGTAGCCATTACAAGGAAAGGTTTTGGAAGAGCGAAAGTCTCGCTGCCGATAGTAACCTGTCCTTCCTGCATGGCTTCAAGCAAAGCACTCTGAACCTTGGCTGGAGCGCGGTTTATTTCATCTGCAAGAACAAAGTTAGCGAAAACAGGACCTTTCTTTACATGGAAATTCTCATCCTTTTGGGAATAAACCATAGTACCTATAACATCGGCTGGAAGCAAATCTGGAGTGAACTGGATTCGGGAAAAATCGGCATCTATAAGTTCTGAAAGGGTTTTGATTGCCAATGTCTTTGCCAAGCCAGGAAGACCTTCAAGCAAAATGTGACCGTTTGAAAGTAGTCCGAGGACGAGGCTTTCTACAAGATGTTTCTGACCTACGATGGTCTGGTTTAGTCCCATCATAAGATTCTGAACAAAGGCACTATGTTGCTCAATATGAGCATTCAAAGCGCGGATATCCAATGTTTCTGCCATTATTTTAATGTAAGTAAGTGAACAAATTATATAGCAAGTAAGTGGATTTTATATAAAACTAACTTTGTCCACTTAAATAGCTTTCTATAAATCGATGCAAAGTTACTATATTTATTTCAATTCTACCAAAGGAATCCTTATCTTTTGACCTTCTTTAACACTTTCAACAGCATTATAAACTTGTATTAAGAATTCTCCTTGCTGCAATCCATATTCATCGGCAACATCCTGCAAAGTCTGTTCCTTGCCAATTTCAACCACTTTGCGCGTTCCGACAATCTTATAGCCAGCCATAGGAACCAACGCCTTGGCGTTTTGCAACGACATGGCACAGGGATACTCGGGAACGCCGTTCTTGCCCTTGCCGACAATTTCAAGCTTCTGCTCGTCAGTAAGGTCAAGGCTTGCAATGTTCTTTTTTATGTTGTTTATGGAGTCTTGCTTGTGCTTGATTTCTTGTAGACGAATCTCCTCCAGACGCGCTTTTTCCTGCTGTGCAAGGCGCTCCTGTTCCTTCTGTTGTTCTGAAAGGTAAATACTGACACCTACCACTGCCACTACAACAATCACAAACAATGCCACAACATATTTGTAGATTCTCTTGCGAATCATTGCTTTTCTCTCCAAGTTCTCGGTCAAAGCATCAACCTTTTCTGCCAAAGCGTCAACCTTGTCTTCAACAGCAATGTCTTGGCTTGGTTTCTGCTCCTCTATTTGTTCAAATGCGGTTTCTGTTTGCTCAGATGTGGGTTCTGTTTGCTCAGATGTGGGTTCTGTTTGCTCAGATGTGGGTTCTGTATCATCAAATTTTTCCGGTTCTGACTGCTCATTCTCCACCGCGTCTTTTGCAGAATCCACAATTAATTCGCCCTCCTCATCAACATCAACAGTAATCTCCACAGTTTTGAAATTGGCAAAAGGCGCGTTGAGTTCATCAGCAAGATCTTCATCTGGACTCAGAGTAATGATTTCCTTGTCCTGTGTTTTTGACTGTTTGAATGTTCCAAGTCCATCAATGATAACGAGTTTGTTGGCTTTCAACTCATCAGAAATAGCGCTAAACATTTCTGTTACGAAACGCTCAGCATCACCTATAGACATACGCTGTGACTGTGCTAATTGTCGTGATATTTCTCTTATCTGTAGTCTTTCCATTATTACTTTCCTTGGAACTTCAATTCAAGTCTTGGCGGAACAAGCATCTTTTTCTTTGTCGTCGGGTCAACAATTATCTGCTCCTTCTTCAGTTGCATATCGAATAGTCCGAATGACGAGATATTTATCTGATTTCCAACAGCGAGATTCTCTTTGAATACGGCAATAAGGGCATCAACCTTTTCCTGGGCATCTGCAGGTGTGACGCCAAGTCTTTGCGAAAGGGTTTGTATGAATGATGAGTGGTTCATTGTGCGCTAATTTTTTTCACTTTGTAAGGGAGATGTAATAAGCAAACTGTTACTTACAGGGTTTTCCGTAAAGGTCAAACTCGTCAGAGTCTGTGATAATAACATTGTAAAAACTTCCAATGTTGAGTTCATCGCCAGCTGATACTAACACTTCCGGGTCAACCTCCGGAGAAGAGAATTCTGAACGGCAGACATAAAAATCTCCTTCTTTACGGTCAACTATAACCTTTATCGTCTTTCCTGTGAACGAGGCAGCAAGTTGTTCACTGATAGTCTGTTGAAGAGCCATCAGTTTGTCAAGCCTTTCTTGCTTCACTTCTGCAGGAACATCATCCTCGTAATTTTCAGCACTGTATGTGCCATCTTCTTCAGAGTAAGAGAATGCGCCCATACGGTCAAACTTCACCTCACGGGTAAAGTCCATCAATTCTTGAAAATCTTCCTCTGTCTCACCAGGGAAACCTACCATCAGCGTTGTGCGCAGACATATTCCTGGTACTTCTTTGCGTAAGGTGGATATCAAATCAAGTGTGTCTTGCTTGGTTATGTTGCGACGCATTTTTGCAAGCATATTATCAGAGATGTGCTGCAAAGCAATATCCATGTATTTGCACACATTGTCACGCTCTCTTATAACACGCATCAAATCCATCGGGAAACGTGTTGGATAAGCGTAGTGAAGCCTAATCCACTCAACACCTTCGACATCAGAAATAGACTCTACCAATTCCGCAATATGCTGCTTGCCGTCAATGTCTACGCCATAATAAGTTAGCTCCTGTGCTATGACATTAAACTCTTTAACTCCTTCTTTTACAAGGGCTTTTACCTCTTCTACAATCTCTTCCTTGCTGCGACTCTGATGCTTTCCTGTCATAATAGGAATAGCACAATAAGCACAATGACGGTCGCAACCTTCTGATATCTTTAGATAAGCATAGTGTGAAGGAGTGGTGATATGGCGGCCAACAACATTTGGCAATGCCTCTCGCCCATTCTTGCCCTGCTTATCCTGCCTTGATTCAATTAAGTCGGCAACTAATTGTTTGTAGTCAAATTTGCCATAAAAGCGGTCAACTTCCGGTATCTCCTTTTTTAGGTCATCCATGTATCTTCCTGAAAGACACCCCATCACATACAACTGCTCAAGTCGTCCGTCATTCTTCGCTTGGGCAAATTCCAGGATAGTCTCTATGCTCTCCTCCTTTGCGTCCTGAATAAAACCGCATGTGTTTATTACGGCTATTTCCCCCACAGGATTCTGGCTGTCATGGGTACATTCATATCCTGCAGACTCCATAAGCTTCATCAAAGTCTCTGAATCCACAAGATTTTTCGAACAGCCTAAAGTTATGATATCTACTGTCATTATTAGTCAACTTCCCTTACTTAAATAAAGTGTTCACGAAATCAGTCCTGTTGAATATTTGCAGGTCTTCCATGCCCTCACCAAGGCCAATATACTTTACGGGAACTTGCAACTGGTCGGAAATGCCTATGACAACACCGCCTTTTGCTGTGCCGTCAAGTTTCGTGATTGCAAGCGATGAGATTTGTGTTACTGCCGAGAATTGCTTCGCTTGTTCAAAGGCGTTTTGTCCTGTTGAGCCGTCAAGCACGAGCAGAACCTCATCAGGAGCTTCCGGCATCACCTTCTTCATAACATCTTTTATCTTCTTCAACTCGTTCATCAGTCCCACCTTGTTGTGGAGACGACCTGCGGTATCAATGATTACAACATCAGCATTGTTGGCTTTTGCCGACGCGATAGTATCGTAAGCTACGCTTGCGGGATCTGACCCCATCTGCTGCTTGATAACAGGCACTCCTACCCTCTCGCCCCAAATGCAAATCTGTTCAACAGCGGCGGCGCGGAAAGTGTCTGCGGCACCCAGATAAACCTTCTTGCCAGCCTGCTTGAACTGCCATGCGAGTTTTCCTATGGTTGTTGTCTTGCCTACACCATTTACACCAACAACGAGAATGACATAAGGGTTGTGATCGGTAGGAAGGTCCCACTCATCGCCGTCCTTGTTTCCTGTCTCGGCGAGCAAGGCTACTATCTCATCCTTAAGAATTCCGTTTAACTCTGAGGTTGAGACATATTTGTCACGCGCAACACGTTCCTCTATTCTCTTGATGATTTTAAGAGTTGTGTCAACACCAACATCAGAAGTGATGAGAACCTCTTCCAAGTCATCGAGTACCTCGTCATCAACTTTGTCCTTACCTGCAATGACGCGAGTGAGTTTTGAGAACACACTTTGTTTTGTCTTCTCTAAGCCTTGGTCAAGGGTTTCCTGTTTCTTCTCCTTGTCCTTGTTGAATAATTTACTGAAAAACCCCATGGTTGTAATTTATTTATAAGTGATTATTTATTAATGTTTAATGCGTAGTTTCGTTTGCTCCGAATTAATCATTAATTATCAATCATTTTTACTTCGAATGAATTCTTAAATAATGAATCAATAGCAAAAGGGATTACACAGCCCTTGCAGACCACGTAATCCCCAATATGTTTTAAGAGATTATAACGGCCATTAGCTATTAGCCATTAGCCATTAGTCTCGCGTCTTTTTAACTCAATATGAGCCTTTAACGCGAACCTTATTATTTCTTGAAGAAGTCCTTAACAGCCTCGTTAGGAACCATCTGCTCGTCAAAGATGTAAGCGCCAGTCTTTGGGCTCTTTACCATCTTTATAACCTTTGAGTAAGCGCGACCATCCTTTGAACCTTCGTGGAGGGTTGCGACGGTTTTCTTTGCCATTTCTTAATAATGTTTAGCTGTTATTACTTTATCTCCTTGTGAACAGTCATGCGCTTCAAGATAGGGTTGTACTTCTTGAGTTCGAGACGCTCTGGAGTGTTCTTGCGGTTTTTTGTAGTCACATAGCGAGATGTACCTCCGAGACCGCTTTCTTTCATTTCTGTGCATTCGAGTACTACCTGTACTCTATTGCCTTTTGCCTTCTTTGCCATTACGATTATTCTCCTATTACTTTAATGTCTTTGTAATCGCAATAACCCTTAGCGATAGCCTGCTTCAGGGCTGCATCAAGACCGAGTTTGTTAATTACGCGAAGACCTGCAGCGCTAATCTTGAGTGAAATCCAGCACTGCTCCTCTACATAGTAGAAGCGCTTGCTGAAAAGATTAACATCGAAGCTGCGCTTAGTGCGATGCTTTGAGTGGGAAACATTATTGCCTATCTGGGCCTTCTTTCCCGTAATCTGACATATCTTTGACATTGTCTTAGATTTGCTAAATGTTAATAACTACTTATTCCAAACGGCTGCAAAATTACAACTTTCTATCCGACTGGCAAAGTTTTTCTCTTTCTTTTTTCAAACCACTCAAAGTGCTATGTTAATTTTTTGATTTATATAAAGTCCATTTCGTTGTCAAGTAGTCCTTTCCAAGGATAACTGCCTGGTTTAAGAATGATTCTTGCGTCATGGTTTGACAACTCCACAACACCAGGAAAATGTTCTTTTTCCACATTAAAAGTGTTCCATCCGAGAGTGGAAAGAATCTCAAATGCCGTAGCACCGCCCTCTATAATTATAAATATTCGTGGACTTACCTTGCCAGCCTGTGTTACTGTGTTATCCTGAAGCAAGCCTTTTACAACCTCCGCCATTGTTTTCCGCAGTCTTATGGCGAAGTCTCTGCCTCCCTGTGACGGGTAGTTTATTGTAAGCGCAAGGTTACGCTGCGGATATTTTGAAAGAAGTTCCGATAGCCAAGCCTCAGAGCCAGCCTTCCCTAAAAAAACATCTTCTGGCATGTTACATTCCACAACATCATACTGCCTGCACAAAGGTTTTTCAACTACATTTGTGCTCTGTGTACTGCCGCAGACCATTAAGAATTTAGGCAAGTCTGCCAAATCTATGCTGTCACTCTTTGCCACGGTTGGCAACGTCTCAACATTCTTTAACACATTGCCTATGACAACCTTGAACAAATCCGCGCCACCAGCAAACAAAGTCTTCTTGTCCGCGGCTTCCACAAGTTTTATTATGTCGCCTTCGTTTTCCGCGTCAGTAATTCCGTAACCTCTCACATCCGCCGTTTTGGTAGGAAATTCAGGGTCATTGGCAAACAATGTCTCATTGAGAGGCACATTGTTTATATAATACTTTCCGCCCCTCACTATGCGACCTTTCGAGGGATTCTGCGGCAACAAAAGTACCTTGTTGTAGAAAGAATTCCTGATTATTGCGTTGCATTCTTCCATTATGTGGCCGCGGAGCGCTGAATCCGTCTTTTTGAACAAGATAAAATCCTTACCGCACTTTCGTCCTCCAACGCATAATGAAGTGAGCTTCTCAATCTCGTTTACGGCATCTTGTTCAGGCATCTGCCGCGTGTCTGTGGCGAAAATCACAACATCATTTAAATGTTTGTCACACAACAAACCGCCTGTGATGTCATTTCCTGCCATCACAAGCTTTGTCTTCAAGCCCGCAGAATTAGCTATACCGGCTATCTCCGCAGCACCCGTTATGTCGTCAGCAATTACAATTATCTTCACCTCACTACCTCTGACCTTTAACCTCTAACTTTTTATTCAACTTGAGCTTTGCGAAAGTTGAGTGATATTACTTATTTCGCTGCAAAATTACGAAAATATAGTCTATATTCCAAATATCTCAATAATTTTAGAGCGTTTTGCTTGCACAAACCATTTAATCTTTGTATTTTTGCCGAAATTTTAAACAACATTATTATAATGAGACCTATCCAAAAACGCACAATCGCTACATTATTTTTTTTTCTCCTTTGCGCCTGTACTTACGCGCAGCATATTACACTGCCTGACCTTTACGACGAAGGTATGACGATGCAACGCGGCAGAAACCACAAGCTTCAAGGCATAACCGACCCGGGAATGTCGGTGGAAGTAAAATGGCAGGGCAAAAGCTACAAGACAAACGCCGACCGCGACGGACGATTTTCTATAGCTATTCCTACGGGAAAGGCTGGCGGACCTTACGAGTTGAAGATAGGAAACCGCATAATCAAGAATGTCTTTGTAGGCGATGTTTTCCTTTGTAGCGGACAGTCAAACATGGAACTTCCAATGTCTCGTTGCGAAGACTTGTATCGTGATATCATCGACAGCTACTCAAACTCCCAGATACATATTGTAAAGACTCCGCGCACTTTCCGTCTGGACGAGCCTAACGACATCTATTCTGTCAAGAAAAACAACGCTTCGCTGTGGGTAGAGCCTAAGCCACAAACCAACGGCAGTATTGGCGCAGTGACATTCTTTTTTGCCAAGAAATACCAAGAGACTTATGGCGTTCCCGTCGGAATAATCAATTCAAGTGTCGGCGGCTCACCGGTAGAAGCTTGGATTTCTGAGGATTCATTGGCGAAATGCCAGTTGTATTACAACAAACTTCTTATGGCAAAAGACGCCGACTATGTGAAAAGTTGTCAGGTTATGGGAGCAAAAAGCAACCAGGTTTGGCAAGGTTTGGCTAAGAAATATATTAAGGATTTTGAAGAGTCAAACAATGTCTTCGGAAATAAGACCGCTACATCTGCTGACACCGGCTGGCAGCCAGCATCGCTCTTCTCTCCCGACTGGGCAAGAGGTGCTGAAGGTAACATCAATGGAATCCACGCTTTCCGCAAGGTTATTAATGTTACAGCCGAGCAAGCCGCACAAGGAGGATTACTCCGAATGGGTTGTATTGTTGACGCTGACGAAATCTTCGTCAACGGAAAGCAGATAGGAAGCACAAGCTACCAGTATCCGCCACGCAAGTACAAGATTCCTGCTGGAACTCTCAAAGCAGGCGAAAACATCATATACATCCGTCTGACAAGCTACGGCGGAACTCCTTCATTTGTGACAGAAAAGCCTTACAAGATAGTCTTACAGAACTCGGAGATTGACCTCTCAAACGGCTGGGAGCACAAACTCATACAGCAAATGCCATCGCCACAAGGAGCACCCGACTTCATGATGACACCTGCCGCTCTGTACAAAGGTATGCTCGCGCCTGTTCTCGATTGGGGATACAGCGGCGCCGTGTGGTATCAAGGCGAGAGCAATGTTGGCAGAGCCAACGAATACGAAAAAATGCTCAAACTTCTCATCAGCGATTGGAGAGCAAGAATATCTGAGCCTCTGCCGTTCGTTATAATCCAACTGGCTAACTTCCTCCACCCGCAGTCACCAGACCAGGCTGCCCAGCAAGCTTTACGCAATGCGCAGCGCCGCGTGGCGGAGACAATACCTTCTTGCGCTTGGGTTTATACTGGCGACCTCGGCGAGTGGAATGACATCCATCCGCTGCAGAAGAAGGAAGTCGGTGAGCGTGTTCAGGCAGCTTTCGAGAAGATTAAGTAATCGTAAAAAAGCTTCTGAGAATTCGGCTCATGCAAAGCAACAATTTTCTGACAAAAATATAAACTTAATAAACTAAACATAAACTTAATAAACTAAACATAAACTTAATAAACAATAATTAACCAACATTAGATAATAACTTAAAACCTATTTATCATTAATGGAAAATCTACAAGAACGCGGCTTCTACAAACTCAGCTGGCTGCAACGAATCGGATTTGGCTCTGGCGACCTTGCGCAGAACCTTATCTTCCAAGTAACATGCACTTATCTGCTATTCTTTTACACCGACATCTACGGGTTAGACCCGCTGGATGTGACTTTCATGTTCACCGTCGGCAATGTGGCTAATGTTATCTGGGACCCTATAGTGGGAACAATCATCGACAAGAACAACCCTAAGTTAGGCAAATATCGCGCTTACCTCGTTTATGTCGGAATACCGCTCTCAGGCTTTGCAATCCTCTGTTTTTGGAACGGCTTTGCACCATCACTGGCTTACGCTTATTTCACATACATCGCGATGACGCTGCTCTATACATTTATTAATGTGCCTTACGGAGCGCTCAACTCATCGCTGACACGCGACACTCACGAAATTACCGTGCTCACCTCCGTGCGTATGTTCATGGCAAACTGCGGCGGACTTGCGGTGAACTCCGGATTGCCTTTGGTTATCGCTTATGTCTGCCTTCTTACAAACAGCCCATTCGTGGGTGACGGTACTGGCAGTCTGCCTAAAGATGCCAATGCCTGGTTTATCACAATGTGTATTTACGCCATCATTGGCATGGCGCTGCTCTTCTTCTGCTTCTCGCAGTGTAAGGAGCGCGTCGTAATGGATGCCAAGGACAGCGAGAATGTTAAGGTCAGCGATCTCTGGATGGAATTCTTCCACAATCGCCCACTCCGCATCATAGCATTCTTCTTCATCACAGCTTTCGCCATGATGTCTATTGGCAACGCCGCCGGAGCTTACTTCGTAAACAGCAACCTCAAAGGCACAACCGAGCAGCTGTCTATCTTCATGGCTCTTGGCTCTATACCGGCATTCATCTTCATGCCTCTTGTGCCAGCAATAAAGAAGGCTGTGGGCAAGAAGAATATGTTCTACATCTTCCTCTCATTCGCCATTATCGGTATGGCAGCACTCTATGTAGTAGGCAAGATGGAAAGCCCAAGCATGATGCTCGTATATGTGGCGCAGTTCGTTAAGTCAACAGGTGTTATTGTGGCAACAGGTTATATGTGGGCGCTCGTTCCTGAAGTAATCTCCTACGGCGAATGGAAGAGCGGAAAGCGCATTGCCGGCATCGTCAACGCCCTCACTGGCATCTTCTTCAAGGCGGGTATGACACTCGGAAACATCGTTGCTCCAGCAGTGCTTGCCTATGTGGCCTACGACAGCAAGAGCATCCAGCAGTCACCGTTTGCCGAGGAAGGCATTCTCTGGCTCGTATGCGTTATACCGGCAATACTGCTCGCACTCGCCATGTTCATCATCTCAAAGTATGAGCTCACTGACGAAAAGATTGACGCTATTAACAAAGAGATAGAAAACCGCACTAAATAATGAAGAAACTGATAACAGCGGCAATGCTTTCATTGCCGCTCTCACTCTTTGCCCAAGATCTGCAGCTTCGCAAGCTCATTCCTGACAACAACATCCTCATCGGTGCAACCGTCAACCAATGGCTTGTGGCTGCCGACCTTGGTATTGCTGAGCATAAGCTCGACGACCCGAGCTACAAGCTTGTAGGCTCAACAGAGCAAATGAAGATGGAAGTAGGAATTGTGCCGCGAGAGTTCAATTGCGTAACCGCAGAAAACTGCATGAAGTCGGAAGTCATTGCTCCAAAAAAAGGAGTTTACGACTTTATTCTTGCCGACCAGTTCATGGACTATGCAAAGAAACACAACCTCACCGTTATAGGCCATGCGCCTATCTGGCATTCGCAGTGCGCAAAGTGGATTTGCCGCGACGACAACGGCAATCTTGTTGACAAGGAAACCCTGAAAGCCAACATCCGAAACTTCATCTACACCGTTTATGGCCACTATAAAGGTCAAATCAAGGGCTACGATGTGGCTAACGAGTGTATTGAGGACGACGGAAGCTACCGCAACAGCGACTTCTACCAGATAATGGGTGAGGAATATATTGACTGGGCTTTCCAATGTGCTATGGAGGCTGACCCTAATGCCGAGCTTTACTACAACGATTTTTCAATGTGGAAGCCTGGCAAGCGCGCCGCCGTTGTTGCCCTTGTGAAGCGCCTCAAGAGCAAGGGAATACGCATAGATGCTGTCGGACTGCAGACACACATCGGCATGGACTTTCCGGAACTTAAAGACCACGAAGCCTCAATAAAAGCCTTCATCAAGGCTGGTGTTGATGTACAGCTCACTGAGACCGACATGTCAATTCTGCCAAATCCTTACACCGGAGCAGACATTGCCACACGCTTCGACTACTCCCCAGAGAAAGACCCTTACAAGGACGGTGTCACACCGAAAGCTCTCAAAGAGTGGCAAAAACGCTTCAAGAAGCTCTTCGCTATCATAAACAAGCACTCTGCCCACGTCAAACGCGTTACCTTCTGGGGCGTCACCGACGCTTCGTCATGGAAGAACGATTTTCCTATCCCCGGACGCACAGACTATCCACTGCCTTTCGACCGCAACGGCAAATTTAAGTTTTAAACCTTGGAAAATCTCCTTCGTAACCTTGAAGTCTCGTAATCTCGAAGCCTCGAAGTTCCGGAACTTCGAAACCTTGAAATCTCGAATAATCAAAATAAATAGAAATTAACCATCACGCATTATGGAAAAAAGATATTTAATTCCCGAAGACTATCACGCAGACCCTTCTGTTCACGTTTTTGAAGGCAAGCTGCACGTTTATCCATCACACGACTGGGACTGCACAGACACCGAGAACGACAATGGCGACCAGTACGACATGAAAGACTATCATTGCTTCACCATCGAGGGAGACCCGATGACAGGAGAGGTTGTTGACCACGGAGTGATACTTTCTGTTGACGACATTCCTTGGCACGGTCGCCAGCTATGGGACTGCGATATCCAAGAGCGCAACGGCAAGTATTACCTCTACTTCCCGCTGAAAGACCGCAACGACATTTTCCGCATGGGAGTTGCCATCGCCGATAAGCCTACAGGACCTTTCAAATCTATGGACTACCCTATCCACGGCTCTTACTCCATTGACTACGCCTGCCTTAAAGACGACGCTGACGGCGAATACTACATGTATTTCGGAGGTATTTGGGGAGGTCAGCTCCAGCGCTATGTTGACAACAAGGCTGTAGAAGCGCCATACCTGCCACAAGGCAGCGAGGAAGCAATTCTGCCACGCGTCGTGAAGATGAAGGAAAACATGGTTGAGTTTGCTGAGGAGCCACGTGCAGTGGAAATTCTCGACGAGAACGGCAAGCGTCTCACAGCCGATAACCCTTATCGCTTCTTTGAGGCTTCGTGGGTACACAAGTACAACGGCAAGTATTACTTCTCATACTCTACCGGCGACACACACATGATATGTTACGCTATCGGCGATAATCCTTACGGACCTTTCACATACCAAGGCGTTGTACTGACACCAGTGAAGGCAGGTTGGACTACCCACCACTGTATCGTGGAATGGGACGGCAAATGGTATCTCTTCCATCACGACTCAGTGCCATCAGGAGGTAAGTCTTGGTGCCGTTCACTCAAAGTCTGCGAACTCCAATACGACGAGAACGGAAAAATACAGACTATTGAGGGATAAGGCAAATCAATAATTATGCATGCGCAATTATTAGTTGGTATTTAAGTTGGTATTAACTTGAATTTTGCTTGAATTCAAAAATACTTTAAAAATATAGGCGTATAGGTTAAATGCTTATGACCTTTGGGGGTTGAATGAAACGGCGTTCGAGTTTCGGCGATACAGCGTTCGAGTTTCGGCGATACTGCATTCGAGTTTCGGCGATACAGCATTCGAGTTTCCCTAATACTCCAAACGCACTGCTATAACCCCTACCTTTAATTTGTTTTTAACTTCTTACAAAATATCTTAATTTGTTTTTAACTTCTTTAACAAATCAACTGAATACCAACTAATAATTGTGCATGCAAAAAACATTTTCTTGTAAACATTCGTTCCCCCTGTCTCAGAACTTTAATTCGATTTTTCTCGTTACCTTTATTTTGTTGCCGTAGTTGACGGTCAGCTTCACTGTCTTTGCTTTGTCTGATAGACTTGATGCTTTCTGCGAACGGAGTATAATCATTGCCGCGCCGTCGTGGAGCGGATACTCGGCAGTCTTCTTGTCGGTTGACAGTGGTACATTGAGGTAGTCACAGGTCATATCGCCATTGCTGAGAGCAGCAATTTCAGCGTTGCCCTCGATGGTGACAGAGAACAGTTCTTTTTCGTTATATATGCGACGGCCCTTTTTATCGACAGCAAAAATGCGCACATGCTGCAGGTCGAGACCGTCGGACTTCCACTCACTGTTGTCTGTCTCGATAAGGAGTGCCGACAGCTTCTCCGGTGTCTCAATGGCGTGGGTCGCAACAGGCTTACCGTTGTTATAGGCTATGGCTTCTGCCTTGCCCGGCTCGTATGCAATGTTTGTAAAGACGAACTTGTTACGCTTGTCGGCGTGTGCGCGGTCGTTTGACAGTCTGCCCATACTCTTTCCGTTAATCTTCAGCTCCACCTCGTCAGCGTTGGAGAAGGCTGTGAGGGTGACTGGTGTCGCTCCCCCACTCCAGTTTTCGGTGAGTTCCATTGTGCCCTGAACAACTCCGTTCCACTCGTTCGCTGCTGCTCCTTTAAGCACAGAGAGGTGTACGAGAGGCTCGTCGTCCACGAAATAGCTCTTGATGAAATAGGCTGTTGGCTTGGGCTGCAGCGTGATGTCAAACTCGCCGAGTGTCCAGCCCTTGCGCGGCCATCCCATGCTCTCGCCGAGATAATCTATGGCACCCCAGTAAGCCAGTCCAACAACTTTGTCAAGGTCCATCTCAAAGAAGTTTTTGCCGAGTCCTTGCGTGTTTGCCTCCGACTGGTAGAACTTCATCCATGGGAAGCGACGGCTGTCGCCAGGGAAGTACATATAGCGGTAGTTGTAAGCGGCTATGTCGGTCTCGTGAACGAGTGGCGCGGGCAATGAGTCGGTGTCAACATCGCGGAAGCGCGGGTGCATGGCAACGGTGACAGGACGTGTGGTGTCGTAGCGGTTAAGCAGCGTCTTTTGCAGACGGAAGTTTGTCACTCCCCAGTCGGCGTAGGTCATGCCCCACTCCTGCTGTAGTTCGTTGCCTAAACTCCACATCACGACTGATGGGTGGTTGCGATCGCGTCTTATCCACTCGGATATGTCGTGCTGCCACTGCTCCGTCCAGCTGACGCGGTCGCCGCAGAACTGCTTGAGCCATTTGTCGTAAAGCTCATCGACGACGAGAATGCCGTACTTGTCACATAGCCTGAGGAAACTTTCGGAGTAAGGGTTGTGGGATGTGCGTATGTGATTGAATCCGAATTGTTTAAGCATCTTTATGCGTTTCTCAATAGCCTTTTCATGAGCGGCAGCACCAAGGGCTCCGAGGGTGTGATGATTGGCTAATCCTTTGAGCAGAACTTTCTTGCCGTTGAGTTTGAATCCATAGTCGGCTCCGTATTCTATTGTGCGCAGACCGAACTGCTCCTGCCACTCGTCGTAAGGCTTGCCGCTATTGTCGAGAACGGCTATATGGGCTGTGTAAAGATGAGGATTGTCTAAATCCCACAGCACTGGAGAAACGATGGCAAGGCTGTCAAGACGATATTCGTTGGTACGCTGACGAGCGTAGTATTTCTTCTTCAATATCTTGCTTGCCACAACAGTGCCGGCAGCGTCAGTAATGCTGACGGAGAAAGTGAGGGAGTCTATCTTCCGCTTTGACAGATTGCTGACCTCTGCGAGGAGATAAACCTGGACAGGAGAAGCTGCAGCAGACACCTTGTGGTCGGACTTCTTGGTTAGGAAACTGTTGTCGAGGGATGTTGTGATTTGCAGCGGATGACGTGTGAAGAAAACCTCCTTGTTGGTGAGGATGATGTTGACATCGCGGTAAAGTCCGCCACCTGTGTACCAGCGTGAACTCTTCGGATTCTGTGGATAGGCAGAGACTTCAATGGTGTTCTCCTTTCCCCATTTTAGCTTGTCGGTGATGTCGCACTCGAAGCCGAGATACCCGTAATCGGTCTTGCCTATAAGTTCGCCGTTGAGGTAAGCGTCGCCAACAAGCATGATACCTTCAAAATCAATGAGCACACGGCGGTTGCGCCACGACTCGTCGGGAACGAAAGTCTTCTTGTAATAGCCGTTGTTGAGTTCCTTGAAGGCGCGTGCCGATAGTCGGCTTTTGATGTTTGCAGCCTCGTTGTTCATCTCCGCCTTCTCGTCGGCAGAGGGCGCCACCCACGGCTGCTCTATGAGGTAGTCGTGAGGAAGGTTGACATTGCGCCAACTTATCTTGTCGTAAGAGAACTGCCAGTCAAAATTAAACAAGATTCTCTCGCGTTGCGCATTGGCAAGGAAGGAAAAAATGGAGAGAAGAAGGGGAAGGATTTTTTTTAAGTTGTTCATGGAATTAATGTTAAGGAAATCAAGGAGTTGCAACTCCTTATGTATTTTGGCAATTACTCCACTCTCTGCCAGGAGAGGGGTTAGGGGTGAGGCTTTTAATTCCCATCCGGTTTTGCAAATTCTTTAAGCGGCGAAGGCGTCCAATGGAAATTCTGCCAATCGTCGGGTTGCGCGGGGTTGAAGTCCTGCCATAAAGGGCGGAGGAAGGCAGCGAGAGGACTGTTAGTCTGTTTCAATCCCATGACAATCATTTTGGAAATCTCATAGGCTCCGAAAGGATTGAAATGAGTGTTGTCGGCGAAATCAGTTTTCTGACCTTCGAATGTTCCGCGCTTGTAGTGAACAAGTGCCCGCTTGCTGTCTTCGAAGCCGAGTGTCTCGTAGAAGGTCTTGGTCATTGCAGAGAGGTCGATAAGCGGTATCTGCTCACGCTGCGCGATGGCCTTGATGGCGTCAGGATAGTCTCCATGGGTGTTCTTGATAATCTTGTTGCCATCTTCCCAGAAGCGGCGGTGGGTAGGAGTGCAGAGGATGATGTTGCCTCCCTTCTCGCTGACCTGGTCGATGAATATTTTCATGCGGTAAGAGAAATGATACCACGCTCCCTTGCCGGGCTTGGTGTCTTTCTCGTCGTTGTGGGCGAACTCTACGATGACATAGTCGCCCTTTTTCATTTGTGAGAGTATCTTGTCGAGACGGTGCGAAGCGAGGAATGAGAAGGTTGCCATTCCGCTCTCGGCATGATTGGCAAAAGCCACTTGATCGTTGAACCACAGCGGAATAATCTGCCCCCAGCTACACCAAGGGTCGTAGTTCTGGTCAACGACTGTGGAGTTTCCGCAGAGGAAGACTGTTGGACAGGTGTCGTTGCGCTCTACATTTATTGACTGCACGGCAGGGTTGTCGCCCGTAATCTCTATGGTCAGGAGATTGTCCCAGTTGAGATATGTTTTCTCTCTTGGCTTCAGTGCAACACTTGTTTTCTCGTCAATCTGCGGACTACGCTTGTTGACAACGAAAGATACCGTCTCCATCTTGCCCTTCTTGGTAATCAGGTCATGGACAAAGAGACGACGGCTCTCTGCCCTCACTGTGGTGGAAGCGGCGTGTTTCTTGGAGCCAATAACCATGGTAACGGTGTAGTTGCCGTCTGGAACTTTGAAGCTAATAAACTGGCTATTGGTTTGTGTAGTCATGTTCTCGCCCGAAAAACGCTTTACGACATCGTCAATGCCGTAACCTGTCTCATCAGTGTAAGCCGCCACAGACTTTGTCATATCTACATGGAAAGACTGGGCAAAAAGAGTGAGAGGGAGAAACGCGAGAAGAAAGGGAAGTAAAGGTTTAAAGTACTTCATGAAGATTGTTAAGGATATATTTAAAGGAGGGCATGGAGTTGCAAAGAGTTTTTTATTTCAGTAAGTGACATAATTCTATATCTTATAGAGAAAAGTTCAAGACATTAGCAATATGTTTTCGAGCTTTCGAAGTTTCGGCATTTCGATATTTCGAGGTCTCATAGCTATTGTCTTGAACTCCTTGGAATTCTTGCAACTCCTTGAATTCCTTATTTATTTTCTACTTTTATTTAAACGGCAAGTACCAGTTGTTTGGATCGAGCAGTGACTTTGTAGGATTATTCTTTTTCAGTTTGTCGGCGAACCAGATGGAGCCAAAGTTCGCGCCGTAGGTAGTGTCGGCATTCTTATGGCGCGCTATGCGTTGGAGGTCGGAGAAACGTGTGCCCTCAAAAGCGAACTCAAAGGCATACTCGTCGCAGAGAAGGTCTTCGACTGCGTTAATGTATTCAGCCTTGTCATACTGCCCTTGCTTGGCGACAGAAAATTTCTCGCGAATCTTGTCGATACGAGCTTCTACAACGGTCTTGTATGTGTAAGTGGAACGGAGGTCCTCTACAGCTCCTGCTCCATGGAAGTGGATTCCGACAATCTCCTTACGTGCGGTGTTCTCGAAATAAGGTGCGTTGGCCGCTGAGAGGAAATCCAGATTACCTTCAGTGAGTTTCTTGTAAGAGTTGTAAGGGATATAGTAATTCTCCTGCGGAATCTTGTTTTCTTCTACATAGGCAGTGTCAACATAAGATTTCAAGCCGGTGTGGATACCGCTTTTCAAAACTGCGAACGCGAGTTCTGGTTCTCCCATACGGTTTAAAGCCTCGGCAAGGCGCAGATAGACAGTAGTGTTTCTATAAAGATAGATAAATCCTGTTGCAGGCTTCTGGACATAGAGTTTTGTTGAGTCAGCATTCATTCCCTTTGCAATCATGTTGGAACGTCCGTCGCCGAGATTTGCAGACTTGAAAATGTAACGAGTTGTAACAACAGAGGGGTCTTTCTCGTTACTGATGTAATAGAAAGGAGCAGAATGAAGCATTGAAAGATAATCAGTGGATGGCTGCACCTGCATCTCGTTAGACTCTGGACACTCGAAGATGTGATAGCGTGAGACTCTGTTGTTTGTGCTTGCATAGTAGTCGTAGCCAAATGCCTGCGGAACATTTGTTGTCTGTCCCATAGTGTAGTTCACTGCCATCGGGATATATGATATAACCTCGTTTTCGTTAGGCTGTCCGGAACGGAGATCATAACTGAAGATGGCGTCCCAAGCATCTATGGTATAAGTTAAATACTTTTCGTTCTCAATGTAGTTGAAATCGAGCGGGAGGTCAATTCCGCCCTGGTCGTGATTGAAGAGAAAGTTGCATTTATTGTTTGAAATCTTGCTTATGTTGGTCTTTGACTGCGAAAGCAGGTAGTCGTGATAAGCTTCTGCCGCGCGCTTGTACTCTCCCATCTCAAGGTAGATATCGCCAAGCACAACATTGATTGGAAGGAAGCACTTGGACGGAATCATGGTCTTTGTGCGTGAGTTGGAGTAGTTTAGGTGTCCGATGCTGACCGATGCCTGATAATAAGGCACAGAAAGGAACTCATCGCTATATCGGTTTTTCAAATCCTGGAGATAATCAGCCTGTGACTGTAGAATAGTCATATATGGTGTGCGCTCAGTCGTTGCGTTTATCTCGGAAACAGACATCACTGGCGAAGTAACATAAGGTACATCGCCATACTGCTTTGCTAACTGGAGGTAAGCCCAGGCACGGAAGGCTGCAATTCCGACAAACTCGTTGATAGTGACATTCTTTGTTCCTGACAGGAGCGTCGTGTCACGTTTTTGCAAATAGTAGTTGCAGTTGTTGATAACCTTGTAATAGACATAAACACTATCGTATTTGTTCTCCGTGCCCGCAGAGAAGTCGGCGAGGTTTTTAAGGTGCGTCGTGGCATTGGATGTTGGCGCAACAAGGTCGCCGCGCATCTCGTTCTGGAAGTAATACTGGTCAGCGAGCTGTTGCATGGCCTGCATAATTCCATAAGCGTAGAACACGGAGTCGGTCTTGTCGTTTAGATTCGGGTCGGTGACAAGTCGAGAACTTTTCGTATTGAGCATGTCAGCGCATGAAGCAAGAAGACACACACTCATTAATAGAAAGTATGAAGTACAATGTACGAAGTACGAAGTATGATTACCTTTTGCCATAGGTCGTTTAATCGTTTTAGGTGGGTTCTATAAATTAGCTTGCGGCATTATTGAGATTTTTTATTAAGTAGATTGACTTTCATTTTGTAACGATAGATAACATTTTTTGTTACAAAAGGGAAGGTAAGATGCTAATAAAAAACTCAAAATGACCAAGCCATACATAAACCCATTAATTGTTAAACTTGTGGGAACTAATTTTTAGAACCCACCTTTAAGATTTTAGGAGTTCTGAACTTCTTGAACTTCTTATATAAACTACAGATTAATATTTATACCGATAACAAACTGTCTTCCTTGTGCGATGTTTCCACAATCGATGCCCTGGAAGAAATGATTGTTGCTAATACTGAATTCTGGGTCGCTGCCTTTGTAACGAGTTAGGGTGAAAACATTGCGCGCCTCTCCCCAAACAGAAATGCCTTGCAACCAAGATTCCCAAGATTCTGGAATTGGGATATTGTAACTCAAAGTTATAGTCTTCAATCGTAGGTATGAACCGTCTTCTATCCAGCGATCAGAGAAACGGTTGTTTCCTTTCGGATCGCCATAGCAAGCGCGCGGTAAGTCTGTTACTTGACCTTCGTAACGCCAACGTCCAATCTCTGCCACCTGCTGATTGTAGAGTGTAGCACCAGAGTTTAGCACGGCGCGCTGATAGTTGTAAACATCATTGCCAAGGCTGTAATTGAAGCCTGCGCTCAATTTAAGTCTCTTCCAAGCAAGTGTGGCAAAGATGTTTCCGTAGAAGTCAGGGTTAGGATTACCAATTATAACTTTGTCAGCCTTGTCAATGCAGCCGTCGCCATTCTGGTCAACAAACCACACATCACCTGCTTCAAAGTCAACCTTTGCACCTGTCTCGTCAACATAGTAGAGGTTATTTGTCTCAACACCATTCTTGTTGACATGAGACTTGCCCGCATTAGCAGCTTCCTGCGTTGTGCTGAAGACTTTATCGTGAGTCTTGTAGCCGTAGAACATCGCAACAGGATTTCCGACGGAGGTGAGTATGTTGTCTTCGCCGTAAACGGAAGTTGTGAATGAACCTTCTGGAAGTGAACAAACCTCGTTCTTGTAATGTCCAACAGTTACGCCAAGTTCCATGTGCCAGTCTCTCGTAGCAACAGGTTTGCCGTTGATACCTGCCTCGAAGCCGACATTGCGGAGACTGCCAGAGTTAATCCAGTAGTTGTTGATACCGCCGATAGGATTGTCGAACGACTTGAGCGTGAGGAGATTGTTTGTGTTGTGGATATAATAATTGAAATTCAGACCAAGACGGTTGGTTAGGAAATTAGCCTGCAGACCGATGTTCCATTTTGTGGTTGTCTCCCACTTAACCTGGTCGTTGCCAACATTTGTGAGCTGCACACCAATCTGCGTGTAGTTGAAACGAACAGTCGAGAATGTAGTGGCTGTAGCATAGTTGGAGATACCGTCGTTACCGCTCATGTCAAATCCGGCATTGATGCGCAAATAATTTAAAGCGGTGCTCTTAGGGAACCAGTTTTCATTAGACATCACCCAGCCTAACTGTACACTTGGGAAGATAGCCCATTTAACGCCTACGGCTTTCAATGCGTTGGAAGCGTTCTTGCCAAAACGACTGTTTGCCTCTGCCAACACAGATAGTGTGGCGAAATAACGGTTCTTGTAGCTATAATCTGCATTGGCATACCACTGCATGTTCTTCCAAACATCGTCAACACCATTGATTGAAGAGTAGTATGTTGTGCCTACAGAAAGCTGCGGGTTCTTGTCGTCAGTACCTCGTGTCTGATATTCTGTCTTCAGGTCACTGCCATCGTAAGAGTAGTAGTTGTAACGGAAGCCTCCAGTCAAAGCAATATTATGAGCTCCATACTTGTTTTCCCAGTCAAGATGAGTGTTGCTTATGAGGTTTGTTTCCTTGTTGAAGATAGAAGCAACCTTTGAATAAACAGTACCAAGTCCTTCAATATAGAATGGAGACATACCAATGTTCGGACGGTAATAAGCCTGCGAGCTGCGGTTGATGTAATAACTAAAATGAGATGTCAGTTTCAGGTGGCTGTTGAACTTGAATGAGGGTTCTATTGCCACATTGAAGAAAGTGTTCTCGTTTCTGTTCTTTCTGTCACCAGTGGAGTTTTCCAAAAGAGCGAGCGGATTTGAGAGAGAGTATTTCTCGCCCACCGAATTGAAGAGCTCGTCAGCTTCACAAAGAAGGGATGTGAAATCCTTGATGTTATGGTTGTACTGGTAAGGACTGAGCAGCGGACTCTTCACAAAAGCAAGGAAAGTAGGTGATGTGATAGGTGCAGCCGAAAGGTCAGGAGCAATTCCGTCGTCGAGCAGGTTTGAATTAATCTTTGAGAAAGAAATGTCAAACTTTGTCGTCAGATTATGGAGCAAATTGATGTCTGTGTTGAAACGAACATTGACACGGTCGAATGTCGTGTTCTTCACATTCTTCAAGGTCTGGATATAGGCAACAGAGAGGTTGTACATACCGATATCATCACCACCTTGTACATTGATGCTGTAGTTGTGGGTGAAGGCATTGCGGTACATATATTTCTTCCAGTCTGTGTCGTTATGGTAAGTCATGTAACTGTAAGACTTTGGATTGTCGTTGAGAAACTTGAAATCCATCATTGTTGTAGCACTCTTTTGTGCCAACTGCACCTCTGGCATTGTTCCGAGCATCTCTGTTGCATAAGAACGGAACTGGTTGGCATTCATGAGCGACGGAGTGGAAGGTATGGTAGTGAAGCCGACAGTTATCTTGGCGTCAATACGAGTAGCCATAGAGTGACCACGCTTTGTCTGTATCAGTATCACTCCATTAGCGCCACGAGCACCATATAGAGCTGTGGCATTTTTGAGAATTGTCACCTTGTCAATGTCTTCAGGTGATATAGTGGAAAGCATGTTGAAAATGTCTCCCTGATGCAATGAACCACGATCTCTCTGCATATCGAGTTCCACACCATCCACGATAACCATTGGCTGTGACGATGCATTAATGGAGTTGATACCACGAATGTACATTGACGCTCCTTGTTCAAGGCTACCGGAATGCATTAAGGCATGAACATCCGCACCGAGTTTTGATGAAATTTCCTCGTCAATGGTAATTCCCTTGCCGTTGGAGGTGAAACCACTCTTTGCCGTGTAATCAGTACGGTTCTCGTACATCTTCGCAAAAGCGTCGCTGACAAGAACTATTTTGACATTCTGAATAGTGTCGTTGGAACGGATTGACACCTGCTGTGAAAGGAAGTTAGGAGCCTGTACATAGAGAGATGTAGCAAAATCCGGCACTTTGATGGTGAATTTACCTTCCTTATTGGTCATTGACGCATAACGGTCATCGTTTAAGGTTTGTAGTCGCGCACCAGAAACAGGCTTATTTGTGGCCTGGTCTATAACATATCCGTGAACCTTGATAATGTTGTTTTTCTCGACCGCAGGCTTGCGCTTTGGGGCTCTGATTGACAACAGCTCTTCCTCGTCGTAATCGTCCTGTGCGAAGGCCGCAGAGCAACACGACAGGCAGATGGCGCAGAGAAAAACTCGACAGAAACCGCTCTGCAAGAAGTTTAATATATTAGTAGTCATAGGTTAGAATTTCAAGGATTTTACATAATCGTACACGTCATCAGGCACGAGGAAGACGCCAGCAACACGAAGTTCCTGCTCAAACTTTCTGCGGTTTGCCGTTGAAGTGAAACTTTTGGTCAGCGACATAAAAAGTGTAGGATAAGCTTGTAAGCCAAAATAGCAAATCGGGAATGTGAATTCCAACTCCACAACATGGAATTTGCCATCGTTAACCACAAGTATGTCGTCAGACACTTTTTTTGCGTCTGGGGTGTTTAAACGATTATACTTTTGTGTGCCGTCAGCGTCTGTATAACTCATATCGAAACGGAGATACAGGTTCTTTATCTCATTGGAAGCGTCAGAAACAGGACGCTCCGGCTCTTTTACCTGTGACGGAACAAGCACCACGAAAATATGATATTTTGTTGAAAGCACATTCTGCAGAGCAAAGTCTAACTCTGGTTTTGAAGATGCTATCTGAAGGTTTATGCTGTCGGTTGAGATATAATTGAAAAAGCCTGAGTTTTTGTCAAATATCCAAGTTTTCACGTAGTCGGGCAAATCTTTGATTTTGTCCCAATGTTCCTTGACGAAAGTGTCTTTTACATAAGTATTTACTGTATATGGTACTCCGGTCTTAAGTCCGAGCATTCTGACTGGTTCAATATTGTTATGAACTGTTTCGTATGTTTCCCAGGGCTTGAAACATAATGAACTTAGTGTTCGGGTATAACCATTACTCATTGGTTGCAGTTCACCGCAGTAACTTAGTATCTCGCTTACATTCGATAGTTTTGTCCTGTTTGTAGAAAAGAGTGAGTCTGTGTCAGAGCTTGCGCCGTCTATAAGCTGCTTGTTCTGGATATAACTATTTGAGAACGAAAGGTTGCGCATAATCTGTGACTTCGGGAGTGAGTCACAATATAAATCAGCATCTATCTGCACAGGATTCAATGACTTGGCAGTTGTTGCCGTTAGCGACGCTGCTGGTGTGTTGTTTGTGGTAACATCCATGTAGTTTACTGGCGAGATGTATTTATACAAAGGCTTTATTCTGTCTTTTGCCTCTTGCCAAGCGTCGTTTGTAGGGAAAAGCACGGTATAAGAGCTGTCTTCATCCTGAATGTCGGCTTTCATGATAGAAGCGATAAGTGTGTTTTGCTTTGCCAAGACAGTGTCAAGGTAGGTCTGCTGGCCTTTAACCATCGGACCTTCAATGGATTTTTTCTTGTCAATATAAGTCTCGTCATATTGATGTACATGCATAACCAAAGAATCGCATCCTTTCACTTCATCCATATATTGGTATATGTTTGGGTGATACTCCGAAGCACCGCTGATGGTGTGGATTAAACCATTTGTAGAAGGGATGTTGGCATCCTTAATCTGAAGATTGTCGAAGAGTACGCCTTTAAGATTCGTGAAAGAGTGATGCTTGTCGTTAAGCGAGATGATTGTCTCGTCAACGATTCCTGAAACAGGGTGTGAGAACTGCGCAAGATGCATGTTGATAAATCTGTCAACAATCTTTACACTATCCAAAGCAAGAATCTTTGAAGCGTCATAAGTTCCATCAAGCGGAGCCCACAACGTGTAACATTGTGACGCATTGAGATTTTCCGCGTATTTGGCTTTATTAATTATTGAAACGAAGTCCTTAAGGTTTGCGTTCTCTTGAATATTAGCCAACAAAGTCTTGTCGGCTTTCGGATTACTTGTATCAGTAGGTACAGAGTTGTAATCGTTAAAGTCGGAGCAAGAGGTAAAGGCAAGCGCTAAACCTGCTGCAAAAACCACCTTCTTTGTTATATATCTCATAATAATCCTATTAATTCTATTTTAATACCAGTCTTCAGACATTGTCTGATTGTTTGAGATTGTCACCGGACACAGTTCAATGAAGTCGAATGACCAACCGAGATTAGCGTCGTTGACAAGGTTCTTGATACGCAACCAATAGTCTTTGCTCTGCTCAAAACGCTGTGTGCAGATGATGTAGCGTAGCATCATCGTTCCGTAACCCCATTCCGAGCGGCAACTTGTAGAGCCAGTGATGTTCTTTGCAGCAGAATAAGGGTCGCTTGGATCATAGACAAGTTTGTCTGTGATAGTATTGTACGTTCCACGAGAGAAAGATGCAGGAGCGCGCATATACCCACGAACCTTCATTACTTGGTCAGAAGCAAGACCGTAATCAGTGTCTTCAAGTTCCTCTGCTGTAAATATCTGTTCGCACCCCATGATGTTACCAGGCTGTGTCGGGTCGGCGCAAGCGTCGAAAGGAATGCCTTGCGCCACCATATCTGCCTGATTACTTGAGTTGCCGAGATAGAACTGCATCAGACCTCCGCGTCCCATCGGCGGATAAACGATACGCAACTCGTAAGTGCCTGTAGGAACGTGTGGCAACTTAATGGCGAAATCGTAAGCATCCCAACCTTGGAATTGGTCTGAGTTGTTCGAACGCCAAGCTCCCATCACACAGAAACGGAGCAGAGTACTTGGGTTATAACAATAGATGTTGTCAAAATAAGTATTGTCAAACGCCACACGGTTACCATCACCACCGCCATTGAGTGTAGAAATCTCAGAAGGAGAGGCAAAGCGAATACCGTTGTTTATCAGCTCGTAGAGGAAAGTGGATGAGTCAAGACGCATGCGCTCATTCTGTGCCTCCTTTGCGTTTTGGTCGTAAATTAGAATGCTCTTTATACGATGGATATAGCCGTTGAGAGTTTCAATACTCTTCACCGTACCATCAGCATTAGTGGAGCGGTCAATCTCTACACCAGGGAAAATTATCGGGTGAGTTGCGTCACTACCGAAAGTTCCAATCTCATCAGTCAGCGTGTTGTTCTTGCGATAACGGTTGATGAGAAGCGTGCGGCGTGAAGCGGTTGTGTTTGTTGAGTTTAGTTCCCAAACCTTCATCAGAGTGTTAGGGAGCAAAGTCTCAAAATATTCCTGCGGGTCATAGCCGAAGCAGATGTTCCAGTTGGCCTGAGACTTGGCGTTCTTCTCATAGACAATCTTGTCAACAGCCATACCAGCACGGAGAATATGGTAAGCTACAAACATGTGAACAACATTAAACTCGTTTGTATAGTCGTCACCAGTGCTTATGCTTATGCCTTTTTCAGCAACATAGTCGTACCAAGAGGCGCAATTGCCATACCACTGTGCGCACTTTGCTTTCAGGTCAGCAAAGCTATTAATGCCGGCAGCCTTGAACACATCATCTGTTTCAGCAAATATTGTCCACTTTATTAGACATTCCTCTGGACAATAAATCTTAATACCGTCACGGTCTGTCGGACCTGTCTGTGCATAAGTGTATGTTGTGTCTTTCTTCTCCTGTTGGAGCATCTTGTCAAGCCCCGTGAGTTGTAACGCTTCGTGGAAAATCTTGAAGTTGCCATCAACTCCCATCTGGTCATCAATTGTACGGTCAGAGCGTGGAATGACACCAGAACAAATATGAAGAATTCCATTAGATGCCTCAATGTCGCCTTGTGTTATTGCCACACGACCATTAAGTGAAGTCATACCAGCATATTTTCCCGAGTCAAAGGTGTTGGCTGTGATGCTACGGCCTGTGATGAGAGTGCTGCAAGTTGTTGCTCCATCAACATTTATCTGCTGGAATACATCGCCTGAGAGATGATATTTTGATATGTCCTCACAAAGAGAGTCCGACATCAGCGCAACCTTATCCAACACGCTCAACGAAGTGAAGTTTGGAGTTTCCTTTATTCCATTGTGAGGAAAACGCTTGTTTTCGTCGTTATAAAGCGAGTCAAGATATTGCGACACACCATCATTGATAGGTGCGAAACAAGTGTATTCCAAATAGGTGGAAATCTTTTTGTCGTAACTGCACTTTGCCAAGATAGCGTTGAAAGCGCTCAACTCTTCATGCTGACACAAAATCTCCTCAATAGTCAACTGGTCTGCATTGAATATTTGTGAAGTGTCTGGCTCCTCATAGCACGACGAGAAAGTTGTCACGACAAAGCCCATGACCAAGGCTTTAAAGCCTATATTCTTAAAAATCTTACTGTTCATTGTCTTGTTACTTACTTGATGGGAAAGCTGGATTCTGTACGAGCGCCGTATTTATCTTCACTTCTTCATCATTTATTGGCATGTAAAGATAAGGTTCTGTAGGCATTTTTGCCTTCATTGCCGATACGGCAGTGTATTTTGAAAGAGCTATTTCATAGAACGCATCTGAATTTGCGGGGAATGATGATATCTCCGACATTAGTTTCGTGTAGTCAGTGCCATCAATGTGGCGATAATTGTAACGCATAAGGTCAAACCATCGCTTGCCCTCGAAACATAATTCACGCGCACGCTCCATAAGAACAAGTTGCTCCATCTTGTCTTGATAAGTGCTGTATTTCAAAGCGCCAGAGACATTTGTAAGCGCGCGGTCATTGACAAATTTCACAAGGTCGAACGCTTGCTCTGGCTGCTGCAGTTGCACAAGCGCTTCCGCCTTCATCAGCATAATGTCAGTCAGACGATAGATAATCCAATTCTGTGTGAAGTCGCGGCGGTCAATGTTGAAAGTTGATGCTGTCGCTTCCGGTGACTTTTGTTTTGCTACAAATTTGCGGATAGCGTGTTGCTCCGTGCCTGCGTTCGCGCCAAAGCAGAAGTCAAAGATTCGCTGGTCAACAAGGTTCTTGAAGATGTTGGCGGTACTACCACTTGCGCTGTAATCGCCGTAGATGTTTGTTGTCTTCACATAGCCGAAGCCTGAAGTGAAGGAACTGTAGCCGTAATACATGTTAGACAACGCCGTGTTTGTAACATTATTCTCCTTGTACTGAATCTCAAAAATACTTTCCTCGGCGTTCTGACCGTTTTCTCCCCAAATATCATTATAATAATTGGTGTAGTCCGAGAGATAAAAATCCTTCTCCGTCTTGTCTTTTTCGTAAGGTTTAAACGTGTGGGCTTTCTTTTTCTCAGCAAAAATCTTATCGCAGTATTCTACACACTTTTGGTAATCTTCCGCACTTTTGTTTACAGAAGCACGCCAAAGATAGATGTCCGCAAGCAAAGCGTGTATTCCATCCTTGTTAAAATAACCGCGGTCGCGTGCATCGCCATAAGCATTATTCAAAGGCGCGCCATCCACAACAGATTCAAGGTCGTCAATGCACATTTGCAGCACTTTTGCCGGAGCTGTCTGCGGAATTTGCAGGTCGTCACTGCTGTTAAGATAGGCGTGCGGTGTTACAGGAACATCGCGGAATACCCTCACAAGGTAGAAGTAGCACAGAGCTTTCAGTGCTGTTACTTGAGCCTTGTTAGCCTCCCAGTCTCCAATCGTGTAGTCAGGGTCTATCTTCATGACACCTTCACCTCTTTCAAGCACAAGGTTACAGTAGTTTATGCAAGAATAAAGCGGATACCACTGTGTGAATATATTTGTTGGTGTAAGATTCATCGAATATATTTCCGACAGACCAGTGGTAATAGTATTTATCGACTTGAAGTCAGAGGAAACCATCAGTTCGTCGGAACGGAAATCGCTCCACACAATGATGTTGCGCTGAAATGAAGGCGATGTTGCGGCTGTTCCTCCGTCACGCAGCTGGGCATAAGCGGCAGCAACAACGGATTCTACTTGGCTCTTCTTCTGCCAGAAGTCCTCGTCAAGGGTCTTGTTTTCTGGCAGTATCACCGTGTCAACACATGATGACAGCGCGATGCTTGCAAGGATTATTGAGAAAACTCTCGCCCCCCCTCTAACTCCTCCTGCGAGAGGAAGAACTGAAAGGATAGTTTTGAGGGCGGATTTATATTTATTGTTCATTATATAATGATTATTGATTACAAAAAGGTAACATTACTGTTCTATGCAGAAACTATAACTTCATTTAGAATCCAACACTTATACTTGCCGTAACGGAGCGGTCAACAGGTGTTCCGTTGGAGTCAACAGCAGGCGAATAAGTGCCAGGTGACTTCTCTGGGTCAAGTCCTGAATACTTTGTAAACGTGAACAATCTGTTCATCGTAATGTAAGCAGAGAGTTGTGTGAGTCCCCATTTCTTGTACAAAGTCTTTGGGAAAGTATAAGAAATCTGAATGTTTTGCAGACGAAGGTAAGAGCCGTCTTCCACATAGCGTGATGACATCTGGTAGTTGTAGCCTGCATTCCAAAGGGCGCGCGGCATCACTGTTTCATCTCCGTCCTTACGCCAACGGTAAGTAACTGTTGATATCTGGTTTTCAGTGCCGTACATGCTTTCAAGTCCCATTCGCGCGGCATTGATTATGTCAACACCATAACGATAAGTGAAGCGAGAGACAAGTTTCCAGTTTCCTAATTGGATTGTGAGTCCGAAACCACCTTGCAGCTTTGGACGTGAGTTTCCGAGATACTGCAAGTCAAGCTCGTTTATTGTACCATCATGGTTAACATCCTCATAAATAGCGTCACCACCCTGGAAGTTATACTGAGTAGCTCCATACCAATAAGTCAGTCGCTGCGGACTATTTCCGTTCATGACAACCTTTCCGTTACCGTCAACAACAACAGGGAAAGTCTTGCCTTCTGCCAACTGCTGGTTAATCCAGTTCTCGTAAGCGGCTGCATTCCAGTTCTTGTCCTGCTGCTTCATCTTCGTGTTATAGTTCTGAAGATAGTCATAGGTGTATTGGAAAACACCCTTGTATTTGTAGCCATAGATGGAGTTCAGAGGCTGACCTACAGCAACATGAGTGTAAATCGTTCCTGTTCCGCGCTGGTCGTAAGTCGGCACACTGTTGATGGCTTCAAGCACGCGGCTGTCCATTTCGAGCAGTCTGTTGTTGTCCTGACCGAAGTTGAAGGTTGCAGAGACATTAAACTTCTTGTATTTGATGAACTTGTTTGCCTTGATGGAAAGTTCCCAACCCTTGTTCCTCATCGAGCCGACATTGCCAAAAGCCAGTTTTGTTGTCGTGTTCCATGTCGAGGTTGTCGGGATAGGAATATCCTTCATTACCATGTCCTTAGTGTTGTTCTGGTAAAGGTCGAGGTCTATCTCAATCATGTCGTCAAGGAAGCCGAGGTTAACGCCGGCGTTGAAACCAATCTTCTTCTGCGGACGAAGGTCATCTAACTTAAGGCCACTCATTGTCGTAATGGCATAAACGCCATACATTGTCGAGCTGGTGGTATATTGGTTGAAGTAGTTGCTCAAAGAGGCGCTCTGGCTACCATTGATACCCCACGAACCGCGTAATCCCAACATTGAGACCACTTTTCTCAAAGGCTTGAAGAAAGGCTCCTCACTGATGTTGTAACGAACTGAAACAGATGGAGAGTAGAACCAAGGATTCTTTGGACCGTATTTTGAAGAGCCGTCAGCACGCAGCGAGAAACCGATGTTATAGCGTGACTTGTACGACATGTGGAGGTTGTAAATCCAGTTATGGTCGGCGCTTCGTGTAGAAGAAGGCTGATTACTCATGGAAATAGGATTTGCTCCGACAGTAGATGACTGAATGCCGTTAGGCACCTGGTTCTGCTCAATAAACTGGTAAGTGTATTTTGCTGTGTTACACTCGTAGCGCGCAAGCATTGTCATGAAGAAATCCTCGTTCTTGAAATGCGGAGTATAGACAAGTTCCGCACGCGCACCAAGCTTGAAAGTGTTAGTCTCAGTATTTGTTGTGTAGTTGTTATAGGTGTCAGAATAGTAGCCATTGTTCAGGCTTGCCGGCATGAATGTAGGCTTAGAGTTGGCGTAGATGTCAAAATATACGCGACCTTTGAATGTCAGTCGGTGCTGGTCAGCGCGAGTTCCAAGCAGTTCATATTTAAGCTCAAAGTCAGGCAGGATGTTGTATGTTGTCTCTTTCTGCCAAGACCTGTTAGCGTAAGCTACAGGGTTTCCTATGCCTACAACAGATGCGAGTTGATAAGATGTGTAATCGCTGTCAGTGCCAGACTCTATCGTTCCCGAAGTTCTGTTCATCAGGAAATATTCATCAGTGTAGCTGCCATCCATATTACGGCGGTAGATGCTGGCGTTAGGTGCCTGTGCAAAAGCCATAGCAAGAATGCTGTTGTTCGTGTTCTTGTTGTTCTTGCTACTGCCTATGGTATAGTTCTTGAGATTATCCGTGTAGGTCAGTGCAAAGTTTGTGGAGAAACGAATACGGTCAGACACGTTATAATCAAGCACAAGTCGTGTTGTGAAACGGTTTAAGACCTGCTTGATGATAGTACCTGTCTGATGGTTGTAGCCGGCTGAAATGCGGAACTGCGCCTTCTGTCCACCACCAGTGATGTTTATTGTACCCTCGTGTTTGTTTGAGAACTGCTTGACAGCCTTCACCCAGTCGGTGTTGTTGTTCCAGTTCCAGTAGTTGCTCCATGAAGGGTCGTAGTTTATTTCCTTTATATTAGCTGTAGCGTCAGCGCTCTGCGTTCTATTGTAGATGGCTTCTTTAAGCATCATGGTGTAGTTGTCACCATTAAGCATATCGTAACCTGTTGGCATCCACGCGCCCGTGTATTTATAAGAGAATGTCACCTTCGGCTTACCTCTGTTACCGCGCTTCGTTGTAATCTGGATAACACCGTCAGCACCCTTGTTTCCCCAGATGGCTGTTGCGGCAGCATCTTTGAGAACTGTGATTGAGGCTATATCCTCCACGTTGATTGATAGCAGAGATGAGAAAGCCTCGTTGTCGGCATTGTCAAGGTCGATGTCGTCAGAGTTGTAGTCAAATATTTTCTCATCGACAACAATCAGCGGATTGCCCATACTACCACGCAGTTTCATCGAAGAACCGGAACCGAGGTTACCTGAGTTTGACACGATGTCAAGACCGGCAATCTCGCCTTGCAGAGCTTCAGAAGCGTCAGTGAACGCCATACCTTCCACTGCGGAGAGGTTGAATGTCTGCTGCGAGCGCGTCATTTCTTTCTGGTCAATGTTCAAGCCTCCTGAGTTGCCACGCTTGTTCACCACAACAACTTCCGACAGAGCCGTGTTCTCTGGTTCCAACTTGATGTCGAACGTTGTCTGGTCACCAATCTTCACAGTCTTCGTCTTGCAGCCTACATACGAAATAACTAATTTGTTCTTCTTGTTCTTAATCTTCATTGAGAAGTTACCCATCATGTCTGTCTGTGTTGCCGACACGATACGGTTGTTGCCGTCTCTTTCGGTAACATTACACATGATGACAGGTCCCATATCATCGTTGATGACACCTGATATGACTACCCCCTGCGCCATCATCACCTGGGAAAAGAGACATAGTAAGAAGGATAGAGTCCCCCGTCTAACTCCTCCCATGAATGGAAGGAATGAAAAGATAGCTTGTATGGAGGATTTATGTTTGTTATTCATTATGTATGATTATTATTTAATAAGGTGACTATTCAATCCTCCCCCTTGCTGGAGGAGTTAGAGGGAGGTATTTAATACCCATACTCCTTATTGTAACACAGCGGCTTGTCGATGCCGTGTACTACGACGAATGATGAGGAGACTATTTTGTTGTAGCTGAATGTATTGTTATTTACATCTTGATATTTGTTTCTCACTTCCTCTGTCGTTACGTCTCTTGCTAAAAGGTTTGGCGCAATGATTGATGGAGTGAATGAACGTCCGCTCTTAACCTCATCGTTCACCAAGGTCTTGCCGCCTTCTCTTGACAAGTAGAGAGTTTTGGCAATACCTAAGTCGTTAGTGTAGAAAGTCTGGTTCTTTTCTGTGCTGATATTAACATCGTCAAAGACCGAGTTATTCTGAATATGATACATTACAAAGTCGTGCATCTGGTCGATACATTCTCTCATATATCGCTTTGCCTCTTCCTCAGACTCGAAGCCGCAACTCTGCCAGTCAGCCATTATCTTGTCCAGTTCAGACCACTTAGGCAGACCGTGGCGGTAAGCCTCCTGCATATCTTGTGGAGCAAACAAAGTGTAGTTGTATGTTCCGAGCATAGCCATGACGTTGCCTTCGCCGAAGATGATGTATTTGCTCAGCTTCGACTTTCTTAGAGCCTCCGAGTCGTCACTGCTCAGAATACCGCAGTAGTAGAGACGCTCCTCTTCGCTAAACTCCTGGCAGAACTGCAGGAAATCAGTGAAACGGCTGTCTTTGCTCAGAGTGGTGTAAACGCTTCTCACTGTCGGCTGGATAGGGAAATTCAGTCGATAGACAGTTCCATTGGTGATTTTTGCGTCCTTGCTGTCCTGTCCGAAGAGCTGTGTTACGAGTGATTTCTTCAGACCATTGCTGCCTATCTGTGCCCCACCCATCGCCGTGCTTGAGCCTATAGTTGCGCCAGTCTGGTCTGGCACATATATTGCGCCGCCGTGCTTTGTCAGGTAATATTTGCTTCCACCAAGTGCGTTCTGACCGTTTAACACCACTGTGTGGTAATTTAACATATCTTTAATTTGCGTGTTGAAAGCGCCGCACTCTATCACTGCAGGTGAGTAATCAGGGCTTATCGTGAAAGTATTTGTAGCCTCGTCATAGTTATATACCTGCACGAGAATGCCGAATGAGCTCTTCGATGTTGGGTCAGATATGAATTTAAGCGCCTTCAGTCCGCTTGCACCGTTTACCGATGCCGGGTCAATGTAGAAAAATTCGTCATTGTCAGTAGGTACGAAGAGAGCGTAGCGCGCTTTCATCGACAGCAGGTAGTAGTACATGTCGGCGCCAAGTATTGACTCTACGCCTGGAGTCACCTGATGGTCGTTGAGCATTCTGCCCATAATGCGCATATCCTTATAAACTGATGCCGGTCCGAGCACAGAGTTGTAAAGCTCCGGTGCAAAGAATTTGCTCATCTTGTAAATCACACCATTGTTGGCAATCTGCACATTATACTTGCCATCATATCTCACAATGTCATCCTTACGAACATTGAGGAATTCGAAAGCATCGTTCTGCACCGTGCTGAACTTGCTTGGCACAGTCTTTGACAGATATGGCTTCATGATATTATTGAGCATGCTCGCTATCACCTTCGGGTCAGAGTTGTAGATAGCATCAAGATGCTCGTTCATGTGTTCCTTGTCGTTAAGTACACCAGGCGCACCGAGGTTGGTGACGATGTACGACGCTTGATTTATGAAATAATCTTCCACAATACTGTCTGTCGGAGCTAGTATTGCAGCTATCTCCGCCTGGTCATCGCTGTTTCCCGTTGTTGTTGGGTTGAAATAGTTCCAGCCCATGTCAAAGTCCAACAGAGCCTCCTCAATCTTGCCGTTAACCACTCTCTGGTGCAACTTCTTGCGCTGAGAGTTGAGCGAGAGGTAGCGCACTGCATAGACTGAGTCCTGCGTGCCAAAACCCTGTGAATATTGCTGGTACTGCTGGTTGAAAGTCATGTCCATCGGACGCACTACGGCAAAGTAGTCAAGCATTCGCGAGATGTGTCGCGTGTCCTTGTTAGCCCTAAGCATCTGTGCCATGTTTCCAGGATTCACCATCACATTTTCCATCTGATGGATATAACCGTTCTGGCAGGTCACATTGCTCTTCACCACCTTGTGGTTGAAGATGTAGGCGTCACCGTCTTGATACTCCTGTCCCGTCAGTATGGAGAAGTCACTTTCAGGACCCGACACTGTCATTCCGTTGTTGAGTAAATACTCACCCGTGAAATGCACCATCGGGGCCTCGGTGTTATCATAAAGAGCGTTGATTGATTTCCCGCTATTCTTCCAGTAGGCAAAGCTCGGATTGTTCTCAGGCATGTCTTGCGCCTTCAGTGGTTCTACCGACTGCAGCAGCGAGATGTTTGTCGGGTGCTTCACGATTCTGCCCTGCGCCATCTCACCTGATGAGTTCTGCTGCGTTGAGAGATTGCCCACAAGGATAGCGTTGTCCAACATTGACGAGTAGAGAATCTGAGACTTTTCCGAAACCGTCAGCTGTTCGTAACTCGATTTGCCGAACTTGTTGTTGCCGTTACGGAAGAATCTCTCAAACGCCTCGTCGTTAGCGGGGAAGATGGTCTTGCTACCCGTCTTGTTAAGCACCTCAGCATAGCCAAGGTCGTCAATGAGTCGCAGATAGGTGTTGAACGTACCGTCAAGCGACTTCGGGTTCTTCAACTCCTCGTAGATACTCTCGCCAAGCCACTCTGGCAGTGTTCCCTCAGGCACAAGAAATTCCTTAGAGCAAGAAATAAGGCATAAAATTGCAAGAGTTAAGTACGAAGTACGTAATAGTAAGTGCGAAGTATTATTAGTTTTTTTCATTGGTCAATGGTCATTAGTCATTACTCATGGCATTCATGCTGCAAAATTAAAAATAATTAACAATTCACGCAACAAAAATAAAAAATAAATTCTAAAAATACAAAAAAAAGTTGTGAATGTCATTAATTGGGAAGTTCGTAAGCTTGTTTCACCGACACTCATAAGCTGTTTCACCGACACTCATAAGCTGTTTCGCCGACACTCGTTAGCTGTTTCGCCGATACTCGTTAGCTGTTTCATGGTAACTTACTTGCTATACGTTAAAAATTTCCCCTACCTGTTAGCATTAATCCAAACAATCCTCTAATGAACTATTTTGGATTAAGAAGAAACTTGACAATATATAAAATAATGTGTAGAAAAACGTATGTGCAGGTGTTAAGTGAATTACAAGTTGACTTACTGATAAAAAATCATTCATTCATTCACTCACTCAATACTTGTGTACGTGTTTTAGAAAATGCTCCTACCTATTATCATTAAGGTGTACCTTAATGATATATATTTCATTAATGTGTCGAAAAAAAACATACGCAAGTATTGAGTGAATGAATGAGTGAATGATTTTTAGAAAAATCAGTCAACCTGTCAGTCAATACTTGCGCATACCTGGTATGTGTGTGGGGAGGAATGTTTAGCTTAATGCCTTTGTCTTCTGACTGTAACTGTTGCGCCAGAAGATGGTGTTGCCTTTGCCTTGACGGTCTTCTGCTTTGTTGATTTGTCGGCAGTATTGTCGCGGCGGTTCTTCTTCTGTTTCTTTGCTTTCTTGTCTGCACCCTGAGCCTTGGCAATGGAATCGAGCGAGTCTTTCTTGGCTGGGTCGCCGAAGACGGAAATCTCAAAGGCTTTTATCTCTTTCTCTATGCGGTCTTGCTCCTTCTTCATGGCAGAGTCGGTCTTGCAGTAGTCGTTGAGCATGCGTCCCTGCATGTTGACGGTCTTGTATATTTTGCCTTTGTACATGTTTTTGGTGAAGAAGTCGTCGATGCTCATGGTGGCAGCGTTGTTCAGGTTGCTGGTCATGAGTGTCTGCTTGGATAGGAAAGGTGCGAGGTCGTCGTATTTCACCCAGAAGAGCGGATAGCTCTGCACTGGAGCTTTCATGCTCTCACCACCGAACTCGTCGTCGGAGGTGACAGTCTTCTGTGTCATGATGTTGTCGCTCCACTCCTCTTCGCGCTCCATGATTGGGCAGAGGGCAAGAACCTTGGTGTGGAAGGTGGCAGACTTCTGATCGTAGTATGCCGATTCCTTGATGTAGTAACGCTTGACCTCGGCTGAGGGGATATCGCTGTTGTCAAGGCGTATTCTGCCGTTAGCAGCCTTCTCGTAGAAGATGTGGTAGTCGTTGAGGAAACGGAGGGGCTTGATGCGCGCCGAGTCGGTGAACACTTCTGTGTTGTCAAGCTTATACTCGTAGCATTTCAATTGTCCCGACAACATGAGCTTGAAAATGTAGGTGAAGAGATTCATCTGCGTGCCTTGTGGTGCGACGGGGTAATAGAGTCCGGCGTTGGCGTCGTCCATAAGGTTTATCTCGCGATAGAGGTCGCGACGCCAGATGACGTTCTCGTCCATAGACATGTCTGACGGGAAAGATATCTTCGCGCGATTGGTCATGTTGTTTGCTGCGGAAGTCTGTTTCTGCTGCTGGTTGCGGCGTGCCTGTGGCTGTGCCATCACTAATAGTGGAAGTGATACGGCTACGAGAAAGAAGAGACCCCTCAGCCCCCTAAAGGTAGAGGTTAAGTACGAAGTGCGAAGTTGCAAGTACAAAGTATTATCAGTTTTTTTCATTAGTCATTAGCAATTAGCCGAGGTTTATGGGCTTGTTATTTTATTATTACCTCCATAGAGGTTTTCAGGTTGCGGGTGATTTTGTCGGGTCCTGTGGCGCTCACATGGGTGATGTAGAAGCGTTTGTTGCGCGAGAGCTGGCGTATCATGTCTTTCTGGCGCTGTGAGAAGGCAGAGCCGTTGGATGCCACTGGCACAGCGTTTCCCATATTGTCGAAGAAAACTGCCTCGAAGCTGTTGACCTGAAACTCGATGTCAAGGAGTCCGTCGTCGATGGCTGCCTTGACAACTCCGGCGCTCATCAAGCCTGCCTTTGCCATGCCTCCGCCCTTGAAACGGTCGTCGCCTGTCGGGATGTATGGCGCTGGGTCTGGCAGTTTGCGCACCTTGAAATCAAAAGTGCCGACGGGCTTTCCTGCGATAGCCACAGCGAAAGATACGGGTGTTCCCACGGCTGCCGGGCGAGCTATGTAATGACCGTTGCCTGTGGATGTGAGTGTACCTCCGCTCATGTTAAGCGAGACGCTTGAGAGAGGAACACCAGAGACACTTATGCTCAGAGGGTTGTCGAAACCGGCATAAAGCACATTCATAAGGTCGGCAGCGAGGGTGGCAAAGTGCGAACCTTCGTTAGGTACTTTTGAGATATTCTTGTTCTCCTTGACGAGTATCTTTATCTCCGACTTGCCCTCAGGCTTGAAGTAAGGTTCGTCCTTGTGCTTGTAGCCGGCATAGAGGTTGTGCATGACCTCGCCCTCGGCGTAGCGTATGTCGCTCTGCAGTTTTGTGAGCAGTGTGATGGCTGCGGCAACTGGCATGCTCTCAAAAGCGTGGTTCATGTCAAGATGTATTGCCTTAGAGATGAATTTCCTCTGCTTGTTGTCGGTTGCGAGAGACAGCATCAGTTCACGGTAGCTGTTGACCGCTTCGGTGAGCTCTTTTCCTCGCCCTACTCCATCGGCAAGCATGACGTGTGCCGCTGACTCAAGGTCGTCCTTGGCGATTATGTTGTTGATGTCGCCGTTAGGTCCGTCAGCTTTCTTCACAATGGCAACCTTCAGTTCCTCAGTGAGATTGAAGAGGGCGTTGGCGTCGTCCTTAACGCGTGTTGCTTTGTCATACCACACCTTCACTTCTGCAGAGTCTTTTTCCATCAGATCGACAAAGCAGTTGTATGTTTCCATATTCTGCTTTGTGGCGTTTTCCGTGGTTCTCTGCAGACTCTCTTGCACCAAAGAGAAACCGTCAAGCACCTCTGTTGACACGTTCAGTGCCAACATTGCCATGAGGACGACATACATGAGGTTTATCATCTTCTGGCGTGGGGATATGGGTCTTTTCTTTATTGCCATTCTTTAAGCTTTTACCATACCATTAGTAGTCATCGCCTCAATCATGCGGGCATAAATCTTGTTGAGTTCCTTGATTTGGTCGGCAAGGTTCTTAGTCTGCTCGTTGATTTCGTCGATGGTGCCAATCTGCGTTGATGCGCTTTTGAGTTGCATTTCGTAAACTCGAGATATGCCAGTGAGAGTGCGGTTGAGGTTCTCCATTTCCTCAGAGTCGCGTGTGAGTCGCTGGCTCTGGTCGGAAACCTGCGCGAGAACTTCGGTGAGTTTCTGCAGCTGCTCGATATAGTTGCCTGTGGCTTCTGCCACCTCTGCTCCGAGTGCAGGAGAGCTTACGACAGTGGCTGTTGCCGCGGCGGCTACTTCTGGTGGAAGTTGCTCCCTGCCAACTTCAACAGGCGCATACTCCGTGATTTGTATGCCGTCGTTTTCTTGTGGCTGCTCAAACAGCGGCTCTTCCTCATCGGCGTTATAGTGTGTAGGCAGTTCTTTACCATCGGCGGTCTTGTCGAACGGACGGTCGAAGGCTGAGATGAAGAACACGACAACCTCCGTACCCATACCGATGTAAAGCATGAGGTTAGCACCCTCCAAGTGGGTGAGTTTAAAGAGTGTTCCGAGGATTACTACTGACGCTCCCCAGCTGTAGGCGTAATTAAGGAATGTCTGACCAGGAACGCTGTCAAGCCACTTCTGCAAGTGGTAGATTATATTATATTTGCTGTATGTTGACATTGAGAAGAATAATTAAATAGAAGAATGAGCAAATAAAAAACAATATTAAATGATTTAATGGCAAATGAGTTTATTTCCTCATTTTCTTTGGATTAGGCTGGCTTGCAAGGCTTCTCACGCAGCGGAAACCGATGTAACTGCGTGGCTGGTTCTGGTATTCCCATGAGCGCCATGCTGAGCGAATGAAGCTTTCTGGGTCTTTCCATGAGCCGCCTCTGACGCTCTTTTTCTTCAGTTTGTATGGGTCTTCCTTTGCTGCGTTGTAGCTGAGCTGCGGGTTGAGGTCGTTCATGGCTTCCACGCCTGCCTCAGTGTATATGGTGCTTGTCCATTCGGCAACGTTGCCAGCCATGTCAAAGAGTCCGTTGCTGTTGGCTCCGAATATTCCCACGCGCGACGTTATGAGGTTGCCGTCTTCGGTATAGTTGCCTCGGTCGTTCTTGAAGTTGGCGTAAAAGCATCCCTTCTCGTTCTTGACGTTATTAGCTTCCCACGGGAACTCGTTTCCGTCTTTTCCACGCGCCGCATACTCCCATTCAGCCTCGGTAGGAAGTCGGTAACGCTGCACGTATTTTGCCTGTGGCCCAAGTCCCTTCAGCAGATATTCTGTGCGCCAAGCGCAGAACGCGTTTGCCTGTTCCCAGGTGACACCTACTACAGGATAGTCATTGTACATTGGGTTGGAGAAATAGAAACGCATGTAAGTCTCGTTGTCCGAGTTGTTGAAATCGTTGACCCAGCAAGTAGTGTCGGGATATATATTAATAATATATGTGTTAAGGAAATCCCACGGTCCACTCAACGGACGGTCGATGGTCTGGCGGATAATCTTACCTTCCTCGTTGATGTAAGCTGTGTCTTTGGATATCATCACCACCTCGTTGGGATTGACGGTGATGTCTGTGTTAAGGTTTCTCTCCTCGGGGTTCAGACGGTTGCGGCGCAGAGCGGCTGCGGTGTAGTCGTAAACCTCGTATTTGTAGTTCATCTGACTGTAGTCCAAGAGTTTTTCGCCAGTGACAGGGTTGGTCACATAAAGGCTCTCGATGGCGCGGAGTTCATCCTCGTTAGGCTTTCTTGGCAGAGACTTCTTCCAGTTGATGATTGGTGTTATCGGATTGTGTTCCTTGTCCTCGGTAATCATGTACGACTCGTCGCCGCCATAAGCAGGGTCTGCCAGACGGGTGCGAAGGATGGAGTCGCGCACATAATAAACAAACTGCCTGTACTCTGAGTTTGTTACCTCTGTGTCGTCCATCCAAAAGCCATCGACGGAAATTTCCTTGACGGGTGTCTGCTTTCCCCATAGTGAGTCTTGCTTTTCAATACCCATCTTAAGAAAGCCTCTTTTGACGAGGGTCATTCCGTAAGGTGTGGGCTCGGTGAAGCCTCTGCCGCCACCTGTTCCAACAAGTTCTCCTCCACGGCCTCCCACGGAAGCGTTGTGGCTTCCGGCGCATGCTATCATACACGCTGCTGCGGCGCAGAACATCAGTGTTTTAAATAAATTCATTTATGATTGTGATTTATGATTCAAGTTTCTTATAGGAACCTTACGCTTTTATGCAAATTTCGTCCTTTCTTGTGGAGATTTATCTCGGTCTGATAACCTACCATAAGCTCATGACTTCCGTTTCCAATCTTTATCTGGCGGGTGTAGATTTCATAACTATAGCCTATATTGAAGCCTTTTATCAGTGCTCCGAGATAGATTGTTGCCGACTTGTTGACAGCGTATCCTACGCCAAATGAGAACTTCTTCTCGTTGTGTGTGTAGGCAAGTCGGCACGTAATGTCTTCCCTGTGGTCCACGCCGTCGGTGCGCACCATGAACGACGGATGTATTGTAATAAACGGATTTCTTAGTTTAATATTGTACCCGCCGGTCAAATAATATGTTGCTCCAACCTTTATTTCATTATATTCGCCCAATTCGACGGTGGGTGACGTCAGATGTTGCATAGACGCTCCGATATAAAAAGGTCCACGCTGGTAGTAGAGTCCGGCGCCAAAGTCTATCTTGTTGCCTTTAACGTCTGACGTTACGAAGGCAGGGTCGCTCGGGTCTTCAATGTCCAGTCCGCTACCGTTGAACTTCTCCATCAGCAAGGCTAACTGCACGCCGATGCCGAGTTGACCGCCAAAAAGATTTACCTTCGCCGAATAGAGCGCCGACACTCGCTGATGTGTGAACAGACCTATCTGGTCGTTGACAAACTGCAAACCTACTCCATGATACATCTTCAGCGCGTAGAGTGGCATGTCTGCCGACACATACAGCGTTTTCGGATTGTTGGTGAAGCCGGCAAAGTCCATCGCGTAGGCGGCGCAGGCATTGAGCTTGGTGTCTTTTCCCACGGATGCAGGATTGAATGACGGCTGCATGTCATAATAGTGGGCAAACGACACATCGTACTGTGCTTTTACAGACAATACCGACATCATTGTTAGCAATATGACAATGGCTTTTTTTTGCATAAATCCACAAATTAATAACGCAAACAAGAGAAAAATATTACAAATGAACATGTTTTCATAAAAAAAATGTGCTTTTTTGTAAAAAAAAGTCATTCTGACTCTATATCTTTTGCGAAAAATTATATCTTTGCAGTCCAAAAGGAAAATATCTCGCCACAGGTGAGTTTTTAAATATCATGACATGACGACCAACTACGAAATACGATATGCGGCGCACCCAGAGGATGCAAAACACTATGACACGGAAAGAATACGCAGAGATTTTCTTGTCGGAAAAGTGTTTGCTGCCGACGAGGTGAACATGGTTTATTCCATGTATGACAGGATGGTTGTGGGTGGAGCTATGCCTGTGAACGAGGAACTCAAATTGGAAGCCATCGACCCTTTGATGGCTGATTTTTTTACCACTCGACGTGAGATAGGGCTTTTCAATGTCGGCGGCAAGGGTTTTGTTAAGGTCGGCAGCGAGACTTTTGAGCTTGACTTCAAGGAGGCTCTCTACATAGGGCGTGGCGATCGCGACGTTGTCTTCGTCTCTGCTGATTCTGAACATCCTGCCAAGTTCTACTTCAACTCCGTTACCGCCCACAAGGAATATCCGTGCAAGAAAATCACGAAGACTGACGCTGTTGTTGCCCACATGGGTTCTCGCACCATGTCTAACGAGCGTGACATTAACAAGATGGTGGTTTCGCAGGTTGTAGATACCTGCCAGATACAGATGGGCATGACGGAGCTTGCTCCTGGCAGTGTCTGGAACACTATGCCAGCGCATGTCCACTCCCGTCGTATGGAGGCGTATTTCTACTTCGAACTTCCTGAAGACCAGGCTGTATGCCATTTTATGGGCGAAATCAGTGAGACACGTCATATTTGGATGAGAAACGAGCAAGCTGTTATTTCGCCTGAATGGTCAATACACGCTGCGGCAGCAACTCATAACTACACTTTCATTTGGGGAATGGGCGGAGAGAACCTTGACTACGGCGACCAAGATTTCTTTGAAATAACCGACTTGAGGTGACAATCATCCTTCGGCAACTTGAAGTGACAATCATCCCTCGGCAACTTGAAGTGACAATCATCCCTCGGCAATTAACTTACAACTTGCGATATTTATAATTAATAACCCTAAATAATCAATCAAAACCTTTCTGAATAATACGGAAAACTTAAATCTTAAAATTATGGCAAATCCATTTTCTCTCGAAGGTAAGAACGCCTGGATTACTGGCGCGTCTTATGGCATCGGTTTCAACATTGCGAAGGCATTTGTAGCTGCTGGTATAAAGAATATCATCTTCAATGATATCAATGAGGCTGCTCTTGAACGCGGTCTCGCTAACTACAAAGAGGCAGGAATCGAAAATGTTCACGGCTATGTTTGCGACGTGACAAACGAAAACCAGGTGGCAGAACTTGTAAACAAGATTCACGCTGAGGTTGGTCAGATTGATATTCTTGTGAACAATGCCGGCATCATCAAGCGTATTCCAATGCACGAGATGAAGCGCTCAGAGTTCCAGCAAGTTATTGACATTGACCTTGTTGGCCCGTTCATCTGCTCTTCTGCTGTTATTCCAGAAATGATGGAGCGCCGCGAGGGCAAGATTATCAACATCTGCTCAATGATGTCTGAACTTGGTCGCGAGACTGTTTCGGCTTACGCTGCTGCCAAGGGAGGTTTGAAGATGCTCACTCGCAACATCTGCTCTGAGTATGGCGAGTACAACATCCAGTGTAACGGTATCGGTCCTGGCTACATCGCTACTCCACAGACAGCTCCTCTCCGCGAGAGACAGGCTGACGGCTCACGCCATCCTTTCGATTCATTCATCTGCGCGAAAACTCCTGCCGGACGTTGGCTCGATCCAGAGGAACTTGGTGGTCCAGCAGTATTCCTCGCTTCAAAGGCTTCTGACGCGGTTAACGGTCATGTGCTTTATGTTGACGGTGGTATTCTTGCTTATATCGGCAAGCAGCCTTAAGCCCCAAAAGACATTTAGTAAAATCTTTTGGTTTTGAACAGCCTGCAACACATACTTCGTATCCCGCGCTCGCGTGGCTTTGGTGTGCAATCGCCTACCGACTACCATTTCCTTCGCCATGTGATAAGACAGAAAATGCCGTATTATGCGTACGAAGCGTTGGAGAGCCTTACAACACACTTGAGCAAGCGGGAGATAGACATCCTGCGATTCTATCTCCGACTTGCCAATTATGTTCAAGACCGCTATCCTATCTACATCATTGGCAAAGACTTGTTCGGCAATATCGATAATGATTTGCGTATAAAGTTTATGACGGCTGGAAGTAAGAAAGTCTGCGTTAGGCATGCCAGCAGAATTCCAAAATCGCTGAACAATAACTCTATCAGTGTACTTGTAATAGAAAGTCTGGCGTATAACAAAGAGGCTGTCAAGGACACGAAACTTGCTAAGGTCGTTTTCGACATGCAAGATATTGCTGTCGTCTTCTGCGACCCTAATAGACAAAAGGCTATTTACAAAGTTAATCTATAAGTATGTGAATCCGTCCACAGACTTAAACCCAAAAAGTTCATAGAAAACAATTTGGGTTAAACCTTAGTAGTTTATTATCTTTAAAACAACAATAAAATGGCAAAGATTTATACCAGACACGGTGATGATGGCATGACCACTCTCATCGGCGGCGTTAAGGTGAAGAAAACTCACCCACGCATTGAAGCTTATGGAACAGTTGACGAGTTGTCTGCACAACTTGGCAAATTGGCTGCGTACATGAAAGACGGAGATAATAAGAGTCTTATCATCCGTACACAAAGAAACCTCTTCACCCTCTGTTCATATCTTGCCACAGACAAGTCTCAGACACAGATGGCAAAGTCATTCACTCTTGACGAGGAGGAAATCCGCGTTCTTGAGGAGCAGATTGATTACCTCAACATCTGCATTCCTCCGCAGACAGCATTCATTCTCCCCGGCGGAATACCAGAGGCGGCACAGGCTCATGTTTGCCGAACAGTATGTCGTAGAGCGGAAAGACGAATATTCTCTCTGCACGAGATTTCACCGCTCGACCCATGGGTGATGCAATATATGAACCGACTCAGCGACTATCTGTTCATGCTTGCGCGCAAACTCAACTTCCATGAGGGTGTTCGCGAGGAAACTTGGAATCCAAAGAAGTAAAATAACAAAAATAAAGCTCGTGGGAACAAATTTGTAGAACCCACCAAAAATTAAACTAAACAATTTTCTAAAATGTACTGGACACTTGAACTGGCATCTCGTCTTGAAGATGCGCCATGGCCTGCAACCAAGGAAGAGTTGATAGATTATGCTACTCGTTCAGGCTCACCACTTGAAGTTATTGAGAACCTCAATGAGATAGAGGACGAAGAAGACACTATCTACGATTCTATTGAAGACATCTGGCCTGATTATCCTTCAAAAGAGGATTTTCTCTTCAATGAAGACGAGTATTAATCTGAAACATAAAACACATCCGGAAGAACAGACTCTTCTGGATGTGTTTTGTTTTTATCTGTTCTAGAGCAAATACTTGTTTGTTGTAGTGTTTGTTTATCAGTTATAGAGCAAGTGTTTGTTTATCTTTTGTAGCAAGCGACTACAGTGTTTTCATTATCTATTTGCGCTTTCTTAAGTGTTTCTGCTGTTGCACATCACTCCGTAAAGCGCGATAAAGGCAAAGGCAACAAGAGGGAGAATAAAGCCTTTTGCCATGTCTGTCTGTCCGAGCCAGCCCATAAGAAGTGGGAAGATAGCGCCGCCAACAATGCACATGACCAAGAGGGAAGACGCCTTTTTTGTCTGCGCTCCCATTCCTTTTATGCCAAGCGCAAATATAGTCGGGAACATTGGCGCCATGAAGAAATAACTCAAGAAAAGTCCTGCAAACGACGCTGTTCCCAAGCGTAATACCACAACTGCCATACAGACTGCGCCCAAAAGTCCGAACGAGGCAAGCAATTTGGTGGGGCGAATCCATTTCATTATATAACTTGAAAGCAGTCTGCCAATGAAGAACATTCCCATACATCCGACAGAAAGCAGCAGACCTGCCGTTTTCGCGCTCATTTCTGGCACTGCCTCAAGTGCGAAATTTATAAAGAAGCAACCTACACCGGTCTGTGCGCCAACATAGAGGAACTGTGCTATCAGCGCGCAGACAAACAGGCGGTTGCACAGTAGATTGCCGTTTGTTTCCGCAATGTCAAAGGCGTTTTCTTCCTGGTCTTTCTCCATTTCTTGCTCAGGGAGTTTCACGAAGGCAAGCGCAATCGTAACAACTATCACGATGCCCGCCACCACGATATAAGGCATGGCTATGTCGAAATCACCGCCAGAACCGTCAAGGATAAGCACTGTGCCGAGTAGCGGACCGACAATCCACCCCACTCCATTGAAGGCTGCAGCAATGTTTATGCGGCGTTCTGAGTGTTCCTCCGGTCCCATTCCTGTCGCACATGGATGTGCTCCGTTCTCAATAACACACAGTCCGCAAGCGAGGATGAACAAAGCGGCAAAAAAAGGATAGGGAGAGTGAACAAAAGATGCCGGTACAAACAACAATGCTCCAAACGCAAACAATATCAAGCCGCTTATCAGTCCACGCTTGTAGCCAAGTTTCCGCATTATCGCTCCTGCAGGAAGCGACATCAGGAAATAGCCCATATATACGGAGAACTGCACGAATCCAGACTGCGCTTTCGTCATCGAGAAGTTCTCTTGGAAATGTTTGTTGAGAACGTCAAGCATGCCGTGAGCCAATCCCCACAGCAGGTAAAGCAGTGCTATTATAAGGAAGGGGTAAAGATAGTTTACCCCTCGTGAGTTCTTGAATATAGAATTGCTCTTCATCTGGTTACAAAGGTTTTTTGTCTTTCCACTCGAAATGGAACACCTCGTCCATGTCAGCCCACCACTCACCTTCTTTGCGTGTCTCCAATGGTTTTTGCAGAGGCATCACCACGCTCCACCATTTTTGTGTCACAGGGTCGGCAGCCATCTTTGCCATGTCAGCCTCGTAGTCGGTGCCTTCATATTCATAATAAGAGAAGAGATAGTTGTCTTTAAAGAAGATGCTGTAATTGTTTATATGACATTCCTTTATCATGTTAAGCACCTTCGGCCATACACTCTGATGGTATTGCTTGTATTCTGCGGCTGTCTCTGGGTCAAGGGCGATGACTTGTCCGTAGCGTTTCTTCTCAACGTGTTTCTCGTCTTCGTGAGCGGCTTCAAACATCGCCTCAATATTTTCCGGCTTTATGTCAGGCAGAATAGCCTCGTGACTTGGAGAAAGTATAAGTCCTGTAGGAAACTCCTTGCGGGCATGTCTCACTGCTTCCTTAACTTCCTCTTTCGTGCCGTTCACCAGAAGGTGTTGCGCATCAATGCCACCGAAGAAACTTCCCGATATGAAGTCCTTGGAAAGCTTCTCAACCCCCATATCTTTTGCCTTCGCCTGGATAGGATGGATAATGTCAACACCAAGATTAAACAGGTCGTTTATTACCGGATATATCGAGCCGCATGAGTGATGAACAACTTTCAGTCCGTATGACTTTGCCTGGTCAACAAGTCGTTTTGTGCCAGGGAAAACAAATTTCTGCAAATCCTCACGCGAAATCATCAGACATCGCTGACTGCCAAAGTCGTTGCCTATGAGCACCGCATCGAGATAACCCTTTGTAGCCTCGTAGAAAATCTTTCCGCATTCAAGGTAGAAGTCAGTTATTCTGTCGATTACAGCCTTGAACATATCAGGATGGGCAACCATTGTCATAAGCGCGTTTTCCATGCCGAAAGCGGAACACGCATCCTGAAAATGACAAGCCCACATTATTCCCATGCGAATCTTATCGGCAGGAGCATCCATTGCCATTTGTCTTGCTACAGCGGCGTTGATGTGGTCTTTCGGATTTGGCCAAGGGAAGGTATCTACAAGCGCCGGGTCTGTCATGTCCTCGAAAAAGCCCGGAGCAGTGAGAGTTCGCTCGTCTTGTGCGCCACCAACACCACCTTTTGCGAAAGCCAGTGAGCATCCGATGTCGTTAGTCGGAGGGTTGTTGTAAGGCACACAGATAGGATGAATGTCGTCATCAATCTTTTCCTTCAGTTCATCGACTGTGCTGACATTAAAGTATTTGAAGAGATTGGGCAGAGCATTTGGAACGGGAAGTCCTAACCAGCACGCAGGTCTGTCAACAGGCTGCCGTGCTATCGTGGCAAAAAAGCGTTCTCTATGGTTCATGGTCAGATTAGGTTAAGGTTAGATGTGGAGCATGTTATGCAATTACGACGGCTGTGCCGGAGGCTGTCACCATGAGCATGCTGCCATTAGCGCCTACAGTCTCATAGTCAAGGTCCACGCCGATTACGGCATTTGCTCCCATCTTTGCAGCACGCTCTTCCATTTCCGAGAGTGCCGAATCTTTTGCCTCACGAAGCACTTTCTCATAGCTTCCACTGCGGCCGCCCACGATGTCACGGATGCCGGCGAAGAAGTCTTTTATGAAGTTGGCGCCGATGATTGTCTCGCCTGTGACAATGCCGATGTATCTTGTCACTTGTTTGCCTTCAATGGAAGGAGTTGTTGTAACTAACATACTGTGTGTGTTTTGGGTTTTTACAGGTTGTCTAATGCGTAACCTATTGTTACGCTGATATATGAGTTCTTGTGATTGCCAATGCCTTCTATGTCTGGATAAATGTTTGTGATTCCAAGGTTGTAGCGAGCGTCAATCACAAAGTTGCTAATTTGGTATGAGAGACCCATCGGGACAGACAGTTCGAAAACCTTTGCCTTGGAATTATCGTACACATCCTGTGGCTTTTCTTCCGTAGCAAAACCGTCAAGTCTCACTTTTTGGTTTACCAAGAAACCCGGTTGTATTCCTGCCTTTATGGCAAGTCCTGGAAGGATATAGTAGTTTAACATTACGGGAACCTTCACGTAGTCGAGATTCAAGGTTACGTTGTAGGTGTATGGAAGACCTATTCCTCTGTCTTTGAACTGTGTTCCTTGTCGTGAATAAAATGCTCCGGCTGAAACTGCGAAATTGTCAGTCATGGCATATTCACCCTCAACACCAGCCACCAGTCCCAAACGCCATTTTGCATCTGACGAACCTGTAACATTCGAGATGTTCAAGCCGGCTCTCAGTCTGAGACCGAAATTGTCTTCTAAGTTTATTTGTGCGCTTGAGGTCATCACAGCACAAATCAGTGCAATCAGTGAAAGTATAATTTTTTTCATAGTCATATTTTTTACGAGTTTTAAGTCATTATTTTACGGCAATCACTTCAATCTCCACAAGCGCAGCCTTTGGGAGCTTCTCTACAGCCACGGCTGAACGTGCAGGATAAGGCTGCTGGAAGAATTCAGCGTAAACCTCGTTCATTGCAGCGAAATCGCCCATGCTGTTCAGGAAGACTGTTGTCTTCACAGCATTGCTGAGGTTTGTTCCTGCCGCTTCAAGTATTGCCTTTGCGTTAGTGAGCGACTGGCGTGTCTGTTCTTTTATTCCTCCAACGGCAAATTCGCCTGTTGCCGGGTCAATAGGAAGTTGTCCGGAGGCATATACGAAACCGTTTGCTTCTATAGCCTGACTGTAAGGACCAATAGCTGCTGGAGCGTTGTTTGTGCTTATTGCTTTCATTTTTGTGGGTGTTTAATGGTGGGATTAGGAATTAGCCTTGAAAAGGTGTTTTACAGGTGCAAAGATACAAAAATTTTTGGAAATACCTGCATAAATCGCAAAAAAAATTGGGCAATAAATGCACTTTTTAACACAATCTGAAAATATATTATCTAATTCCGTCTTTTTAACGATAAATTAAGTTCTTTTCCAATCGCTTGCTGTTTCGCCGATACTCGTTTGCTGTTTCGCCGATACTCTTCGGTTGTATTAGGCTAAACAATTAAGAATATGACGCGTTTGTTGCTAAGGCTCCATGCTTTTACCTTGTTGTCAGTTACAGTATCCTAAGTTCAAGCTGGCATTTTCCATTGCCTTCTATTGAGAATTTTTGCGTAGAGCTGATGCCTTTTACTATCGTTTGTGGCAAGTTTTCCTTGTCGTTGTCTCCCTCAAGTGGGTTGTGCGGTTCTCCATCCCATTGTGCGTTGATTATTGTTTCTCCGCTCTCGCTGGATATTCCGATTGCCAAATCCACTTTCTCGGTTATAGCCAAAAGTATGTTTAATATCAGCTCCTCCAACACTAAATGTATTATGTTGCGCTTGTCGTAGTTTATCAGCTGGTGCATGGCGAAATCTTCCAATTCGGCATAGAAACGGTGATAGTCGAACACACCCTTGTTTATCTCCATGCAGAGCAGGTTGATTCTGCTTACAAATGCCTTTGTGCGCTGGCGTTTCGGGTTGTCGAAAATTTCCTGTGGGGTGCCATCCTCATAGATTACACCCTCATCCATGTATAAAATGCGCGTGGAAACTTCCTTTGCAAATCGCATTTCGTGGGTGACAATCACCATCGTGATTCCAGTTTTCGCCAAGTTTCGGATTACGGAGAGCACCTCTCCTATCATCGTGGGGTCAAGCGCGCTCGTAGGTTCATCGAAAAGCACTATCTCCGGATTCATGGCGAGCGTCCGGGCAATGGCAACACGCTGCTGCTGACCGCCGGAAAGTTCCTCTGGCAGAGCGTTGGCCTTGTCTGTAAGACCTACCGTTTCTAACAGTTTAATTGCATTCTCGTATGCCTCGTTCTTTGACTGATTCAAAAGAGAACGTGGTGCGAGCATGATGTTTTCCAAGACAGTAAGGTGCGGAAACAGGTTAAATTGCTGGAACACCATACCCATCTTCATGCGAAGTTTCTGTATGTTGGCTTTAGGGGCAAGAATGTTTTCCCCATCGACTATGATTTCGCCACCGTCAGGTTTCTCCAAGAGATTAAGGCAGCGCAGGAGGGTGCTCTTGCCGGTGCCTGACGGTCCGATAATAGAGATTACCTCCCCTTTGTTTATGTCAACGGTCACATCGCGCAAAACTTGCAGAGCGCCGAATTTCTTTTGCAAATGCCTTACAGTTATCATATTGTTCAATTTACCTTTGGAGGATTCCATTCTGCCTTTCAGTGTGTAATCATACTTTGGCATTTAATACTTAATACTTACAGATATCCTGTTCTTCGGATTAAGACGGTTTTCGATATATGTCAGTATATAAGCCAACAGATGCGCTGTGAGGAAATAAATTATTGCAGTGGCAACGAGTGGGAAAAACGCCTCGTATGTGCGGCTGCGAATGATGTCACTCATCTTCGTGAGGTCTTGGATTGCGATGTATCCTACGATGGATGTCATCTTGAACATTGACACAAACTCTCCGCGATAGACTGGCATAATTCGGAATATAACTTGCGGCAGTATCACCTTCCTGAATGCTGCCAAACGCGAGAAACCCAATGCCATGGCTGCTTCGTTCTGCCCTTTTGGAATACTGTTTATACCACTGCGGAAAGTCTCGCCAGCGTAAGCCGCAAGATTCATAGAAAAGCCTATCACCGCAACAAAAACAGGGTTAATATCCACTTTGGCGAAGACTATGTAGAAGAGAATCATGAGGATAACCAACATCGGCATGCCTTGGATAAGCGCGATGTAAACTTTTGCGGGAACATTGAGAAGGCGGCTTTTGGAACAGCGCATGGCGCAGACTCCGAAAGCAAGGATTGTGCCGAGCAGTAGTGACAGCAGCGTTATGGTTATTGTAACCTCCAATCCTTCAACAATAAGCTTCCAGCGGCTTTCCTTGATGAAGGTGCGCTCAAAACTCTCTTTGAAATCCTTATATGTCTGAACAAGTGTTTCTTCTGCATTGCCTGACACTACATCTGTCTGCTTGTCGTTCCTGTCGTCGAGGACGGTGTTGCTCTGCTTCTTTCCGTATTCCGTCTTCATTACTGCAACTCGCAGCACTCTCTTGTAGTTTGGCTCAGAGAAAAGCATTTTTTGCTTGCGTTCTTCCGTGATTCCCGTGCAACAAGCGCCGAAACTTACCTTGCCCGAAGACACTGCGCTCAGATAGCCGTTGACATTCAGGATAACGGGCTCCAGGCGGTAACCGAGTTTCCCGGCTATAAGCTGCGCCATCTCTATGTCGTAACCCATCAACTGTCCGTCGTTTATAAATGTCATGGGTTCAATCTCGCCTGTGGTAGCGTATTTCAGCACACCCTTTGGCGCGTGACTCTTATCTGGTGTTGGCGGCATGGAATATTGCGATTTGTCACCGGAGAACCATTTCTCCTCCAGCATTTTTACCGTTCCGTCTGCTGCCATCTGTCTTATCTCCTTGCTGAACGCCTCACAAAGTTCTTTGTTTTGTTTTGGAAAGATAAAGCCGCAGTCGTCGTGTGCAAGTTCTTCTGGCAGTATCTGTATGAACGACTCTTTCTCCGCCGTGACCATCATCTGCGACTCTGGCTCCACGAAAGCGTCTATTTTGTTTTTTTTCAGAGCAAGAGGAAGGTCGGCGTAAGCGTTTAGAAAAACCATGTCAGCGTCGGGAAAGCGTTCTCTAACCCTCTTTTCCGATGTCGTTCCGACAATTACGCCGATGCGTTTATCCGCAAGTTGTTCGAGGGAAGTGATGGCATTAGCATCCTCCGAAAGCGCGTTTCCATTGGTTTTCGTTTTCCCGCAACTCGTCAGAAGCAGAATGCTAATGAACAGAAATAATGTATGGTAGTATGTTTTCTTTCCCGACTGCATAAATTGTCTGAATTGGGTAAACGATGGTTAAACATCAGGTTCTTACAAAAATTGCTGAGAGTAAGTGATTGTCAGCCTCCAATGTAATTAAAAACACTTTGACAAACTTCCGCAGAGAACTCTTGTCCTTTGGCTATCAGTTTGTCCCAAACGCGCTTGTCAGCATTATTAAGCTGCGCCTTTGTAAGGTTGTTTTCCACAATGCCGCAGATGATTCCGGCGTTAAAGTTGTCGCCAGCGCCGATGGTGCTAACCGTCTCTATATGTTTTGCGCTATATCTCGCAGCCACTGTTGGAGTGATGAGTGTCAGTGGATTAGCTCCATCAGTGCAAATAAAGAGTTTACAGTGATTCTTCAGATGCTTGTCGTAAACCTCTTGCGGGTTTGATGTTCCAAAAAGTATGTTGAAATCCTCCGTAGAGCCGCGCACAATGTCGCTTAAACGGCAATTCTCGATGACATTTGTCATCACTGCCGGCAACTCATGAGCGTGTGAACTGCGGAAGTTTACATCGTAATAAATTATTGCTCCTGCCTCGTAGGCTTTCCTGTATATGTTTGCGGTGTAATCGCGGATTACGGGATTAATGGCAAAAAAGGAACTGGTGATAAGAATATCTTCAGCATGGAAATCCACTGTCTGCAGATTTTCCTCTTTCAGGCTTGCGTGGGCGTGGTCCTTGTAAAACTCATATTTCGCATCGTTGCGCTCGTCGAGGAAAGCCATTGAGATATGTGTCTGAGTGCCATTATTGCGGGTAACGCATTGAGTGTTAACGTTATTCTCCTGCATAAATCTTACCACAATATCGCCGATATGGTCGTCGCCTGTCTCTGTAATCATCCTTATCGGTATTTCCGGAAAGCGCACACCGACAGAGCGACCTAACGAAATAAGGGAGTTGAAAGCACTGCCGCCAGGCACCGCTGCCACAGGCTTGTCGTTCTTGAAGATAACATCAAAAACCGTCTCGCCAACACCGAATATCTGCCTCTTTTCCATCGCAATAAAAAAATAAGCAATGATTAAAAAACAAATCTTTTAATGCCAAAAGTTGTTTCTTAACCATTGCTAACTATTACTGTTTTAGTCCTTCTTCCAATGCTAATGCCAATTGGTCGGGACAAGAAGTTCTTTTCATTCCGCACATTGTACCTTTCAGCCGCGCAATGACTTCCGTTGCCTTCATTCCTTTTACAAGCCGGCTTATACCGATTGTGTTTCCAGTGCATCCGCCAATAAAAGTTACATTCTCAACCGTGTCTTCATCATTAAGAGTTATGAGAATCTGGCGGCTGCATGTGCCTGATGTGTTATAAGTTATGGTTTTCATTGTGTTTAATTTCTATGGTTTAAAGGTTTAAGATTATAGGTGTATTTGTGGCTGTTTCGGTAATCTCATCTCATAAACTTAAACCTCCGAATTTTAAATCGAGCTTGCGAAAGTTGATTTAAGGTGGGTTCTATAAATTAACTTGAGGCTTTTTTGAGAGTTTTTATTGAGCAGATTAACTTTCGTTTTGTAACGATAGATAGCATCTTTCGTTACAAAAGGGAAGGTAAGATACCAATAAAAAACTCAAAATGACCAAGCCATACATAACCCCATTAATTATTAAACTTGTGGGAACTAATTTATAGAACCCACCTTAAAAGTATCTGCGGAAACTTTCAAAGATGGAGCGCAAAACAGATTTGTCTGATTTGAAGTTATCAGATTCCTGCATTTTTTCCAAGGCTTTACGCTCATCCTTTGACAAAGTCTTAGGAACATAAACACTGATGTTTATGATTAGGTCGCCGTTGGTGTATCCGTAACCTCTAACAGGAGGGAGTCCTTTGCCGCGAAGTCGCTTCACTGTTCCCGGCTGTGTTCCAGGCTCTATTGTCATGCGCAGTTTCTTTCCGTCAAGCGATGGAATATCCACAGAACCACCAAGAGCAGCTGTCGGGAAGTCAAGTAGCAAGTTGTAGATAATGTCTTGACCATCACGAATATAAGTGTCGTTTTCTTCTTCTGTTATTATCACCTGAAGGTCACCGGGTATTCCGCCATGAGCGCCCATATTTCCCTTACCGCTAACAGGAAGAATCATTCCTTCTTGTACGCCTGCCGGTATCTGAACTTCTATGAGTTCTTCTGCGCTCTCCAAGCCAGTGCCTCCGCAATGCTTACACTTGTTCTTTATAATCTTGCCTTCACCGCCACATTGTGAGCATGTGGTTTGTGTCTGCATCTGTCCGAGGAAACTGTTTACAACCTTGTATTGTACTCCGCGTCCGCCACATGTTGGACAAGTCTCTGGCTGTGAGCCTTTCTCTGCTCCACTGCCTGAACATTCGGAACATGTTACCTTACGGCGAATCTTGAACTTCTTTGTACAGCCTTCGTTGATTTCTTTCAGCGTAAGTTTTACTCTTATTCGCAGGTCTGAACCTTTATGCACGCGCTGACCACCGCCACCACCGCCACCGCCGCCAAAACCGCTAAATCCGCCAAAGCCACGACCGCCGCCAAAGACATCGCCAAACATGGAGAAGATGTCGTCCATAGAGAAACCGCCGCCGCCGAAACCGCCAAATCCGCCGTCGCCGAAGCCGCCGGGACCGCTGAATCCGAATTGGTCATATTGCTGACGCTTCTGTTCGTCGCTGAGCACGCTGTAAGCCTCGGCTGCCTCTTTGAATTTCTCCTCAGCCTCTTTCTGTTCTTCTTCTGATTTTCCTGTCTGTCTGTCAGGGTGATATTTTATCGCAACCTTGCGATAAGCCTTCTTTATTTCGTCTGCCGTGGCTGTCTTACTGACACCAAGCACTTCATAATAGTCTCGTTTCTGTGCCATATAATTATGGTTATAGGGTTTTGGGGTCCGAGTGGTTATAGGGTTTATTAGCTTTTTGATATATTACTGTCCTACCGCAACCTTTGCATGGCGTATTACCTTGTCGTTCAGCATATAGCCAGTCTGAATGCAGTCGATGACTTTGTTCTTCTTGTCTTCGCCCATTCCAGAAACCATGGCAATAGCTTCGTGGAAGTCGGTGTTAAAGTCTGCGTCAGTAGTGTCAATCTTCTTTACGCCCAATGAGGTAAGTGATTTTTCGAACTTCTGGAAAATCATCTTCATACCTTCTCGGATGGCTTCAATGTCTTCTGTTTTTGATGCGTTCTCGAGGGCGCGTTCCATATCGTCAACAACAGGCAGGAAGGCTTCCACTGTTCGCGCAGCACCATTAAGAATAAGCTCTGCCTTTTCTTTCATTGTTCGCTTGCGGTAGTTTTCAAATTCAGCAAGTTTCCGGAGATACTTGTCGTTTAGTTCTGCCACTTGTTCCTCAAGTGTTGGCTCTTTCTTTTCTTCTTTTTCTTCCTGCTGATTTTCCGCATTTACATCAGCGCTAACCTCATTATCCTTGTCTGCGATGTTGTCTGCAGCATTATCAACAGTTTCACTTGTTTCCATACCTTTTGCGGAAACATCCTCCTTCATTTCCTCTTTATTTATATTTTCAACTGCCATAAATGTTTTGTTGTTTTTGTTCATTTGCTTATAATACAATTATTATGCCAACACAACAACACCTTCCTGATGCAGTCCGTCCATCATTATCTTCAACGGTTTGTCAAAACGGACATGACGTACAAAATCTGTTTCCTCAACAGCTTCCATCTGGTCGAAGATTTCATTTCGGAAGACTCCTTCGCCTGTGTGATTGTTTATGGTGAAATATCCTACTCCAAAGGATGTGAGGTTCTGGAAGAAATGTGTGCCTTGGGAAGGATCCGGACGGAAATTCTTCAATCCAAGTTCTATTATCAGTCGCGCTCCGCTGATGTGCGGCCATTTCACTGGAATGCCAAGCCAATAGTCGGAAGAACCCCATCTGCCTGGTCCTGCAAGCACATATTGTTTTCCTTCGTTCAGGAACTTGCGGTTGATGCGCTCTATCTCGTCAGCTATCTTCGGGTTGTTCATGGCTGTGTAATTGTCAGGAGTTTTCACATACACAAGGTCGTAAACATCTTCTGAAATTCCATGTCCGAGTGAGTTGTGGGAACGGATTATGCAGTCTTCATCGGGAATTTCTGCCAAATCCTCGTCAAGCATCTGCTTGGAATCAACAATCGGGCGAATCTGCAACAAGTAAAGTTCGCCTGTCTTGTCGTCATTGATATTACATGCAAACTCGATTTCTACAGGGCGTTTCATAGCTTCTGAACCGAGTTTCATGCTCTGCTGCAGAAGACTTGGCAGAGGGAAGACATCGTGTTGCAGCACTCCACAGAAAGAGATAATCTTGCGACCTCCTTCATAAATGCCGTCACGTATAATCTGGTCGTAAGGGTCATAGGTTGATGCGATATATCTCAGACTGCCATGAGCATCAGCTTCCTTAACCTTCAGCTTTGTGATATTGAAACCGTCATCAACTTGTAGAGTACCCTCTGTATGGTTCATGTTGAGGGCGTAGAATTGCGTTTGTGTCTGTCGTAACGCTATCTCCATCTCGCTCATTTGCAATATCTGAGTTGGATGATAAGGTGACACCCTCAAAGTCTGACCGCCATCGACAATGTATTTTCCTAATCCCAATGCAAGACTTGCTATACCTTCTTCAGATGTCTCATCCTCAATAGGATAGTAGTTGAGCGAGCGTAAAACTCCGGATATGTTTGGGTAGAAATAATTGTCATACTGTTTGCCGACAACCTCTTGCAAAACAATCGCCATCTTCTCCTGGTCGATAACATTGGAAGTGGCTGTCATATACTGCTTTGAGTCGTGATAGAAGACAGAGGCATAAACACCCTTAATGGCATCGGCAAGCATTCTCACCATCTGCATCTCGTCATTTGTACGAGGAATCATATAAGTGGCGTAGATTCCCGCAAACGGCTGGTAATGACTGTCTTCAAGGAGCGAGCTGGAACGAACAGCGATAGGACCTGTTGTCGCGTTGAAGAAAGTCATGAAGTCAGGTATGAACTCGTCGGGCAACTGGGCTTTAAGGAAGGCGGCAAGAATATCCTCGTCACTTGCATCACTGAGTGCTATAGAGTAAAGATTGTTGTTGTCCATGAAGCGGTCAAAGACATCTGTACACAAGACAACCGTCTTTGGAATGGAAACGCTGACTCCCTTTGTTTCATTTAACTCCGCGTGCTTTTTTATTATGTTGTCCAAGAAAGCCAAGCCGCGCCCTTTTCCTCCCAATGAGCCTTCTCCGATACGGGCGAAATGGGCATATTTGTCGAAGCGGCCACGGTCGAACACAGCGACAACGCCGATGTTCTTCATTTGGCGGTATTTCACAATAGCGTCGAAGATAATCTGGCGATGTTTGTCAACATCTTGCAAGCGATGCCAAGTGACATGCTTCAAGAATTCTGAAACCGGGAAAATGGCACGGGCGCAAAGCCAACGGCTGATATGATTGCGCGACACATGGTAAAGCATTGAGTCATTAGGAATTTTGAAGATATTATCTTGCAATTCCTTAAGATTTCTGATAAGGAGTATCGGCTCTTTTGTTTCCGGGTTGATGAAACGGAAATCGCCAAATCCCATGTGTTCTGCCATAAGTTTACGCAGTTCCACATTCATCGCCTTGGAGTTCTTGTTGATTGTATGATAGCCTAAACTTTGCGCTTTTGTGAGCGAGGCAGTCTCTGAACTTTGCAGGATAAGCGGCAGATATTCGTTGTCTTGATGGAGCTCTCGTATCAGTTTTATGCCAGCTTCGGGGTCTATAACACCTTCTTTTGGATACCGGCAATCTGATATTACACCGATGGTGTTTTTACGATATTTCTTATAAAGAGCCATTGCTTCCTCATAATTGCGGGCAAGAACCACCTTTGGACGACCGCGCATACGCAGTGTGGCAGCGTGTGGATTAAGCGCTTCTGTAGCAAATCTTTGGCTCTGTGCCAAAATGTAGGAGTAAAGGTTTGGCAGAATGGATGAATAGAAACGAATGCTGTCTTCTACAAGCAGAAGCATTTGTACGCCAGCCTCTTGAATGTCATGGTCAAGATTCATCTTATCCTCAATAAGTTTGATTATTGAAAGGATAAGGTTTGTGTTGCCAAGCCAACAGAAAACATATTCAAAGATGGAGAGGTCTTCGTGTTCTATTCGGCGAGTTATGCCGTGTGAGAAAGGCGTAAGAACGACGCACGGAATGGCAGGAAATTGCTCCTTCACCTCGTGTGCCACAGTGAAAGCGTCATTGTCGGCGTTACCAGGCATACAGATTACGAGGTCAACATCCGTAGTGTTGAGCACGGCTTTTGCCTCTTCCGTTGTGCTGACCTGCCTGAATGTAGGAGGGTAACGCAGACCGAGTTCCATATATTCGTTGAAAATCTTTTCGTCCACACGGCCATCGTCTTCAAGCATAAATGCGTCGTATGGGTTGGCAATTATCAAGACATTGAATATGCGACGGGTCATGAGGTTCATGAATGTCACATCCTTCAAATAAAATTCACTCCAATCTGTTTTCATAATAATTGATTATTTTGCAAGACTCCGAATAAATCAATAATAATTGATCAATTTGCATTAAGCCTTTAGTTGGGTTCTATAAATTAGTTCCCACGTGTTTTAATTTAATGAGTTTATATCCGGCTTGGTCATTTTGAGTTTTTTATTGACATCTTACCTTAGATAAAATGCTTCCGCTCGGCAGATTAAGCGAGCTTATCTGCACTTG
>JABUUE010000001.1:98839-101405 GCA_021443335.1 Bacteroidaceae bacterium
GCTTCGTTGAAAATGATTATCGCAAGCAATATGCTATACACGGGCTCCATATTGTTCACAAGATTCACGGTAAACGCATCTACTGTGTTCAGCACCTGCAGCTTCAGCAGATAGGGAGTGATGGTAACTATCGCTGCCAACAGCAACAGGTAAAGCCAGTCGTGTGCAGAAGGGAATATCGGCATCGTCGGGTCGTTATACTTCATACAGGCGACAATAGCGAGGAGCACTATGCCACCGCCCACAAACTCTCCGAACAGCATATCGGTGGCGCCTACCTTATGCGAACGCATACTCTTGTTGGCTATCATCATCAGCGACAGCAGAGTTGAAGAGATAGTACCATAGGCAATGCCAAGCCTGAACTGCGTGTCAACACCAAAGATACAGGCAACACCAAGAACAGAGATTATGCTTATCAGGAAGTTTTTCAAGGAGAATCGACTCCGCAAAAGCAATGGTTCAAGGATGGCAGTGATAAAGGGCACAAGACTGAGACACACCGCTCCGATAGACACATTAGCCGCCTTGATGCTGCCGAAGAAGAACAGCCAATGAAGCACCAGCAGCGTTCCTATGCCAGACATCCCCAGACACGTCCTTGCTGTTATGCGTGCTGGAGAATCTGCCGCATGCTTACGCATCAGTTTCATGGCAAGCAGCACAACGCCCAAGATGAGCGCGGAAAGTATCACGCGGTACAACGCAAGCATCGTTTCCGACATCGTTATCCAACGGCCGAACAGTCCGCTTGTTCCCGCGAGGAACACGGCAATATGCAGTTTTGACAGAGCCTCTTTCATTGATAGCCACCTTTGGGAGGGCAAAGTTAACTATTTATAAAGAAATACCAAAACAAATTGCAGTATTTTTTAGTAACACACAAAATGATGTTGATTACAGATGGTGGGTAAATAAAATCAGTACAACGAAACAATAAAGGGTTATAAGTTCCGTTTTTATCGTAATGGCACTTTTTAAGACCAACAACCACATAAAAAAACAGTTAGTAAAACTCACGCTGCCCATATTCATCGACATAGCCCTTGTGATGATGCTCGGCACGGTCGATATACTGATGCTCAGTCAGCATAGCGATGAGGCGGTGGCAGCGGTAGGCGTGGACAACCAGGTGTTCACGCTCGTCTTCCTCGTCTATCAGTTTATTTCCATGGGATGCGCCATCTTGTGCGCACAATATATAGGCGCTAAATTGCAGAAGAGACTCGTGCAGGTGGTGGGCGTGTCGCTGATGCTTAACCTTATCGTCGGACTGGTAGTCAGCGCCATCATGTGGTTTCAGGCGGAGAGCATACTGCGGCTCATCGGACTCAGCGACAATCTTATGCCCGATGGTCTTGTATATATGAAGATTACGGGTGTATGTTCGTTCACGCAGGCGGTGGCGTTTGCCCTGTCAGCCTCGCTGCGCAGTGCCGACAAGACCGTCTATCCGATGATTGTCACGCTGATAAGCAATGTGCTTAACTTCATCGGCAACTATGTGCTTATCTTCGGCAAATTCGGTTTTCCCGCCCTCGGCGTTGAGGGTGCCGCCATATCCACGGCTTTCAGTCGCGCGGTGGCAATGGTGCTGCTTGCCGTCTTCCACACTCGGAAGCATATCCATCGCTTCCCCTTGGCATATTTCCGTCCGTTCCCCGTGCATGAACTGAAGAACCTTGTGCTCGTTGGCATACCAGCCATGAGCGAAGAACTCAGCTATTGCCTGTCGCAGGTGGTAGGCATATACCTGATAAACAAGCTTGGCGATGCAGCCCTCGCCACACGCGCCTACTGCTGGAATATCCTTGCCTACTGCGTACTGTTCTCTGCCAGCTTCACTCAGGGTGGCAGCATACTGATAGGTCATTTCGTGGGACAGCATAAAAACCGCGCGGCTTATATCCTTGGCAACTACAATCTGCGGCTACAACTTACCTGCTGCGTGACGATGGCAGCCATACTCGCCTGCCTCGGAAGGCCGATACTTAGCCTCTTCACCAATAACGAAGAGATAGTGACACTCGGCGCATGGATATTCGTTATAAACGTGTTCCTTGAGATTGGCCGTACACGCAACATTTTCTCTTGCGGCAGTCTGCGCGCCACAGGCGACACCATCTACCCCGTCGTCATAGGCATCACCTTCCAATGGCTCATCGCCGTCGGCTTTGCCTACATCGCAGGCTTCTGGCTCGGACTCGGACTGTTAGGCATCTGGGGCGCCTTCGCCCTCGACGAGAACACACGCGGCATAATACTCACACGCAGATGGCATAGCCGCAAATGGGCAGGAAAAAGCTTCGCCGTGTAAGAGGACATGTTTTCCTCCAACATATAACGACGACCCGTGTAATCTTGTGGATTACACGGGTCGTTTGAATAGATACAGACGGTAACTTGATGACAACAATTACGCTGCATATTTCCTTAGCAATGCAATAGCTTTTGGGTTTTCACGCAATGCTTTTAGTCCACGCTCTCTCAGCTGACGAACACGCTCTTGAGAGATGTCCATTTTAGTGGCAATCTCGCCAAGGGAATACATGTAATTGTCCTCAAG
>JABUUE010000001.1:101465-106275 GCA_021443335.1 Bacteroidaceae bacterium
GTCTTCTCGCATAGATTCCCTCTCGGCATTACTGTCGGTGGTCTCACCGCTTGTTGCCATCTTGTCAAGCATACAATAGTCATCAGCATCGTGGATTGGAGCATCCAGTGAGGTTGTCTTGCGTCCGACAGTTTCATAGAGAGCAAGCTTCTCTAAAGTTATTCCTGCAAGTTTGACGATGTCATCATCAGATGGACGAAAGCCATGCTCCTTCTCGTAATCAGCAACAATGTTTTGAATCTTGTTCAGCTCTTGACGGCGATTGCTGGGCAGGCGAATGGTGTCTGCATAGGTGGTTATTGCGTCAAGAATGGCTTGGCGGATATAGTGTACTGCGAAAGAAGAGAACTTGAAACCCATGGTGGGGTCAAATCTCTCAACAGCACGAACAAGTCCGATATTACCCTCAGCAATCAAGTCTGCCAAAGGAATGCCAAGATGCTGATAACGCTTACTGATACTTATGACAAAGCGAAGATTACGCTTCACAAACTCCTCATAAGCCTTCTTATCGCCAGCCTTCACCTTGAAGGCCAACTCCTCCTCTTCCTTCGCATCCATGGGGAGGTACTTGCGCACCTCGTTAAGATAGCGTACAACACTCTCCTCTTCTCTGGAGGTAATAGATTCTGTAATTTTAAGATTTCTCATTTTTTTTCTTATTTATCCTATCATGTTATGCTGCTGAGTTCACTTCACTCAGCAATTCGTCTGCTGATTTCTTGCCAAACAACATCTCAAGAAAGTTGATTCATTCGATTATAATATACAACACGACCATAGCTTTTTCCAAAACAAAAATGTGAAAAAGGCGAATTTTTATTTTTTTGCAAAATATTTTGGGAAAAACAGCCTAACTGTTGTATAACAAAATACAGGTAAAAATAAAGTACATCCGCAAACTAAACTTACTAACTAATAACTTTATTAAATATGCAAAACGAATTTATGTTTGACAACACAGTGAGAAATGAGAAGAATGTGAAGGAGGCTATTCCTTCTAACTACAAAGAGATGACTATCTTACAACTGATGGAAAGTATCACGGAGAAAGCGGCACACAGTCGCCTATCAGACTGTTTCTTTGCGAAGGTAAGACCTCTTTCTACGCTTTTGGGCGAGAAGTTAGGCTTGACACCTGAGCAGGCGGTACTTTACTCTATTTTCATTGACAATTACAATGACAGTCAGATTCAGTTAGTTGACATTCAGCGTCAGACAGGCGCTCGTATGGTTCGAATTGCACAACTTCAAGACGACATTGATGCCATTGAGAAGAAGCGTTACATAAGGCGTTCTGAATGTTATGGTCGCGGAAGCAATAGCACTGCTTATCATGTGCCTCACGATAGTCTCACAGCTCTTCGTGGAGACAAAGCTTATGTACCAAAGAAGGTTCAAAACCTCTCGTTCCGTATATTCACCCGTGAACTTGACAATCGTGTGAAGCAGCGTTATGACCTTAACGAGCCTTTTGAACTGTTTGTTGAGGACATATCGGAACTTATCAACAGCAATATGCACCTAAAGATTGCTTCTCAACTTGCAGAACTGAAGGATAATTTGTCGATATATGAATGGACATTACTTGTGGTGATGTGCACTTGCGAGTTGTTCCACGGCAAGCGTTTCAGCTTGGTAGATCTCAACAAGATTTTTGATGAACTTGACTTCGAGGTAATGCTTAATAATATTGAGGGGGAGTTTAGTACACTGCAAAACGAAGACCTTATAGAATATGGCTTCAGCGATGGAGTCGTGGACAAAAATTGTTTGTCGCTTACTCGCAAGGCCAAGCAGAAACTCCTTAGCGAGAACAAGCAGAAGAGCGACGGGGGTGCAAGCAATCTTCGCGAGGCAAGCAAGATTTCCGTTAAGCAGTTGTTCTACGATGAAGAGGTACAGACTCAGGTCAATCGCCTCTGCGACTTGCTCGGCAAGAAGAAGTTTGGTGAAATATGCAAGCGCATGAAGGCAAGCGGTATGCGTCAGGGCTTCGCGTGCCTCTTTTACGGTACTCCTGGTACAGGCAAGACAGAGACTGTGCTTCAGCTTGCAAAGAAAACTGGCAGAAACATCATGCAGGTAGATTTTTCGGAAATCAAGGACAAGTATGTTGGTGAGAGTGAGAAGAATGTAAAGGCTATCTTCGACAACTATCGTGAAGCGGCAAAGACGGAGAAACTTTGCCCTATACTCCTTTTCAACGAGGCTGATGCGATTATCGGCAAGCGTCTTGAGAAGGTAGAACATTCGGTGGATAACATGTACAACTCCATGCAGAACATCATTCTTCAGGAAATGGAGAACTTTGAAGGAATCCTAATCGCCACCACCAATCTTGAGGGGAATATGGATTCTGCCTTCGAGCGTCGTTTCCTCTATAAGGTACGTTTCGAGAAGCCGACACCAAAGGTTCGTCAACAAATATGGCAGAGTATCGTCCCTTCGCTCACTGATGAAATAGCAATGAGACTCGCGAATGAGCATGAGTTCAGCGGTGGACAGATTGAGAATATTGCTCGCAAGCAGATTGTAGATAACATTCTCTATGGCGAAAGCGAGGATATATACGCTTCACTGAAAGAGTATTGTAACAGCGAGTCTATTCAGAATCGCAAGGCAAGACCAAGTATAGGATTTCTATAAAACAAATAAATCCACATCTTTAGACAAAGTTCGAAGATATAATCTGCAAAGGGCAAGTCTAAAATGCCTCAAGCTAATTTATCGAACCCACCTAAAAAAAGTTCCTAAAGCAAAAACTTTAGGAACTTGTTTTTTTTGCAGTAATCTATTTTCTCAGTTACTTCTTAGTCACCTTCTTGCCATTAACGATGTAGAGACCTGAAGGGAGGTTCTGCACGTCAGCAGCAGTACCGGCGTTTATCACCTTGCGACCCATGAGGTCGTAAGCGTTGATGGCTGTTGGCTCTACTGTGACATTCGTCACGCCTGCGCTCTTGCTTGCCTTGGCATGAACCTCGATGATGAACGGACCTGAACCTGCTGACGACAGTTCGATATAAGCAACATACTCACGCTCCTCAGCGAAGTAAGACTCAAGAGTGAACTCGCCACCAGCGGCTGGCAGGGTGCTTACGCTCGGAGTGAAGCTTGCAGCGTCGTCGCCAAAGACCTTAATCTTGATATCCTCGGTGAGGTTAAGACCGGTAACAGTGATTTTTGGAGAAGATACTCCCTGCTTATCTGGTTCTGCCTCGTATGCGAGCAGGCGGGTGTCAGCCTTCACCTGTGGGATGTCAGTGCGTCCCCAGCTTACGTTATCAACATAGTAAGTCTTGGCATTGTTGCGTCCGCGCAGAGACTTCATGCGGAAACCAATGAAGAACACGTCGGCGAGCTCTTGACCTTCAAAGTCTATAACATAGTCAACCCACTCTTTGTTCTGGTCAGAGATGCAAGGAATATTCAGACCCTTGAGCGGTTCCATATAGTCCTTGTCCTCGATGTAGAGCACCTCGAGCACCTCTTCAGTACCATCTGATGGCAGGAAGTTGCCCATCACACTGCAGGTGAACACCTTGCTTGCAGCGTTCTTGAAGTCGAGAGCAGGAGTAACGAGAAGCATCTCACAAGGAGTGTCGTACTCAGCCTCGCTGTCGTAAGGAGTCACCTTGGCTGCGCTGCCGTGTTCCTCGTCGTCGCTGAATTTGTAGCCCCACCAAGCGCGGCTTCCTTCCATTGCCACATTATCCCAGCCTGCCTTGGCTATAGGCTTGTTGTGCTCCACATCGTCGAAGTTCTCAACGAGGTAAGTCAGCGGGTTGCTCTTGTCGAGCACGAGTTCGCCACCCTCCTTTGGTTCAGGAGGAAGAGTGCCCTTGCTTACGCCAGAGAGTTCGATATACTGTGGCTCAACCATTATAGAAGACACCTTAATCCTTGCTTTAAACTCACCCTCTCTGAGAGGCTTGAACGAAATCTTCACCTCATTACTGCCATTAGGAAGCAGCATACCCTGGTCGAGTTGGAACGCGCCGGCTGTTGACTGGTCCTCGATAGCGAGATAAACATAGTCGAACATATTTGCCGATGATATGGTGATAGTCTTCTCGTCAGTCTCTTTTGGTGCAGCCTTGAATTCATCGACACCTGCCGGAACGGTGATTGTCGGCAGATTATCTGGGTCGTAAGCATATTCAACCACAGCATGAGTGCTGCTAAGCGTGGTTGGGACAGCGTCAAAGTTGACGGAACCAAAGTGGTGGCCTATTGCTGTAGGGTGATAGGTTAATACCACTTCATAAGTTCCTGTGCCAGCAGGAATTTCCTCTGTGCTGAGTTTATAATGCTCCTTGTCTTTGCCTCCTAACCAGATACTTGCGGGTTTTCCAAGGTTCTTCGCCTCTACCGTGAAGGTCATAATACGAGTATCCTGGTTTATTGGGGCTGCCACACCTGTGAAGTCTGATTGCACAGTGACATTCAGTTCAGGAACCTCACCGCCGCCACCGCCGCCTTCCTCTTTGAAGAGCGAAGCCATGTCGGTAGCCACGCGTACATGGTCAACAATAAACTTTCCCTGTATATTTTTGTTGCCCTGCTGATAGAGGCAGACGCCCTGCACACCATTGGTGGTGCTTATTGAACCCTGTTTAGTAAGCACGATAGTTGGTTCTGCGGTTGCCGATGCTGGATTAACCCATGCGCTGATGACCTTTGTAGCGAAGTCATAACCAACAACCACGAGATAGGTCTTGCCGAGATCGTAATCTACATCTACGAGTTGCGGAACGGAAGTGCTTGAGTCGAAGCCAAACTTGAACTTGCCTTCCTCAGAGCCTTT
>JABUUE010000001.1:106539-108885 GCA_021443335.1 Bacteroidaceae bacterium
GGCGATGTGTTGCCTACACCGTCGTCCCAACCGTTGAAGTTCTTGCCCGCCAGTCCGGCGATGATAAACTTAGAGGTGTTCGCCTGCGGAAGCTCCATTGGCTTCACGAGCAGAGAGTAGTAGAGAGTACCCGATGTTACAGGCTCTGCAGCAAACTGCATCTTCACGCTCTCATCAGAAGTGGTTGAACTCTCATTACCTACGAGCTGCACAGCCTTGCCTACAGCCTTGCTCTGGTAGCCATCATAAGTGAGAGCGTCCTCTACAACCTGTACTGGCAGCGCAGTCTTAGCGGCTGCGAGCCTCCACCATGAGCCTTGACCGTAGAGGTCGCCCACCGTGTAGTTGAAACTGTCGCTCAACAGCAAATCGGCGTTTGCCGTAAGCGATGTGGTGAGTGCTGCGATTAAAACCATAGCACGCCACGCTTTACGTAGAATTTTTGTCATAATAAAATTATTGAGTTTTTGTGTAATTAAATTATTCTCTAACCTTATTTATACAGACCGCAAAGTTACTTAATAAAATTTAAACTTTACTTCTTTTCCCTAACTTTTTCACTTTTACCCCTCATTTTCTTGTGATTATCTCAAATTATCCATAACTTTGCGCCATAAATTCTGCAATTCTAATAAATAGCATGAACATAACACTTCTGAAACATAAGTCGCTGCGCTGCCTGACAGCCGACGACCGCAAGCACCTGAAAGAGTTGCTTGGCAGAGAGATGACGCCAGAGAATTATGACCTCGGCATAGACCACTACGAACTGACTCTGAACACCGCCGACACGCTTTACGAGATAGGCATGGAGCGCAGCAGCATATTACTCGCGTTGTCGTCTTATTTAGTGCGCCACGGAGCGATGAGCTATGAGGAAGCGGCAAGCATGTTCGGAGACGATGTAGCGCAACTACACCAACTGCTTAAGATGTTGGAGGAGAAATCAATAACCATGGACAACCTCACCGACGACCAGTTTTCCGACTTCATCATCTCCTTCGTCAAAGACATACGCATCATCATCCATCTCACTGCCTTTATGCACGACCTGATGAAACTCCTTGACGAGAAAGACGACACGCCGGTGCGCAGGCAGGTAGCCGCTGCCTGCCGCCTGTTCTACGCGCCTATCGCCCACCGTCTCGGACTGTACGAGATAAAGCGCGTCTTGGAAGACTTGGCGGTGAAGTTTGAGCATCCGGAGCAGTATGACGCCATCGTGAAAGGACTGAAGAAATCACGCACAGAGCGCGACCAGTATATACAGGACTTTATGACGCCTCTGCGCGAGAAGATAGAAGACCTCGGCATACCTTACGAGATAAAATGGCGCTCAAAGAGCATAAACAGCATCTACGCGAAGATGCAGCGACAGGGCATCAACTTAGACGGTATCTACGACTTGTTTGCGCTGCGCGTCATCCTCGACGTGCCGGAGAAATTAGAGAAGGCTATGTGCTGGGCAATCTTCGGACTCGCCTCCTCGCTCTACGTGCCCAACATGCTGCGCACAAAAGACTGGGTAGGCAAGCCGAAGGCAAGTGGCTACGAGAGTCTGCACACCACCGTCTTGGGACCCGACAACCACTGGGTGGAGATACAGGTACGCAGCAAGCGCATGGACGAGGTAGCAGAGCACGGCGCGGCAGCCCACTGGATATACAAGGGCGTGAAAGGACATAACAACAACGGCGCGAACGAAGCACTGCTGGCCATACGCACCGCACTGGAAAACCACAAGAGCGTCGATTCCATGATAAAGAATTTCTCGGAAGAGCTGTACAAAGGCGAGATGTTCATCTTCGACAACGCCGACAGTCTGCATAAGATACCGTCAGACTCCCGCATCGTTGACTACATCATACACATAGCCCCCGAAGCCGACTGGGTGGAACTGTTCCGCGGCGCAAACGTCAACGGCGAGTTCCAACCGCTCGACTACCCGCTGAAGAATGGCGACAGAGTAGAGTTAGTCGTGGAGATGTAAGGAGGTTAAGTTCCCATCCCCTTTCCCCTTATACATTAATATATATAGGGAGTCACAATATACATAGCCGCCTGCATCAATGTGCTGAAAGCACATCTCCATATTTAACCCAAAAAGTTCTTTGGAAGCAAAGAACTTTTTGGGTTAAATTCATAGTGGCGTAGCCACTTTTCTTTCAGTAACCCCACAATTTATTGTGGGGATATGTATGCGAAAATGTAGTAGTCGTGCGCCCAGGCGTACGACTCTATCATAGCGGTGTTTTACTTCTGAAAAATGTTTCACAGCTTTTTTTAAAATTTCCCTATGAGTTTTGGGTCAAAACGCAGGGAGAAAAAAAATTTTGTCATAGAGTT
>JABUUE010000001.1:109205-112659 GCA_021443335.1 Bacteroidaceae bacterium
ATAGTTAACAAGTTGTTAACTTATGTTTCTCGTTGCGTAAATCTCTTACCAAGAGATGTACTATAAATTATAGGCGATAAATCAACCTGTTATTTTTTAGATAAAGTTATCTTGTAAGGGTTTCCTTTCAAGATTACATGGCTTGTGGAAGGCTGTGAAGCCTTCCGCAGGTTTAAAAAAAATCACTGTTGTTACCGCTCTATATGGACATGGACACGCAAAAATAATGTAACTAAATAAATAATAACTAACATATATGAATTAGAGGATTTATGAAAACAAATGAAGATTTCCGCGTGCGGAAGGACTATGTGTCGCCCACCGTATGCGTAATGGACATTAAAGTGGAATGCGCCATGCTTGGGCTGAGTGGCAACCCTACAGATCAAGGGGTGGACATTGACGAGCATGACTATCAAGAAGAAGACAACTACGGATTCGATGAAGACTAAAAATTTAAATAATCAGACTAAATTATGAAGAAATATACATACCTGCTCGCGGCTATCATGATAGCCGCTGGAGCAATGACAAGTTGCGACAAGAACAACGACAACGACGGTAGCGGTCCTGACGACAAGCCAAAGGAAGTGGGCAACGAGGTAAAATTCAGTCTGGGCAGTGTCAGCGCAGAGGATGCCTCACGCACACACTACAGAGACGGAAGCAATGTGCAGATAGACTGGGACACCAACGACAACATTGCCATCTGGTGTGATAAGACGACCGACAAGGACGGCGAACCCACAACCAACTGCGGCTATAAAGTAACGTCGGTTGATCAAGACAAGGGAACACCAACTACCGACGATCCCAAGAAACTCTACTGGGGTAGAGTCACAGAAGACCACACCTTCTATGGACTTTTCGGCCAAGATATTCAAATGGTTAACTCAGCGACGGGCGAGGTGAAGTGTAAGTACAACAGGGTACAGCCGCTGATATATAATCTGGACACACAGACCAACAAGAAAGAATGGTCAAATATAGATGAGTCAAACCCTACTTCCATGCAGCAGTCGTATATGGTGGCTTACAAGAAGACAAAGCCGGTAGAAAAGCTTGAGCTTCACTTCAAGCCAATCATGACCGTGCTCGACCTCGTCATCAAGGGCATGAATACAACGAATGACTCCAAAAATCAGGACATCTACCTTTGGGAGGTAACCGTAACCATCCCTAAGGACCAGAACAAGCTTGATGCAAATGGCTACTTCCACTTCAATATTGACGAGAATGCATGGCCTGACGGCAAAAATCCTGGCTCAGCAACAACACAAACAGCTACAGAAGACGACGTGTATAAGTTCCAGTGGGGAACAATCGACGCCCCAAAGCCTCTTAAGCTTGTGCGTGGCGACTCAGTTCACCTCAGTCTCCACCTGCCACCAATGGATATCAATGCACAAAATCAGGTGAAGGTGTCAATCAAATCCGCAGGATGGGGCACCAATAACGCTACAATACCAAACGCAACATCAACAGTTTCAGCCACACCGGGCAAACGCTTGAAGATAGCTTTCACGAATTTCGTGTTCCGCGAGTATATTGACCTCGGACTGACAACAGGCACCAAGTGGGCAACATACGATGTGGGCGCAAACTACAAACCTACTGACTACGGAAAGTATTACGTATGGGGACGACAGAAAAACAATAAAGTCCAGGATGTAACATATAACGGAACCGCATATTATTCAAGTGAAACTGCAAAGGATAAAACCTTTGCTCAGCTAAAACAGCAAGGTTGGATAAGCGATGCTAACGGTACAAACACATTGGTTGACGCTCGCGACGCTGCCCGCCAGGTTATGGGACCAGGCTGGCATATGCCAACATTGGACGAGGCTCACGAATTAACAGGCATGTACGTAAGAGAAGAAGGAGACGCAACACCAAGGACAGCAACCATCTCGCTACAGACCTTCAACGATAGAAGAGGTTTGCTGCTTATAAGCAAGATAAACGAAAACTGCATCTTCTTCCCATTCTCGGGATACATAAAGAATCTTTATGGCGCCGAAAAGATTAAAGCCCAACAGGAAATAGCAAGTTGGTATCACACTGCAAATCCATACGACAAAAAAGCTGATGCAACACCGCATACTCCCAACACATACACCCACTGCTATGGCTTCTCCGTGAATGAAACTCCATATTTCCGAGACTGTTGGAACGCTCACGAGTTTGGTCACTGTGTCCGCGCAGTAAAACGATAAATCGAGCGACAAGCAATATAAAACGCCTGCGAGGGAATCCCCTCGCAGGCGTTTTGTTTTTGTGAGCCATAGGTCACATGATAATTATTAGTTTCAAAAGACCTATGACACCTATGCAACCTATGGTTAAAGACTTTTTCAACCTATGGTTAAAGACTTTTTCAACCTATGGTTTAAAGAAACTGTGCGAAATAGATGGGCAAGACTGTTTCCCGCAAATCTCGCTCGTATTTTTCCTACAACTAAGCAAATAGTTTCGTTATATCCATTGTTAGAAAGTCTTCTGCCGATATGCCGTTGCTTCCCACCACAAAGGCCTTATGGGGATGAAACAGGTTCTTGAATTTCTGCAGTCCTGCCGTATCGCTCTCGCTATTGCTCTTCACCTCAATAGCAACCACACGGTTCTTCTTCCTTATTATAAAGTCAACCTCATCGTTCCGCTCACGCCAGTAGCACACCTCAAAACGGTGAACATACGCCTGATTCACCAGGTATGCGCCGATGGCTGACTCAAAAATTCTGCCCCATGCCTTGCGGTCCATGATGGCTTGGTCGTAAGAAAGTGGGGTGAACACGGTGCGAAGGGCATTGTTATGAACCTGAAACTTTGGAATGCTACCCTTCCTTCTCGCCATATCAACACTATATTTCTGCAGCGCGCACACCAGCCCGCTCTCGTTGAGCAGTGTGAGATAGCCCACCAAGGTTGAAGTGTTGCCTGCATCTAACAGTTGTCCCAGCATCTTGTTATATGACAGTATCTCGCCCGAATAAGCGGTGGCAAGCTCGAATGTCTGGCGCAGAAGTGCCGGCTTGCCGATAGGAGTGTCCATCAGGATATCCTTGTTTATGGAGGCATCTATGATTGCCGACTGCACATATTGCTCGTAGCGGTCTTGGTCGTCGATCAGTGTGGCGGCTCCGGGATATCCTCCATAAAAGAGGTATTGGTCTAAAGTCCAGCCGAAGCAGTCGCGCATCTCATCGTAACGCCAATGGCTCATGCGTATCTCCTCGAATCTTCCTGCCAGCGACTCTGAGAGGCCCCGCTCGAGAAGAACACGACTGCTGCCAAGCAGCAGTACCTTGATGTTGCGACCGTAAAAGGTGTCTTCGTCCCATTCCTTCTTTACGGCCTCACTCCAGTTCCTTATCTTCTGTATCTCATCGATGACAAGGATGATGCTTTCATAGCCCTTGCTTGTCATCAGACTGCGCGTGGCAGCCCAGCA
>JABUUE010000001.1:113687-115959 GCA_021443335.1 Bacteroidaceae bacterium
TTTTCCCTTGCAAAAGTAGTTCTTTTCAATGAAAAGGGGGAGGAAAAGGCGGCTTTACCTTTCATTCACGGTGGATGAAAAGAAAAATATTTAACTTTATTTGCTTTTTCGCACGCTTAATCGTAACTTTGCAGAATAAATTCTGCGAACAAACAATTCCCTGCATGAACATTGACATAAAGAACGCGCGCGTAAATAACCTGAAGAACATTTCGCTAAGCATTCCGCACAACAAGCTGATAGTGGTAACAGGTGTCAGTGGGTCGGGCAAGTCGTCGCTCGCCTTCGACACGCTGTATGCCGAGGGGCAACGCCGCTATGTGGAGAGCCTGTCGGCATATATCAGGCAGTTTCTCGGCAGGATGCACAAGCCGGAATGTGACTATATAAAGAACCTTCCGCCGGCGATAGCCATAGAGCAGAAGGTCATCTCACGCAATCCGCGCTCCACCGTAGGCACCACGACAGAGATATACGAATACCTGAAACTGCTGTTCTCGCGCATAGGCCGCACATACTCGCCGCTATCAGGACAGGAGGTGCGCAAGCATAGTGCTGAGGATGTTCTCGCAAAGGCGAAGGAGTTCTCCCCAGGCACACGACTGCTGATAGCCGCCCCGATGCAGATAACCGACGGTCGCACTTTGGAAAAACAGTTGGAAATAGAGATACTGCAGGGCTACCAGCGCATCATCGTGAACAACGAGATAGTAAGGATTGAGGACTTTTTAGAAGCAAAGAGTCAAGCCGACGACATATATCTGCTTATCGACCGCCTGTCGCTCACGGGCTCTGACTCCGAGTCGCGCCTCCTGTCGTCGGTAGAGACGGCGTTCTATGAGGGCAACGGTGAGTGCAGGCTTATAATAACACCGTCGATGATGGCGTACAACTTCTCCACCTGCTTTGAGGCCGACGGCATAACCTTCGAGGAGCCTTCGGCAAACCTGTTCTCGTTCAACTCTCCCGCCGGCGCCTGCGACATGTGCGAGGGCTTCGGCCGCATAATAGGCATCGACGAGAAACTTGTCATCCCCGACAGCTCAAAATCGGTCTATGACGGTTGCGTGCAGTGCTGGCACGGCGAGAAGATGGGCGAATGGCTAACATACTTCATCCGTCAGGCGGCGCACGACAACTTTCCGATATTCACACCCTACTACGAACTTGAGCAGAAACACAAGGACTGGCTGTGGTACGGACTGCCCTCCGACCCTGGATGGGAGAACCCTGAGGATAAGGTGTGCATAAACAACTTCTTCGAGATGGTGAAGCGCAACCAGTATAAGATACAATACCGAGTGATGCTGAGCCGCTACCGAGGAAAGACCGTCTGCCCAAAATGCCACGGCAACCGTCTGAAGAAAGAGGCGGGATATGTGAAGGTTGCGGGCCGCTCGATAACGGACATAGTGGAGATGCCGGTCAGCGAACTGCAGAAATGGTTCAAAGGCCTCACCGCTGATGGCTCAACAGCCCTGCAGCCACAAGAGAAAGAGATAGCAGAGCGACTGCTGACAGAGATAATGTCGCGACTGCAGTTCCTGTGCGATGTGGGCTTGGGCTACCTGACGCTCAACCGCGCATCGAACACGCTGTCGGGCGGCGAGTCGCAGCGCATAAACCTTACAACGCAATTAGGCAGCGCTTTGGTAGGCTCACTGTATATCCTTGACGAGCCTTCAATAGGTCTGCACTCGCGCGACACGGAGCAGCTTATCGGCGTGTTGCGCCATCTATGCGAACTCGGGAACACGGTAGTTGTCGTGGAACACGACGAGGAGATAATGCGTGCCGCCGACTACATAATAGACATAGGTCCCAACGCCGGCAGCGGAGGCGGAGAGGTGGTATATGAAGGACAGCTCAACGGCGAGGCATTGCCGCAAGAGGCCATCGGACAGTCATACACTCTGAAATACCTGACGGGTGAGTTGGGAATACCAGTGCCTTCATCACGGCGGGCATGGAACAGGTCGATAACAGTGAAGGGCGCAAGGATGCACAACCTGAAAGGCATCAATGCACAGTTCCCGCTGAACGCCATGACAGCAGTGACGGGTGTCAGCGGCTCTGGAAAATCATCGCTCGTAAAGGGAATACTCTACCCTGCCCTGCGCCGAAAGTTAGACCTTGTGGCAGACCTCCCCGGCGAGCATCAGTGCTTAGAGGGCGACATAAAGGCGATAGCGTCGGTAGAGATGATAGACCAGAACCCTATCGGCAAGTCGGCACGCTCCAACGCTGCCACATACGTCAAGGCTTACGACTC
>JABUUE010000020.1:0-10698 GCA_021443335.1 Bacteroidaceae bacterium
CATAGAGTTTCATAGACACAGGCATAGAGTATCACAGACACAGGCATAGAGTTTCATAGGAACAGCAACAGATGGACAACTTAGATGTGGTATGATGTAGTATTGATGTAGTATCTGAGGGGCATACTACACCCGCAACACACTGATTGACAGCAAGAAACCGTCAATCTGTGTAGTGTGTAGTATTTTTTAGAAATCATAAAACAGGAGTGAGGGTCTAATGAACTATCACCTAATAACAACCATTTCTCTCTCTCGGATTATCTGACAATATTCTGTTTCTAAAACTTCCTATACTTGTTCAGATTTCTCAATGGTCTATTATAGGCGTTAATAGTTTGTTTGTTTCATGCAGCAAAGGTCTTGCTCTGGCAAGCGGCAAAGTCGAGTACGAATAAACGAGCGAATAACAAAATAAATCCCGATTTATTTTTATTGCCGAGCGGAAGTAACTGGTAGTGGCGGAGCCACTTTTCCATCAGTAACCCCACAATGAATTGTGGGGTTACTGATGTGGTGTTGATGGAGTCGTACGCCCAGGCGCACGACTCTATCCCCGTGAGGTTACCTCTACCCCATAACAGATTATGGCATTAGCGTTTAACGATGCAAACGTTCTGCAACCACGGTTGCAAAATAACAAATAAAGATATAATTACCAGACGTTTGATTTTGCTTCCTCAAAAATCGCAACGGGTTGGTGCGATTTTGCAAGTCGCTCGCAATAAAAGCAGTACCATCGCTTCATGTATTCGAGATTCTGTCATCACTGACTGAAAGTAAAGAAAGAAATTATAGTAAGCTGACTTAGCAGCCCGGAGCCATGGAAAATTTCTTTACGGTTCCACCGTGATGATAAATCGGGCGTAGGAGGTCAGTCTGGGGACTTCCATATCGTAAACTTCCAGAATGACGTGTATGGTCTTCGCTTCAGTCACCTTAGGAGCCACGAAGCTGGCATAAGCCTCGTTTTCCGGCCCCATACGGAGGTCTATGCTTTCGCGATATGTCCCGACAGGATACTGGTACCAGGCACTGCGGCACGAGCGGCGATAGTTTTCGGGGTGGGCAAGCACGTTTTCCTTCCGGGTGCCCTTCTGAGCCCACATATCTCCAAACATCATCCATAGAGTCTCCCCGTCCACCAGATCGTCATCATGAATCACGGCTTCAAGCCGTACAGTGTCTCCGCTGTGAACCGTGTGGTCGAGACCCATCGGAACTTCAATTTTCGGGTGATGGTTCGCCTTTTCGTATTCGGGCGTTACGCACCACTGCAGACGAGCCTGGAAGTCGTGCATTGCAGGCTCGATCCACTCGCGCAGCTGGCCGAATCCGGTGTCGCGATAGACGTTGTCGAATCCTTCGACCTTGTAGAAACAGCCTCCCCACCCCCCGTAGGTGGGGTCCTCATCGGAACGCAGGCCGTTGGCAAGGGAATGCAGAAAGGCGGGAGTGTCCCCTTCGCTGATGTAGGGCTGGGCGTAGCAGTCGCCGAGAGGATTCTTTCCGTTGCGCATATATTCCGACACGAAGCCGGTGGTGTTGGTCATCGTTCCGTAGTCCCAGCTTCCGGAGAAGTGATGGTTCAACAGAATGGTGACCAGGGGGTGGTTGCGCTCGATGTAGGGACCGGCGGCATCCTGATACCATATGCAATATAGCACAGCCTTGCTCACGGCGCGCTCATAGTCTTTCGGGTACTGTGTTTTCAGCTTGTGGAAGGCGCGCGCCGCCGTATTGCCGCCTCCCCAGCACTGGATGAACAGCTTGCGGGGATCGTCTTCCAGCAGAACCTCTACTATGCGGTCGCTTCCCGGCGTATCCTCCCAGTCCGAAGGATCGATGACCGGTTCCGCACCGGGGAGCAGCGCCTTGCACTGCGCTCCGCTGAGCACAATATGGTCGGGATTCTCATCTCCCAAATACACCCGACTGCGGAGATAGTCCGGCGTCGGGTAGGCGGGATCGTGGACCTTGAGGTTGGGGTACACCTTCTCATAGGCATCCAGCTGCTGCGCGAGCCAGGGCTCGTGGCTCCACCCCTTGCGCTGAAAGCAGGAGTTCGAAAGGACTATGCCGTCCACCTGCATGTCGTTGGAGTGCAGAAGGAAGTGCACCATAGAGCAGCGGTCGTCGGTTTCCGCGTCGGTAAGCACTATCACACGGGGCAGATTTCTGGCACCAAGCCCCAGACATGCGGAAAGGAGAAGGGATAAGACAAGTGCGTGTTTTCTCATATATTTAGTAAATCTTAAAGATGCCCTTATTTGCTTCACAACTTGAACAACAAGATTACTTTAGTAATGGTAAAAAAATAACTTCCTACGTTTTTATTTTTCTTAGAGCCTCTTTGATTTATCTTGTTGGCTATTTTGTGCAAAATTCTTGCTCTGGCAAGCGGCAAAGCCGAGTCCGAAAAAGCAAATGAATAACAAAACATATCGAGAAATAAATTTCCGCGAAAACCATTACCATTACTCCACTTGCGTTAGCATTAGCGTTTAACGATGCAAACGTTCTGCAACCACGGTTGCAAAATTACAAATAAAGATATAATTACCAAAACATTTGCAAAAAAAATGGCGTATAGGTCAAAAAAATCAAATCCGAACAATCCATTAGAACGTATTTGGTTTTAGATATTCCACCACACAACATTCCCCTGCGAGCAAAACACCTTTTGCACACAGGGGAAATCAATCACCTAATAACAACCATTTTCTCTCTCTCGGATTATCTGACAATATTCTGTTTCTAAAACATCCTATACTTGTTCAGATTTCTCAATGGTCTATCATAGGCGTTAATAGTTTGTTTTATTGTGCAAAATTATGATTAAGCGAGAGCAATGAAAACTTGTTTTCAAATTGCCGAGCGTGAATAATTTCGCTGTTTTCATGCAGCAAAGGTACAAGTTCTTTTTAAACTTCAAAGGAAAACAGAAAAGAAAATAAGCAAAACTGCACTTTTAGTAATATAAATCAAAGTTTCTGACATTTAGAACAAACACAAGAGGCAGAAATCTACCGGATATTGTGTCATCGACTCAGACTCAGAGTCAAAGTCAAAGTCTGAGTCAGAGTCTGAGCCAAACCCATCACTCCTCCCAGCCGATGACATTCTTCATCGTTATCTCCTTTGCCTCTTTCTTTGTGAGTTGACGAGACCAGGGAGCGCGTGATGTGGTGGCTGCTCCGTCGCCACGGTTGTTGTATTCCAAGTAGCGGGCTGTGCGCTCATTGTCCTTGTTGTTCCAGTTGTGCCAACCCTCAGGACGGATATGTCCGCCGAGGTCGCAGTTCATGAACAGGGTGTAAGCGTAAGGCCGCCACGGACGGCCGAGATAGCATTTTGTGGCATTAGGTTTCGGGGCTCCGAGGGCGTCGCCCATCGTCGGACCTCCCTGCCCCATAAAAGAGGAGTCCATGGCTCTCACGGTGCAGTTGTTGAACACATAGCCATACTTCACATTTTCGGGAGTGCTGGCGGCAGTGACATAAGAGTCGCTTTTGTTTTCTATAAGGCAGCCCTCGAACCACGCTGTTGAAGGGCCGAAGATGAAATCGGTGGTGCCGCAGATATAGCAGTCTTTGAAGAGCAGACGGGTGTTCTCCACGCCGGTGAAGAGAGTGTCCTGATGTCCGAGCAGACGGCAGCCAATGACGCGGATGCGGTCGCCCGTGGTATGCAGGGAAACTGCCTGTCCACGGCGCGCGGAGTTGTTCTCAATCGTGAGATTCTTCAATGTTATGTCCGAGCCTTCCACCTTCATCGTGTATGTGCGGAAGGTGCCCATTGGTCCGGAAGCGGAACTGCCAGCAACGGTCTGCATGGGAACATTGGCGTGGTCGTCCCACACGATGATTGTCTGCTCCGCATTCTCTCCACAGAGTTCTACGTTAGTGAGCCAGTGAGGGATAACAATCTTCTCCTTGTAGATTCCGTTTTTCACGAAGATGACCTTATGGTATGACATGTAGGCGCGGCAAACCTCTATGGCATCCTGGACATTGCGGAACTCGCAAGAGCCGTCGCGAGCCACGAAAAGCGTGTCGGGGTTGTCGTACTTATTTGCTGCATTAACACTCAACGAGCAAATCGCGAGAAGTAAAAGAAAGAGTTTTTTCATGATTTCTGATTTTAGGAGTTCCTGTTTTAACGCCGTCGCGTTCCATCATCACGAGGGTGTCGGCAGTGTTGAGGGCAATCTCTATGTCGTGAGTAGAAAGGAAGATGGTCTTGTTGAAGTCGCGCGCGAGCTTTTTGAGCGTTTCCATGGTGCGCAACTTGCTCGGATAGTCGAGGAAGGCTGTCGGCTCATCGAGGAAGATGTAGCGTGTCTGCTGTGCGAGTGCGCGCGCTATCATTGCCTTCTGCCTCTCGCCATCGCTGAGGGTGTTTACCGTTCTCTCGCCATCAACGCCGACGGTCTGCATGCACTCATCGACAATAGCCTTGTCTTCTGCGGAAAGTCTTCCAAAAAAGCCGGTATATGGCATCCTGCCCATTGACACAAGTTCGCGGACAGTGGTGTTCTGGAGATTGAGTCTGTCGGTAAGCACAACGGCTATCTGCCGTGAGAGCGTCTTCGGGGAAAGCTGGTAGAGGGAGTGTCTTGGCTTTGGCTCTGGCTTTGGCTCTGGCTCTGGCTTTGACACAGACTCAGACTTTGACACAGACTCAGACTCAGACTTTGACACAGAGCTAAAGCTAAAGCCAAGGCCAGAGCCAGAGTCAAAATCTATAAGAATATCGCCGGCGATGGGCGGAAGAAAGCCCGAGAGCGTCCGGAGGAGTGTTGACTTCCCCACTCCATTCTCGCCAATGAGACAAGTCAGTCTGCCTGCCTCAAGGTGCAGGTTAATGTCTGCCGCTATCTGCCGCGACGGGTAGCCTATGGTAAGATTACGTAGAAGCATTCGTCATTTGGACAACTGGCGTCGCGCCTCTTCAATAATAGTGTCTATGCTCTTGTTGAAATCCTCGGACGTGATGTCAATCTTTATGTCGGGGTCTATGCCGAACTCCGTTGGATTCTTATCCTTGTCGTACATCGGGCAGGCGGAGAATCGCACAAACCATCCGTTAGGCAGCTCTGACGACAGCGGCATGCCACCACCGCCACCGGTCTTATCGCCAATGACCACAACATTAGGGCAACATTTCATATATTTAACAAACTCATTAGCCGCACTGAACACTGAGCGGTTAGTGAGCACGGCAACCTTCTTCTGCCATCGCATTCCAGACGAGGGTTTCAGATATTGCGGATCGAGCGAGGAGAAATCGTTGTGGCCTGGTCCTGTCTTGTGCTGGAAATAACCTACAAGCAGTTCTTCGTTTGTGAAGTGCGCTGCAAACTTCTCCGCCGCAGATATCAACCCGCCGCCATTATTACGTACATCGACAATCAGGGCGTTGCAGGTGGCAAGGAGGGAGAAGACAGCATCGAAGTTGCCATCGCCCGCCTCACTTGCGAACGAGCCGCAATAGATATAGCCTATATTGTCATCGAGAACACGATAATTGAGCGATGCCGCTATCTGATAATCTTTCTGCAGATAGCGGCGCAAGAGGGTGTCGGAGAAATTCTGCGGATAACTATCCTTCCAAGCCCAGTAGCGGCCGTAATCGAAAGCGGTAGAGAGGTTTACATGACCGTCACGCAGTTCGGCAAGCATCGAAGTAAGCAGCTCGAAAGTCTGCAAAGTGGAGAGGCGCTGGTTGTTGAACAGGGGTTCGTACTTACGATAAACCTCATTCCAGTCGAGTCCGTATTCCTTCTGCTTGTAGTCAAAGAAACAGTAATGCTCATCCATTATCTTCCAGAGTGCCTCAAAGCAACCTTTGGGGTCAGAGGAATGCTGCTCCTCCTTTACGCAAGAGAAGAGGAGAAGCGGAATCACGAATGTGAGTATGTAGAGATGTTTTTTCATACTTAAATATTCAACAGGTCCGGGCGCAATCTTTGTGTACGCTCAATAGCCTGCTCCATTTCCCAATCGCGGATTTTTGCCTCGTGACCGGAAAGCAGAATATCGGGCACTTTCCAACCTTTGTAGTCGGCTGGGCGTGTGTAGATAGGAGCGGAGAGCAGATTGTCTTGGAAACAATCGGAGAGCGCGCTCTGCTCGTCAGTGATAACACCGGGAATGATGCGGACAATGGCATCAGTCATCACGGCAGCCGCCAATTCGCCACCGGTAAGCACATAGTCGCCAATGGAAATCTCGCGCGTGATAAGATGGTCACGGATGCGCTGGTCAATGCCTTTGTAATGTCCGCAAAGAATGATGACATTGTTGAGCATAGAGAGCTCGTTGGCAACAGGTTGCGTGAACTGCTCCCCGTCAGGAGAAGTGAAGATAACCTCATCGTATTCGCGTTCCGCCTTCAATGCCGAGATGCAACGGTCTATTGGCTCACACTGCATGACCATTCCCGCCTGCCCGCCATAGGCATAATCATCGACGCGCTTCCATTTGTCGAGGGTGTAGTCGCGAAGATTATGCAGATGAATCTCCGCCAGCCCCTTCTTCTGCGCGCGGCCAAGGATGGAGTTTGTCATGAAACTCTCAAGGATTTCCGGGAGAACTGTAATTATGTCTATTCGCATAAATTATAGGTTGGCGAATGAAATAGTTCCTGTTGTACTTATCGGCTCTACTGGCTCTTCCGGCTCTTCGACAACATCCGGTTTCTTAACAGGCTTGACAATAGAGCTTTTCAGCTCTTCAACAACCTTACGTGTTCTGGAATATGTCGGTGTCTGTTCGATGGCAGAAATGATGTCATCGTTGTCCAGATCGTCTTGCGAGAAGATATAGATGGCAGGGCGACGCTTATAGCGCGGTGCCGAATCGCTGCCGTAATATCCCCTACGGCGCTCCTCGCGCATACGCTCGCGCTCCTCTTCCTTGGCACGCTCATCGGCGCTAAGGTCGTGGAAACGGTCAAGTCGGTTCTGCTGTTCGTAGATATTCCGCAATCCGAAGCCCGTAGCAAGCACTGTTACCTTGACCTTATCGCCAAGTTCTGGGTCGAAGGCAAGACCGAACTTTGTTTCGATATCCTTATCGAACTTATCCATGAAGTTATGGACATAGTTCATCTCCTCCATCATCAGTCCCTCGCCATTCTCTCCCGGCGAAGCTGTGATGCTGAGCAGAATCTTCTTTGAGTTATATACATCATTATCGTTCAGCAACGGAGAGTTCAACGCATCTTCAATGGCATCGCCCAAACGCTTCTCGCCTTCTCCGTAGCCGGTGGAAATGATGGCGACACCTCCGTCCTTTATCATCGTGCGCACATCGTTGAAGTCAAGGTTGATATAGCCGTGACTTGTTGTTATCTCAGCAATGCTCTTTGCTGCAACACTCAGAGTGTCGTCCGCACGCTTGAAGGCATCGGCCACCGAAAGCGCGGGGTAGATCTGACGCAGACGCTCGTTGTTAATAACAAGCAGGGCATCTACATGCTTTGACATTTCGTCAACACCATCAAGGGCTTTGTCAATCTTGCGTGAGCCTTCAAAGACAAACGGGATAGTTACAATGCCGACAGTCAGAATATCCTTCTCGCGCGCTATCTGGGCAATCACTGGTGCAGCGCCCGTACCTGTACCACCGCCCATTCCTGCCGTGATAAAGACCATCTTTGTGCCATCGTCAAGCATCTCGTTTATCTGGTCAACACTTTCCTCTGCCTTCTGACGTCCCACCTCTGGCTTGTTGCCCGCACCAAGTCCTTCAGCACCAAGCTGAAGATGCACAGGCACCGGACTGTCATCAAGAGCCTTACTGTCAGTATTGCACACCACGAAAGACACTCCGTTTATGCCTTCGCGATACATGTGGTTCACCGCGTTGCTGCCACCGCCGCCAACGCCGATAACTTTTATAATACTCTTAGCAGCTTCTGGAACTGCAAAACCTAATGGAGTAAATGCCATATTAAGTAAGTGAACAAAATTATTTATAATGACTAAGTAAGTGGAAAAGTATTATCAAACTAATTTTGACCACTTACTTAAACTTGTTGTTTATTAATGTTTATTGATAATATATTAATGATTATTTTTTAATGCGGTGTTTTTATTTACTCCGAATTAATCATTAAACATTTTATCATTAATAAGTTATCATTAATAATTAAACAATAATCTCTATTTGAACTTGCAATAGCTGAGTTTATCACTCTTCAGTCATATTCCTCAGCCACTTCATAAACCGGCCCATCGCTGAAGGTCTCGGTTCTTCACTTTTTTCTTCCTCAGCTATTCGAGCCTCTTCTTCCGCCTTGCGCTGCGCCTCGGCTTCCTCCTCTGCCTTGCGAGCCTCTTCCTCCGCGCGTTTGCGCTCAAGGGCTTCTCTCTCTGCGGCAGAAATCACAACACCCTCACGCCTCGGCTGCGGATTTGTGACCTCAATCACTACCGGACCATTGACATCGACAGCCGCCTCGCCCTCAGGATCGAAGAGCTGCTGGTTTGGTTTGTAGTCGTCGCCAGAGCAAGAAATATCGCCCTTTGCAAGTATTGCAAGCGCGGTATTCATCATCGCATTATGAGCAGTTGCCTCTTCAAGATGTGAATTGACTGTAAGCATCACATATTTCGCAACCCTCACCTTCTGTATTCCTGTGAACGTAACAAACGCCTTCTCTATGTCGCGGATGTTAGAGCCGCCACCGGTAAGTATTATTCCGCCCAAAAGGTTGTCGCGATAGTGCTTTGGAATCTGGTTCTGCACATTTTCTATAATCTCACGCATACGAGACTCGACAATATCATTGAACAACACATTGGATATGGTCTTGTCGTCGCCAGCGTTGTATTGAACAGCATCGCTCGTTTCCACAAAATCGCTATATGCCGTGCCATACTTTTTCTTCAGCATCTCGGCAACATTCTCCTCGATATGCTGTGAGGCGATGTCGCGCGTGATGTTTATTCCGCCAAGAGGTATCACCGCAAGATGACGCAGTATATTCTTATGATAAACGGCAACGGTTGTGGTATCAGCGCCTATGTCAACGAGCACACAGCCCGAGCGTTTCTCTGTGTCTGACAACACACTTTCGGCAAGAGCTATTGGCGAAAGGAGCAGATCGGCTATCTGCACCCTGGCGACATTGAAACACTCGTTGATATTGTTATAGAACTGCTCGCGGCAAAGGATGTTCAGGAAGTTTGACTCCAAATGACGGCACTGGATGCCGACAGGGTCTATCTGCTGCAAAGTATCAACCTTATACTCCTGTGTTATGGAATCAAGGATGAACTGTCCTGGATAATGCATCCGGCGATTGGTCTCCTGAATATCATCAACCATCTCATTGGTTATCATATCCAGCTGCGAGAGGTCACGAACAATAACATTTCGCTCACTATGAATAGACTGTCCGCCCATACCAACATACACTCGAACGATGCGCGTCTCCAACTGTGTCTGCAGGCGGTTTACGATGCTCGAAATGCACTGAGCCGTCTTGTCCATTTTATATACAACACCGTTGCGAATGAACGATGACGACTCCTCCTGACACACAGCGAGCACACTGATACTGCCGTCAAGATTCTTGCGGCCGGCAATACCCGTAACCTTTGATGAGCCTAACTCAATTGCTACAATGAAATCCTTGTTCGTTGACATATATGTTAATTTTTCTTTTTGTCATTATTAATCTGGACCGCTCCCACCAAATCAGCATCTTCCACCATTTGCTGTTTCTCATCCTTTGTCTTTTCCGGGTCAGGGTCTTCCAAACTGTATTTATCGCGCTTACAGATTATTTGGTTATCAAACTCCAAGTTTATATATCCATATTTGTTCCACCCTGTTTTTGGAAGTCCGTAGCGGTAAAATAGTTCCAAGCGATGAAGACGCGATTTCACATATTCTTCTATCAGTTTCCTGTGTTCGTCCCTGTCGTTTGCCCGTGGCAACTGACCTATATATACTATATGCTCGCCAACACGAGGCACAAGTTCTATGCCACCTGTTGACATAACATTTATCTGCTCTATCTGCGCGTTCCAGAAATCATCTTCTGTTATTGTCTGCGCGAGCAGCGCAAGCGACTGCATGGCAAACGATCTGGAAAATCTTCCCGTCGCGATGATAAGGTCGCTGTTGTATGAAGCATTTGGCACGACACCACCATTATCGTCAAGATAATAGTCGCCGCCGTTTTCCTCCTTGATGCGAATGACAGGCAGACGCTGCGTCACCTCTATGCTTACCAGAGAATCCTTTGACTTAAAGCACTGTGCGGTACTGATAAACGGACTCTTTTTAAGCAGTTCCTCTATCTGTCGCGGCTTAATTTTGTCCATGCGCATGCTGAGCGGATACATATCGCGATTCTGCAACATATTCTTTATCTCCGAAACATCAAGGAAGCCGTTAGTATTCTTGTCGGCGATATTTATAGTAACCTCACGACAAGTTTTATCGCTTTCATCCGGATTGTTGAATACGGTGACAGCAAAGATGAGATATAGCAGAAGTACTATATCTATGACTACCATTATGTATTTACGCCAATTCAAGTCTTTCAAATAGGTTCTCTTTATTTATCCCAACGATTTAACCCAAAAAGTTCTTTGCAAGCAAAGCGGCAGAGCCGAGTCCTTCCTTACAGTCAGTGACATCATTATCTATCTGATAGTGGAAAGTTCTTTGCAAGCAA
>JABUUE010000020.1:10709-26448 GCA_021443335.1 Bacteroidaceae bacterium
AAAATAAATCTTTATTTATTTTTATTTCCGAGCGAAAGTAACTTCGACCGGAGGTCAAAGTTCTTGCTCTGGCAAGCGGCAAAGCCGAGTCCAATAATATTCCGATATATGCAAGAAAAAACATACTTTCTGTAAATAAAAGATAAAGGTAGAGTTTCACGGGGAGTTTTTAGTGGGATTGCTTAGGGAAACAGTTCAAAACGCTGAAAATCTCGTTACATTTTAGGTAATTTGGTTACCTTGAAACGAGATTTTCACATTTTGAAAAGATTTTGTTAATAAGTGTATAGCGTTGAGTTGTAACTTTGCTCTCAGAAAAAGCGAAGTTGTCTGTTCGTTAATAAATAACATTTTATCCATTTATTCACATTTTAAAACTTTACAATTATGAAAACAAATTTTTTCTCACTCGCAACGGTATTGATGGCAATTGCAGCAACAGCTTTAATGTCATGCAGCAAGAGCGATAATCCTTATGTGATTGAATCACAGGATAATTCAGGGTCTAACAAAAAGGAAACTAACACGAACATAGAGTTTGTGGCATGTACGGTTAGCGAAGCGCTTCAGTATTTTGATATTGTAGCAACGACCAACAGTGGTGAATCCTATACTGTAGTCGCTGGTGTAGATGTTAATGCTAAGGATTTGCTATTGGAAGACAAGGTGGCTCACGAAGTAACATTGAAGAGTGCTCCTATTTGCAAGATGAAGGCTGCTTCGTTCCGTTCAACAGGAAATTATATCCCTGTTACACTGACGGCCAAACTAAAGGAAGGCGTCACACTTCCAGAGAAATTTGATTTTGCGGTCCTTGCAGCGATGGAAAAGGTTTCTTACTCTTGCAAGGGCAATCTACACAAGTCTTCTCTTGCTCATGGTGGCATAAAGGCACCGAGTGTTGAGAAGGCGTTAAAAGTAGTAAATAAAACTTTGGCTATGGACGACTACACTATACGCCAGGATGGTATGATTGTATTCAAAAATTAGGTTTCTCAAGTATAAAAGCAAGCGGGGTCTCAACTAATGTTGGGACCCCGCCTGTGCGTTATATCAGATATTTGCTTACTTGTAGAATGTTTTTTCGAAGGCTTGGAACTCTCCTTTTTTCATGATGCAGCGCTGCCACCATGAGGCGATGAATCCTGAGCCATAGCCGAAAAGCTGCACGAAGGCGGCACCGATGCTGAGGAAACCAATCTTTGCGCTACGGTTTGCGATTGATGAGTCTATGAACAGTAGCAGGCAGTAGAGCAGGATAGGGAGCCAGGGAATGGCGCAGACGAGATACCATGTGTGGAAATCGGCCTTGTCGCCATACTCCATCATTAGCCTTCCAAAGGCAGATATAAGGACAAGGCTGCATACTCCCACGGTGAAGACTGTAGGCAAGAGATGCACGAGCTTCAAGGATTCGGGGTATTTCTTGTAGAGGTTGATTCGGGCGATACCGCTGTTATATACCTGTCGGAAGAACTTTCGGTAGTCTGTTCTGCGCTTGTGCCATACCCATGCTTCGGGGAACAGGCGGCATTTGCATCCTGCCTTGAATATTCTAATGGAGAAGTCTATGTCTTCGCCGAAACGCATCTTTGAGAAACCGCCGAGAGCGCTATACACATCGCGACGGATGCCCATATTGAAAGAGCGGGGATAGAACTTGTCGAGCTTCTTTTTGCCGCCGCGTATGCCGCCAGTGGTGAAGAAGGATGTCATGGAGTAGCTGATGGCCTTCTGTGTGTCGGTGAAGGAGTCGTGTGCACGGTCGGGACCTCCGAATGCGTCGGCAGTCTCTCGCGTAAGCTCTTTCTCTATCTCTTCAAGGTAGGTTGTCGGCAGCACCACGTCCGAATCAAGGATGAGCAGATATTCTCCGTGTGCACGCTCTGCACCGTAGTTGCGACTCTGTCCCGGTCCGCTGTTCGCCTTATTATAATAATGTATAGGGAGGCGGTCCTTGTACTTCTCGCATATATCCTTGCATGGTATGGCGGAGCCGTCCTCCACAACAATAACCTCAAACTCCTTGAAAGTCTGTGTCAACAGGCTTTCAAGGAGTTCGTTTATTTCGTCTGGTCGGTTATATACCGGAACAATGATGCTGTATTTCATGTTATTCCTTAACGCGTCCGAGGTAGCTTCCATCGCGAGTGTCAACTTGTACGAGTTCTCCTTCTTCGATGAAGAGAGGAACGCGGATTTCCACGCCTGTCTCGAGAGTTGCTGGCTTGGTTGCGTTAGTGGCAGTGTCGCCCTTAATACCTGGCTCGCTGTGTGTTACGCGGAGGTTTGTCTTTACAGGCATCTCTGCGTAGAGCACAGTGCCGTCTGTTGTGTCAGAGACTACAGACACGATATCTGATTCCTTCATGTAGTCAACGCCGATGATGAGGTCGCGTGCGATAGGCACCTGCTCAAAGGTTTCTTGATTCATGAAAATGAGTTGGTCGCCATCCTGATACAAATACTGGTGGTCGCGGTGTTCAATAGCCACGTCCTCAAGTTTGAAACCAACCTGGAATGTACGCTCGAGCACGCGGCCGTCGGCTACATTCTTTAGTTTGGTGTTCATTACTGTGTTGCCTTTTCCTGGCTTGCGGTGCTGGAATTCGATACACATCCAGATGCCACCGTCCATACGGATACAAGTACCCTTTTTAATGTCTTGTGATTGAATCATATTATTTTGGTTTTCTTGATTTTCCGCTGCAAAGGTACATCTTTTTTGTGAAAAAGTGGCATTTTTTCATAATTTTCTTGCTCATTTCAAAAGAATTATGTAATTTTGCAGCCCAAAAGACGGTTTTTTGGATTCCCTAAAGGCCATAGATAACATACAGAAAACTAAAATAACACATAATCGATTATGAAAAGAACATTCCAACCTCACAACAGAAGAAGAGTGAACAAGCACGGTTTCCGTGAGCGTATGGCCACAAAGAATGGTCGTCGCGTTCTCGCTTCCCGTCGTGCTAAGGGCCGCAAGAAGCTTACAGTTTCTGACGAGAATCATGGTAAATAAATTGTGATTTTCATGCTCTTTAGTATGGACATGGCGTATTCTTATAAAGAAAAACGCTGAAATCAGAAAGAAGTAAGGTAAATACTTTGCTCCTTTCTGATTTTTTTATACTTTTGCACGGTGAACTTAATTGTACTCGCTTAATCGGACTCGGCTTTGCCGCTTGCCAGAGCAAGAACTTCGCGGTATGAAAGAATTTCTCAAAAGCTTATTCAGTTGGAAAGTGACCTTGAACATCTGGGTCATGATACTTCTGTTTTGTGGCATTGTCGTTGGCTCATACTTCTCTTTGGGTGCATATACCCACCATGGCGAGAAGGTCGTGGTGCCGAATGTGTGCAAAAAGATATTCAAGAATGCCAAGAATGAGTTGCACAAGCTCGGATTGGAGATACAAGTGTCTGACACGGTATATCTAAAGCATCTGCCAGCGGACCTGATAATGGAACAAACACCGGTGGGCGGCAAGAAGGTGAAGCCAGGAAGAATAATTTATGTGGTGATAAACGCTGGTCATTCGCCGCGCCGCATAGTGCCTGATATTGTTGACAACAGTAGCGCACGCGAGGCAAAGGCAATGTTAGAGGCGTTGGGTTTCCATAGTGTAGAGATACAATATGGACCAGGAGAGAAGGACTGGGTTGTTGACATGATATCCAATGGCAAGCATGTGCTTGCTGGCGACGAACTCTCTGTCGATGCGCACCTTGTGCTCATTGTGGGTGATGGTACGAGAGACCTTGGCGACTCCGTAACATACACTGAGCCTCTGTACTACTATGAAGAAGATGATGACGCGTCGGTATATAGAAAGAATGAATCTCATGCTGACGATGCCGACTATCCTGCATATACGCAAGAGGAGGTGGAAGAAGAGATAGAAAGGAATGTTGACGACGAGTTGGAACAACTTATGAAGGAGAAACATCAGAAGAACCAATCTACTGAGGGCGGAGCAATACCTGAACCTGTGCTGTGATGATGGAAAAGGAATTTGATATAGGCTTTGGCCTTGGCCTTGGCTCTGGCCTTGACTTAGATATAGACGCGGATGTTGACTATGACATAAACTCTGACGCGCGGAAAGACTGTGGTCTTTTTGAACATTTCCGCATGGTGGTTGACTCTGGGCAGACGCCTGTGAGAATTGACAAATACCTTGTGGAACTTCGTCCGCACACCTCTCGAAACCGCATACAGATGGCGGCAGAGCAGGGACAACTGTTCGTGAATGGCAGACCTGTGAAGTCTAACTATAAGGTGCGTCCCGCGGATGTCATAGCGCTCATGCTCGACCGTCCGCCTTACAGCAATACCATAATACCGGAGGATATCCCACTCGACATAGTCTATGAGGACGATTATCTGATGGTTGTGAACAAGCCTGCAGGACTGGTGGTGCATCCCGGATGCGGCAATTATCGAGGAACGCTTATAAATGCAGTGGCGTGGCACATGAGGGATGTGGAAACATTCGACGCCAACGACCCTGAGGTGGGACTTGTACATCGTATAGATAAGGACACGAGCGGACTGCTCGTTGTGGCGAAGACGGCGGCAGCGAAGACAGACCTCGCTATACAGTTCTTCAACCATACCTCACGTCGCACTTATATGGCGCTCGTTTGGGGCAACTTCGTTGAGGACGAGGGCACAGTTGAAGGCAATATCGCCCGCGACCCGAAAGACAGAATGAGGATGGCTGTGTTCCCTCCCGATTCAGGCATCGGCAAGCCTGCCATAACTCATTACACCGTATTGAAGCGTTACGGTTATGTGACATTGATAGAATGCCGACTGGAAACAGGACGTACCCACCAGATACGCGCCCACATGAGGCATCTTGGTCATCCGCTATTCTGCGATGACAGGTATGGCGGAACAGAGATACTTCGTGGCGAGCGTACGGCATCGTACAAGCAGTTTGTAAACAACTGTATGAAGATATGCCCGCGTCAGGCGCTGCATGCCAAGACATTAGGCTTCAAACATCCTATAACAGGAGAGGAGATGGACTTCACATCGGAGATACCTGATGACTTGACGGCATTGATAGAAAAATGGGATAGAAGAAAGTTCAAGACAATTGTCTTGTTAAGTAGTAAGTAGTAAGTAGTAAGTACTAAGTACTAAGTACTAAGTTCTAAGTACTAAGTATGATTACCCACTTAAAGACAGAATAGAATCCTCCAAAGGTAATCANAATCATACTTTGAACTTTCCTTTGTCAGATAGATAATGATGTCACTGACTGAAAGGAAGTAACTTTATACTTCGTACTTAGTACTTAATAAAGGTAATCATACTTCGTACTTTGTACTTAGTACTTAGAACTTAGTACTTCGTACTTAATAAAGCAAATCATACTTATAGGACTCACATTTATATAGAAAAATGAAACGCAATATTGCAATTGTTTGTGGAGGAGATTCTTCAGAATATGCAGTTTCTCTTCGTTCAGCCGAAGGACTGAAATCATTCTTTGATGATGAGAAGTACAATACTTACAAGGTAATGATTCGTTCGAACGACTGGCATGTTATGCTTGACAACGGTAAAAAGGCACAGATAGACCGTAAGGATTTCACGTTCATCGAAGACGGCAAGACTGTGTTCTTTGATTACGCATATATCACTATTCACGGCACTCCCGGCGAGAACGGTCTGCTACAGGGTTATTTCGACCTTATCAACCTGCCTTACTCAACGAGTGGTGTGCTTGTAGAGGCTCTGACCTTCAATAAGTTTGTCTGCAACCAGTATCTTCGTAGTTTCGGAGTGCGTGTGGGTGAGAGTGTGCTTATACGTAAGATGGATGCCACAAAGGTTGACGAGAAAGCTATAGAGGAGGCTGTCGGCATACCTTGTTTCGTTAAACCTGTTGCTGGCGGCAGCAGTTTTGGTGTCACAAAGGTGAAGGAGCGCGACCACCTCGCCCCTGCTATTCGCACTGCCCTTTTAGAGAACTCTGATGTCATGGTTGAAGGGTTTATAAAAGGCATTGAGGTTACTCAGGGCATTTATAAGACACAGGACAAGACTGTTGTGTTCCCGGCGACAGAGGTGGTGACACATAACGAGTTCTTCGATTTCGACGCGAAATACAACGGTCAGGTGGAGGAGATTACTCCAGCGCGTATTTCAGAAGATACGGCTGCCCGTCTTTCAAAGGTGACAGAAGCCATTTACGATATCCTCAACGCTAACGGCATAATCCGTGTTGACTATATTATTTCCAAGGAGGACGGTGAGGACAAGATAAATATGATCGAGGTTAATACCACTCCTGGCATGACTACCACAAGTTTCATTCCACAGCAGGTACGCGCCGCAGGACTTCAGATGAAGGATGTGCTGACAGATATTGTCGAGAACCAGTTCTGTTAAGGTTAAGGCTTTGGCCTTTTAGTTATGAGGTTGGAGGTTATGAGGTTGGAGGAACCTTAAACCTTAGACCTTTAACCTTAGACCTTTAACCTTGGCTTTGGCTTTGGCTTTGGCCTTGGCTTTGGCTTTGGCTTTTTAGTTATGAGGTTGGAGGTTATGAGGTTGGAGGGACCTTAAACCTTAGACCTTTAACCTTAGACCTTTAACCTTGGCTTTGGCTTTTACCATAAAGTACGAAGTACTAAGTACAAAGTATGATTACCCCACTTAAAGGCATAGTAGAAACCTCCGAAACAAATCATTCCCCTCTCCTGATGGAGAGGGGTTAGGGGTGAGGCTTTTAAAGATTAAGATGATGAACTACGATTCAATACGTTGCTATAATCCTGATGAGCTGCAGGATGTATATACTCGTTTGCTCGCTGACCCTATGTTCCAGAAGGTTGTAGGCTTTGTGCTGCCTGGTATTCCTTTGGAACAGGTTGAGATGACGATGCGTTCATGCAAGACTAATTTAGAGTTTCAGAAGACGTTCTGCTACATGTTCCTTCACAACCTTTTGGAGAAGGCAAGTGATGGGTTGAGTGTTGATTTTAAGGATGTTGATGTGTCTAAGCGCTATACATTCATCTCCAACCACCGCGATATAGTGCTTGACTCGGCGCTTCTTTCAAAGGTGCTTGTTGATGCAGGCTTCGACACAACCTGTGAGATAGCCATCGGCGACAACCTCCTCGCATGGCCGTGGGTGGAAGACCTTGTCCGCACAACAAAGGCGTTCATTGTGCGTCGCGGCTTGTCGCTCCGCGAGCAGCTTATCGCGAGCAAGATGCTGTCATCGTATATGCACCATGTTGTCAACGACAAGCATGACAACCTATGGATAGCGCAGCGTGAGGGCAGGGCAAAGGATTCGGACGACCGCACGCAGCCAGCCATTCTCAAGATGATAGCTATGGATGGCGAAGGCGACATCATAGACCGCCTTAAGGCTATGCATATATCTCCTTTGAGCATCTCTTACGAATATGATCCTTGCGACATACTAAAGGCACAGGAATTTCAACTCAAGCGCGATAACCCTGGATGGAAGAAATCTAAGGCCGACGATGTTAACAGCATGAAGACCGGCATACTTGGATACAAGGGACACGTGGTATATCGCGCGACAAAATGTATGGATGACTTCTTGGAAACGCTTCGCGAAACGCCTAAGACAGAGGTGTTTGACAGGATTGCTGCTCAGATGGACAAGCAGATACACTCTGCATACGAGATATATCCAGTGAACTATGTCGCCCTTGACCGCTTGAACGGCACGCGCGACCATTATAATAATGGTTACACTGATGCGGAGGAGCAAAAAGTTGACGCTTACCTTCAGATGCAGATGCAAAAGATTGTGATTCCAAATCCTGACAAGGAGTTCTTGATGGAAACCATGCTTACTATGTATGCAAACCCATTGAGAAACAGAATGGCTGCTGAATAATCAAAAAAAGACTAATACGGTGTCAAAAAATCTGGTTTTTATTCTACTGCTCTCGCTCTTGGTCTCTTGTACTATGGGAGGCTATGATACGGGTGATGGCGAAGACTCATACTATGTGGCAGAGATGATAGACTTTAACATCTCTGGAACAGAAGTGCGTAAGGGCGTACTCGATGATAGTCGGACACTGGTGTTGGAGCAACCAATCAAGTCGAGTGCGCTCAAGAAAATTGCACAGGATTCCGTAAACAACTACTGCCGACTGATGATTCATTATAACAAGAAGTCGGCGGCTGCGGATAGTGTGGTCGCTGCGGCTGTGGGATATAATTCTGTTTTGATGCCCAAAATAGTTCTTGCAGACACTGTGAAGTCTGAGATAAAGACCGACCCGATTGCGCTTACTTCCATGTGGTTGGCAAGCAACAAGAAATATATCAATATGGACTTTGCCATAATGACCGATGGAGCAGCGTCAAAGCCTCATTATTTGGGATTAGTCTGCGATAGCATTGTCCGTCGGCAACAGTCAACAGACATTTTTATCCGTATTTCCCATAACCAGAACGGTCATGTTGCAGCATACCATGAGTATTGTTTGATGAGCATCAGCCGCAAGCAGTTGGAGAAACTTGTTACGGATGGCGGCACGAAACCAACGTCGTTAAGGGCTGCAGGCGACGCGGAGACTGATGGTCTTATGCCGTTTAAGGTTATTATCGGTGTCCCTACATTTTCTGGCACAGCGACAAGGGAGTTTTGGCTTTAATCCAGATTTTTATTCAAGGTTTTGAAACGTTAGTTTCTTATTATTGCCCTTCGTGAAAAAAAGGCGGTGCCGCAAGACGAAAGATCTGCGGCACCGCTTAGTTATGTGTGAGAAGTTTATTTGCCTCCACCGCCGAGGGCGAGATAGAGGTTTACCAAGCCAAGCATTTCTTCGAGACGCTCGTCAATGACGTTCTGCTTCTTCTGGAAAAGGTTGGTCTGGGCAGTGAGCACATCAAGGTATGTTGCCTGTCCGTTAGACATCTGTATGCGGCTGTATTCTACGGCAGTCTCATACTCCTTAATCTGCTTCATGCGTGACTCCGTCTTTGCGCTCGACGATGTGCACCTCGACAACGATAGCATAACCTCGCTGCCTGCGTCAATGAGTTTCTGCTGGAAGGTCAGTTTGGCTTGCTCAAACTGTGCCTTTGAAATCTCGTGCTGTGCCTTAATCTTTCCTCTTGCGAAGATAGGCATGGCGATGCTTCCCAAAGCGCTGAGAACAAAGTTGCCATTGAACGCTGCGCCGGCGTTGATGTTGAACTTAGGATAGAAGTTGGAGCGTGCCACCTTCTCGTTGTAGTAGAAATACTCAAGGTTGCGCTCTGCCTGTCTCACGTCGGGACGGTTGGCAAGGAGTTCCGAGCTAAGCCCTGTACGCAGCATTGCCGGCGATGCGGTAGCGAGGAGGCTGCCACGCTGAATCTTGTGTGGTGTCTCTCCAAGAAGTGCGCAGATGTTGAGCTCTATCTGGTTGATGTTGTGCTCAATATCCTTCATGGTTGCCTCAATCTCGTATTGCTGCGCCTTGAACTGGGAAACGGAAATAGCGTCGGCAACGCCGTTCTTCATCATTATTTCTGAAGCATTAATCATATCTGCCCATACTGCTGACGCTTCTTCAGAAAGAAGCTTTGTCTGGTCGAGAGCCTGAAGCTGATAGTAGAGCGATGCGATATTGGCAACAAGACGTGACTTTATCGCCTGCTGAACATCTTCCTGCATGAGCAGATTAGACTCTGCCATACGCTTCTCGTTGCGGAGAGTGCCGAAAGCGTCTATCTCCCAGTTCAGCGCCAAAGGAATATTATATGCGAAATTTCCTTTGATATCCTTGTTGAACGTATAGCTGTAGCCTACTGATGGGTTGAAGTCAAGAGAGGGAAGGAAGGCTTTTTTGCTCATCTCACGACTCTGCTTGGCCTGTTCGATAGCCCATTCCTGAACCTTTATGTCAGTGTTTTTGGTAAGGGCGGTCTCAATAAGGCTTTGGAGACATGGGTCGGTATAAAGCTCACGCCAACTGAGTGTTGCCAGACTGCCATCGTCTGTTGCATTGACAGTTGTGCCGTAGAGGTTGTCTGTCTGTATGTCGGTAGGGCGTTCGTATGCTGACCTTAGTCCTTTGGCGTTGTCCCTGTATGCTCTTAGTGAGGCACAGGAAGTGGTGAACATGACTGTTCCTAAGGCTGCAATGCCTAAATATAATCTTATTTTGTTCATTTTACTTTTCCTCCTCTTTTTTAGCGTTGACAAGTTCTTCTGGCAAAGTCAGTTCGCCGTTCTTGACAAGTCGCTCTATTTCTTCGTTGATAAGATGGTCGTCTGTAGGTTTGTACTTAATCTTCTTTACCTTCTCCTGTATGCCCTGGAAGAAGATGAACATTGCAGGCACGAAGAACAGAAGTGAGAGAGTACCGAAAGATACACCACCTACTGTAGCGGCACCAATGGTGATGTTGCCGTTGGCTCCTGAACCGTGGGAGGCAATCAGTGGGAACATACCGAAGATGAGTGCCAACACTGTCATAACTACCGGACGGAAACGAACCCTAACAGCAAACACAGCTGCTTGAACAAGTGTCATACCTGCCTGACGACACTGTGTGGCATACTCTGTAAGCAGGATGGCTGTCTTGGCAAGAAGACCGATAAGCATGATGATTGCCACCTGCAGATAGATGTCGTTCTGCATAGACCACATTGGGTTTTGTGCAAAGAGGAATGTTCCTGCCAAACCTACTGGCACACTCAGAAGCACTGCAAACGGTATGAAGAGTGACTCGTAAAGGGCTGCCATAACGAGGTAAACGAAGAGAATACAGATGCCGAGCACCATGGCGAGACCGCCAGAGCCCTGTGTGTTCTGCTCGCGTGTCATACCAGAGTAGTCAACCTTGTAGCCTGATGGCAGACTTATTTTGGCTTCCTCATTTACAGCGTTGATGGCACTACCAGAAGAGAAACCTGGTGATGGAGAAGCGTTGACAGAGATGGCAGGGTAGAGGTTGAAACGCTTGAGGTCCATAGGCTCAAGGGTCTTCTGGATAGTAATAAACTGACTTACTGGAGCCATCTCACCGTTGTTGAGACGTACGTAGATATTGTTTATCGCCTCCTCGTTGGCAACAACATCAGGATTAGCCTGTATTGTTACACGATAAATCTTAGAGAAGCGGTTGAAGTTTGATGCGTAAGCTCCACCGAAGTAGCAACCGATACAGTTCAGTACTTCTGAAGGGTTGACTCCGCGACGCTGGCATACCTCGGCATTGATGTCAACAATAAACTGTGGGTAGTTGACGTCGTATGTGCAGTAAGCGGAAGCTATCTCTGGACGAGCCTCCAATTTAGCGCAGAAGTCGGCGTTTACTTTCGCAAACTCTTTGATGTCGCGACCTTCTGTGTCCTGCAGCCAGAAGTCAACAGTACTACCTGTGCCGTAACCGTCAATCATAGGAGGTGTCATGGCGAACACGTTAGCAGCTTTGATGTGTGCTGTCTTTTCCCTAATCTTATAGTATGCGATAGCGGCAGCGCTTTGCATGATATCAGGACGCTCCTCCCATGGCTTCAGCTTCACGAAGATAAGACCGCAGTTTGTGCCGACACCGCCGATAAGTCCCTGTCCTGCACAGGCGAAACACTCGTCTATTTCAGGAATCTCACGGATGCACTTCTCTACCTCGGCAACAATCTGTGAGGTCTTGTAAAGGCTGGTTCCTGGAGGGCAGCTGATATCAACATAGATAGAACCCTTGTCCTCTTCCGGCACCATACCGGTGTTGGTAATCTGTACGAGGTAGAAGAGCAGGCCGCATCCGCATGCAACAATGAGGAATGCCATGACCTTATGGCGTATAAAGAAGAATGAAATTCTTGCGAAACCTTCGTATATAGGGGTGTAAGTTACTTTATACATCTTACGCACCGCCTTCATGAAGAAACTTTCCTTCTCTGGGTCAACAGGCTTCATAAGCAAAGCTGAAAGTGCAGGAGAAAGTGTCATGGCGTTGACAGCGGAAATAGCAACGGCAACAGCCATGGTAAGACCGAACTGGCGATAGAAGATACCATTAGTTCCCTGCAAGAAGCTCACCGGGAGGAACACCACGCCGAATACGATAGTTGTGGTTACAAGTGCGCTGGAGAGGCTGGCAATAGCTGACTTAGAGGCTTTGACTGAATCTTTGAAACCACCATCAAAGCGCTCTTGTACCGCCTCAACGACGGTCACACTATCGTCGACCACAATACCGATAACGAGCACGAGCGAGAAGAGTGTCAAGAGGTTGAGCGTAAAGCCCGCCACCTGCAAGAAGGCGAAGGTACCGATGAGCGATACAAGCACTGATATTGTTGGGATAAGTGTTGCGCGCCAGTCCTGAAGGAAGTAGAACACAACGAGCACAACGAGGAAGATAGCGATGACGAGAGTCTCAACAACGTTGTCGATAGCGGCGAAGAGGAACTCGTTACCGTTCTCAATGTCAAGCAGCTCAATGCCTTCTGGCAGTTGAAGTTCTTCCTTGAAGTATTTAGTGATGTCGTCGTTAATCTGTGTGGCGTTACTACCACCTGTCTGGTAGATGATGGCTCCTGAAGCTGGGTGTCCGTTCACATAAGTCTGCCACATATAGTCTTCCTGGCCAAGTTCAATGGTTGCCACATCTTTCATACGAAGTGCACCGCCGTCAGGCAATGTGCGGATGACGATGTTTCCGAACTCTTCGTCGCTCACCTTACGGCCTTTATACTTCATTGTGTATTGGAATGCTGTTGGTGCATTCGCTCCGATAGCGCCGAGTGGAGCCTCAATGTTCTGGTCGCCAAGTATGGCAATAATGTCTGATGGCACCAGATTGTACTGGTGCATCTTCATTGGGTCGAGCCATATACGCATACCATATTTGTTGGAGAGCACGGCTACGTTACCCACACCATTAATACGCTGGATGGCTGGTTTTATGGTGTTGTGTACAAAGTTTCCGAGGAATTTGCCATCATACTTCTCGTTTGGACAGCTGATGGCGAACACGCGGAGCATTGATGGCTGCTGCTTCTCGGCTGCAACACCAATCTTTGTTACTTCTGCAGGCAAAAGGCTTGTTACCTTGCTTACACGGTTCTGCACGTTGACGGCAGCCATGTCGGCGTTGGTACCCTGCTTGAAGAACACCTTGATTTCAATGTTACCTGTGTTGGAAGCCGATGATTGTATGTAGAGCATGTTCTCCACACCGTTTACAGCTTCCTCAATAGGCATGATTACTGATTTCTGAATAGCATCGGCACTCGCACCGGGATATGCGGTGTTTATGGCGATGGTTGGCGGTGCAATGTCGGGATATTTCTCAATAGGCAATCCGAGAAGGCTTATGATACCTATCACGACAATGAACACGCTTATGACGCATGACAGCACAGGGCGGTCAATAAATTTCGATAGATTCATGTTTCTTTGTTGATTAAGTTTAGGTGGTTTCTAAAAATTAGTGCCCACAAGTTTAACAATTAATAGGGTTATGTTAGGCTTGGTCATNACTTAGAACTTTCCTTTGTCAGATAGATAATGATGTCACTGACTGAAAGGAAGTAACTTTGTACTTAATACTTAGTACTTTGAAAGTGATAACGGATGAGGATAAGCGATGAACAGTACATGCGCCGCTGCTTGGAATTAGCAAGGAACGGACGACAGAACGCAAGACCTAACCCGATGGTCGGTGCGGTGATTACCGATAGCGATGGACGGGTTATAGGCGAGGGCTACCACATACGCTGCGGAGAGGCTCACGCCGAGGTCAACGCTTTCGCCGACTGTGAGCGCCGCGGCAACAACCATCTGCTACCCGAAGCCACCATATATGTGAGTCTTGAGCCTTGCGCCCACTACGGCAAGACACCGCCATGCGCCGACCTTATAATAAGAAAAGGTGTGAGGAAGGTGGTTGTTGGTTGCGTGGATTCGTTCTCGGAAGTGTCCGGGCGTGGCATCCAGCGCATCAAAGACGCAGGCATAGAGGTTGTTGTAGGCGTGTGCGAAGAAGATTGCAAGGAACTGAACAGGGCTTTCTTCACATATCACACCCTGCACCGCCCGCTAATAACGCTGAAATGGGCGCAGTCGGCAGACGGCTTTATTGACAAGGACTTCAAGCCTGTTAGAATATCCAACGAGAAAACAACAATGCTTGCCCATAAACTAAGGGCAGAGAACGACGCCATACTCGTGGGCAGCAGGACAATGGAACGCGACAACCCATCGCTGACCGTCAGAGAATGGTACGGAAAGAATCCCACTCGGTATGTGCTCACAGGCAGAGACAACGAGCAGAAGAAGGAGGGATTCTACCACATAAAATCAATCGACGAGATAACAGACGCGCAGTCGCTATTGGTGGAAGGCGGCGCTGCCACACACCAGTACTTCATAGACAACGACCTCTGGGACATTATCCGCATTGAAGTATCGCCAGTGATGCTGCTCAACGGCACACGGGCGGCGACACTGCCAAGCAACGCCACACTAACAGACGAAAAGGAATATGACGGACACAGGATACTGACGTATCACCACTGTATCTCGCCCTTGCCCCACTGACGCAAATAGCTGTTGCAGAGTTCAAAATGGTGGTTGCCGAAGAAGCCACGGTGGGCTGACAGCGGCGACGGATGCACACTGGTAAGCACTAAATGCTTGCTGCGGTCTATGAGCTGCGCCTTGCTTATGGCATAACTGCCCCAAAGGATAAACACCACATTCTCTTTCTCCATGGAAATCTTTTGTATGACAGCGTCGGTGAACGTCTCCCACCCCTGTCGCTGATGCGAGCCGGCAGCATGAGCGCGAACGGTAAGTGTGGCGTTAAGGAGGAGAACGCCCTGCTGCGCCCAATGTGTCAGGTCGCCACTGCGACCCACCGCGCCCATCTCCTTGTAGATATTCACCAGCGACGGCGGCAGTCTTACACCGTCGGGAACAGAAAAGCATAAGCCCATAGCCTGCCCCGGCTCATGATAAGGGTCTTGTCCGAGGATAACAACCTTGACATCAGTGAAAGGACAAAGGTTGAAAGCATTGAAAATGAGATGTCCAGGGGGGTAGCAGGTGGTGGACGAATATTCGCTGCGCACGAAAGAAGTGAGACGAGCGAAATATTCTTTCTCAAACTCGTCACTCAACACATTCTTCCAAGAAGGCTCTATCTTTACGTTCATAGAAAAAAAAATTATGTGCACAAATTTACAAGAAAAAATTGGAAGTTGTGGAAGACAATGGCAAAAAGAGTTATTAATGTTTAGCGTTTAATGTTCAAAGTCAAAGTGAAACAAACTGTCCTTATTATATTTTACCTTGTTTGTGTCGTGACGGCAAATGGACAAAACACAGACTGGCGCGAGGTCTATGAGCGCATCTTCGCCGCCGACATAGCGGAGGAGAGCACCGAGATTGACGAGGATGTCATGGAACACCTTGACGACATTGCCGCCCATCCTTTCAACATAAACACCATAACCCAAGAGCAGTTGGAAGAGCTGCCTTTTCTTTCTACCAACGAATCGAACGCGATAAGCCTCTATATCTACCGCTACGGAGGGATGATGACACTGCAAGAACTGCAAGCCATACCCGAACTAAGTTACGACAAGCGCCAACTGCTGCGCTATTTTCTATACTGCGGCGAGAAGGAAAAGAAAAACTCCTTCACCCTGAAGAACATACTGAAACACGGCACTCACGACCTTTACTACGGCGGAAAGATACCGACCTACGAGCGTCGCGG
>JABUUE010000020.1:26510-29520 GCA_021443335.1 Bacteroidaceae bacterium
TTCTCTTACAACCAAGATTTAAAGATAGGCATTGTGGGCGCGAATGATTCGGGCGAGCAGTTCTTCGCAGGCAGGAACGGCGCGGGCTTCGACTTCTACTCTTTCTATGCGCAACTGAAAAACCGCCCTCTCGGCAAAAGGCTCACATTAGGAAACCTTGTCGTGGGAAGATACCGCGCAGGCTTCGGCATGGGACTTGTGGTGAACAACAACTTCTCGCTTGGCAAATCGACAATGATGTCGGCGGCGATAAGAGTTCCCAACGGCTTCCGCCCACATTCCAGCACCTCCGACGGCAACTACTTCCAAGGTCTTGCGGCGACTTTCAACATAAACCACGGCAACGCCACAAAGCATTGTCAGACAAAGATAAGCCTGTTCTCGTCAATACGAAAGATTCACGCCACAGTGACGTCAGACACAATATCAACAATCATAAACTCTGGCTATCACCGCACGGAAAACGAGATGAGGAAGAAGAATGCGGCAAGCGAGACAGTAATAGGCGCAAACCTGCAGTTCGAATACCGCAAACTGTCGGTAGGAGCCACCGCAACGGGCACTTTTCTCAGTAAGACACTTATGCCCGACAAGCGTCAGGCCTTCCGAAGATTCTACCCAGAAGGCAGAAAGTTTTTCAATGCTGGCATAAACTACGCCTTCAACGGCTATAAACTGACATTTATGGGCGAGACAGCCATAAGCGACAGTCTGGCGGTGGCAACAATAAACACCCTAACCTACCGCCCTATCTACGATTTCTCCCTCACCCTACTCCACCGCTATTTCTCTCACAACTATACCGTCATGAATGCCCGCACATTCTCGGAGAACTCCTTGACACAAGACGAGAATGGCATATTCGCTGGACTGAACTGGTCCATTACGCGCACTTTCTCGCTGAACTATTACGCCGACTACGCGAAATTCCGCTATCCGAAATATCAGGTCTCTTTCCCCTCGCAGATGATAGAAAACACCCTTCTTGCCTCATGGCACAAAGGGGAATGGGCGGTTTCCCTGCGCGGACGACTAAAAAAGCGCGAGTACGACAACAGCGAAAAGACTGCCCTCGTATGGAAGAACACCGCTTCCGTAAGGTTGCAGGGTGAGTTTATCGCTGGCAAAGACAGTCTGAACAGAACCGACAGACTTATGGGACTGCGCACGCGACTGACCTTGCAATACTCACACTACGACAAGGAGGGCAAGCATAGCAACGGTTTTCTCGCTCTCGTGAACGGCGGCTTCAAGCCTTGGAAATGGCTTTCGCTGGACATCACCGCCGCTTATTTCAATACCGACGACTACTATTCTGCAATTTACGCCTACGAGCGAGGCATGAGTTACAACATGGCATACCTTCAACTCTACGGCAAGGGTATGAGATTGGCACTATCTCTACAATCGCAGATAACATCAAAACTATCAGCGACACTAAAGGTTGGTTCAACGAAATACTTTGACCGAGAGCTCATCGGAACTGCACTCGAGGAGATACAATCGTCGCGCAAAACAGACATTGATTTCCAAATAAAATGGAGGATATAAGTGATGTAATCCAAAAAGTTCATTGGATTTTTTGGGCTTTAACATCAATGAATATCAAGAATTTGACAAGAAGAATAAAGATAAAAGGGGAAAAATTGCTCTATCATATTAAATATGTGTAACTTTGCAGCCGCTATCACGAGATGATAGCATGAATTTACAAACCTTACTTTTAACAGGACTTAGAATAGTCCAACTAAAACATTCAACAAAATGGCAACAAAAATCAGATTGCAGCGCGGTGGTCGTAAGGGCTATGCCTTCTACAGCATCGTAATCGCTGACTCAAGAGCTCCACGTGATGGTAAATTTACTGAAAAGATTGGTACTTACAACCCTAACACCAATCCAGCCACTGTAGATTTGAAATTCGACCGTGCTCTCTATTGGGTAGAGGTTGGCGCTCAGCCAACAGACACAGTACGCAACATTCTTTCTCGTGAAGGTGTCTATATGATGAAGCACCTCCGCGGCGGCGTTAAGAAGGGCGCTTTCGACGAGGCAGCTGCCCAGACTAAGTTCGACGCTTGGAAGAAGGCTAAGGAAGCTGGTCTCATCGCTATCCAGGAGAAGGAAGCCGCTGCTAAGAAGCAGGCTAAGCTCGCCGCTCTCGAGGCAGAGAAGAAGGTGAACGCAACTATCGCAGCAAAGGTAGCAGAGAAGAAGGCTGCAGCAGCTGCAGCAGCAACTGCTGAGGAAGCTCCAGCAGAAGAGGCTGAGGCTCCAGCAGAGGCATAATCGTTTTCTGCACAAAACAAATTAAGGCGGTGCATTGCATCGCCTTTTTTCTTTCCCATCCACAGGGTTAACCAAGTATGAACAACGACAGCTATATATTAAAAGTCAGCGAGGAAGCGCCACTATTGGAATTTCTTCTCACATCGCTACCCCATCTGAGCCGCAACAAAATAAAGGATATTCTACAAGGGCGCGGTGTGAAGGTGAACGGGAAATGCGTCACGCAGTTTGACCAACCGCTGAAAGCAGGACAGACAGTGAGCGTAAGCAAGAAGAAGCAGGAGAGATACCAGCTGCAATCGCGCTATGTGAAGATTGTTTACGAAGACCGCTGGCTTGTGGTTATCGAGAAAAACATCGGCATACTGTCTATGGCTGCCGGACATAAGTCGCTCAACGTAAAGGCTGTACTTGACAACTATTTCGACAAAAGTCGCCAGAACTGCCGTGCGCATGTTGTACATCGTCTTGACCGTGACACCAGCGGACTGATGGTCTATGCGAAAGACATTGAGACGGAGCAAATCTTGGAACGCAACTGGCACGACATTGTATATGACCGCCGCTATGTGGCACTTCTCAGCGGTGTCATGGAAGAGGATGATGGCACCATAACATCATGGCTTAAAGACAACAAGGCTTACTTCACTTATTCTTCGCCCGTGGACAACGGCGGCAAATATGCCATAACGCATTTCCACACCCTAAAAAGAGGACAGGC
>JABUUE010000020.1:30674-68970 GCA_021443335.1 Bacteroidaceae bacterium
ATTCTTTTCATTTAGGAGCTTCCTTTATCTTCTTGAACAAATCGGAAGCGAAGATGAAGTCGTTAAGACGCGTGTTGTCTGATGTCATAATCTCGTCCTTGGATCCCGACCAGCCCTTCTCTCCTTCGACAATAAATATAATATTCTCGCCAATACCCATCACGGAGTTCATATCGTGGGTATTGATGATAGTGGTGATTCCGAAGTCAACGGTAATGCCGTGAAGGAGTTCGTCAATAACCAACGAGGTCTTTGGATCGAGACCTGAGTTAGGCTCGTCGCAGAATAGGTATTTGGGGTTTAGCACAATAGCTCGCGCTATCGCCACACGCTTCTGCATACCGCCCGAAATCTCACCCGGATATTTCTGTCCAGCATCCACCAAGTTTACGCGGTCAAGACATTCCTGCGCCCTTCTGACACGCTCTTTATAAGTCATATTAGAGAACATATCGAGCGGGAACATCACATTCTCAAGTACGGACAGCGAGTCGAAAAGTGCCGCTGACTGGAATATCATACCCATCTCACGACGCAGCGCCGCCACCTCATGCTTATTCATCGAACGCAACACACGACCATCATAGAGCACCTGTCCCTCCGTTGGACTGAACAAGCCAACAAGTGTCTTCATCAGCACGGTTTTTCCCGAACCGCTCTGACCAATTATAAGATTTGTCTTGCCGTCCTCAAACCTATGGTTAATGCCTTTCAGCACCTCTACGCCATCAAATCTTTTCCGTAAATCCTTTACCTCAATCATCGCTTTAGTTTAATTTTCAGGAATTCAAGAAGCAATTTAACTTAACAACTGTGTCAGGAAGACATCACTGAAAAGTATCAGCACACTCGAACTGACAACCGCCGTAGTACTTGCCTTACCTACTTCTACCGAACCGCCTTCAACAGAATATCCGCAATATGACGACACACTGGCAATGATAAATGCAAAGAACAGCGACTTGATGATACTCATATAGACGAACCAAGTGTTGAAAGAATGCTGGAAACCAAGTGTCAGGTCATCTACGGCAAGTATCTGACCAAAATAAGCCGTGGCATAAGCGCCAAGCACACCTGTCAAAGACGAGAAGATAACAAGGAGCGGCATTATCGTTACCAAACCTAATATTTTCGGCAATATAAGATAGTTGGCAGAGTTAACACCCATAATCTCCAAGGCATCTATCTGCTGGGTGACACGCATCGTTCCAATCTCGGAAGCGATGTTTGAGCCAACCTTTCCCGCAAGGATAAGACACATGATTGAGGAGGAGAACTCCAACAACAGAATCTCACGAGTGGTATAACCCGTAACCCAACGAGGCATCCAAGGCGACTGGATGTTCAACTTCATCTGAATACAGATTACAGCACCAATGAAAAACGATATGAGTAACACAATGCCAATAGAGTCAATGCCCAAAGCGGACATCTCTTTGACATACTGCTTCATAAACATACGTAAACGATCGGGACGACAAAATGAGCGCCCCATCAGCATCAGATAACTGCCGAAACTATGTAAATATTTTTGTATCATAACAAGAAATCGGTGCAAAGTTACAAATAATTATGGATTACGAATTATGATTTCTGATTTATTTTGTAACTTTGCGCCATAAATTAGTCTATTTATGGAAGATAACTATATAACAAACATACAAGAGGAGCCTCAACAGCCGCCACACCGCTCAATGCTTCGCACTGAAGGACTGGTGAAGAAATACGGTGTGCGAACAGTTGTGAACAATGTCTCTATCAATGTGAGACAAGGAGAGATTGTGGGGTTGCTCGGTCCTAACGGTGCAGGAAAGACAACATCTTTCTATATGACCACCGGACTTGTTGTGCCAAACGCGGGACAGATATTCCTTGACGACGAGAACATCACCAAAGACCCTGTATATAAGCGCGCTCGCAAAGGCATCGGATATCTTGCGCAAGAGGCAAGTGTGTTCAGGAAAATGTCTGTTGAGGACAATATTCTTTCCGTTTTGCAGATGCGTAAGCGACCAAAGGAATACACGAAGAAAGAGTGGAAAGAGTATATTGAGCAGAAACGCGAGAGCCTTATCGACGAGTTCCGTCTGAACAAAGTGCGCCGAAACCTTGGCGACCAGCTTTCCGGAGGTGAGCGCCGACGCACAGAGATAGCCCGCTGTCTTGCCATCGACCCAAAGTTCATAATGCTTGACGAGCCGTTTGCCGGCGTGGATCCTATCGCCGTGCGCGACATCCAGAAGATTGTGTGGCACTTGAAGTTCCGCAACATCGGTATTCTTATTACCGACCACAACGTGCAGGAAACTCTATCTATTACCGACCGCGCCTATCTGCTCTTTGACGGAACAATATTCACGGAAGGCACGCCAGAGGAGCTTGCTGCCAACGAGGTTGTGCGCGAGAAATACCTATCGAAAGACTTCGAGCTCAAGCGCAAACGCTTTGACGATGAGGAGGTTTAACCCGCTCTAAATGTTCAAATACAAACAGGAGGCAAACACCGATTAACGCGTGTTTGCCTCCTGTTTTATTATGTTATCCAAGTTTCACATCCTTATTCCTGTGGCAGGTCTATGAATGGAATCTTGCCGCCAGTGCTTCGCTGGAACTCCAAGAACTTGGTGGTGCGGCGGAAACCATTACCCTTAGAAGGAATGCCATCATGATAGAAGAGATATGACTTGCCTTTGAAGTCTATAGTGCCGCCATGAATGGTGAACGAACCGGGAGAAGTTCCCGTGATAGGCCCCTCGTAATGCCAAGGACCATGAATGCTCTTTGATGTGGAGTAGCACCAATGCTCTGGCACTCCTCCTGCCGCATACTCAAGGAAATAGGTGTCGCCAATCTTGTATATCCATGGTGCCTCCTCGAAGTTAGTCTTAGGAACAATCTTGTTCAGTCGGTAGTCTCGCTTGTCAACTAACGGCCCAAACTGCTGAGGGTCTTCAAGTTCCAAGCGCTTATAGCCTTTGCCTTCATCGCCAAACGTCATGTCAATGCTTATCATATCCGCGTTGAGTTTAGCATACCAACAGCCATTATTTCCCCAGAAGAGATAAGCCTGACCGTCATCATCAATGAACACGGACGGGTCTATGAAGCCCCAGTCGCCAGGGATGAGCGGTTTGCCTATTGGGTCTTTCCATGGTCCTGTAGGCTTCTTTGCCACAGCCACTCCGACGCCGTGCATTCCCTTTGCCTTATCCTCTGCTGCCACATACCAATACCACTTGCCATTGCGCTTGATTGCCTGCGATGCCCAAGCGTTGTCACCCTGCTTTGCCCACTTGAAAACCTTTGTTGACATCACAACACCATGGTCAGTCCAGTTCTTCATATCTTTAGAAGAGAACACCTGCCAGTCGGGCATGCGGAAATAGGTAGCTGTGTCGGCATCATGACCCGTGAACACATACATTGTCTCGCCGTCAACAACAGGTGCCGGGTCGGGATTATACTGATGATTGCCCACTGTGAAGGCGTGATATTTCTTCTTGAACTCCCATGAGTCGAAGTTGAACATTCGGTCGCAATAGAGTGTTGCCTCACGGTTGCGCTCAGGATTTGAGGAACGGAAGAAGAAGTACATGTCATGAACTCCCTTTACCTCGTTTATCTTATCGGTTGACACAGTAATCCATTTCTCAGCACCACCTGTTACTGGCACTGCCACCTCGCAAACCTTCTGACCGCCAAGACTATCCACATGCACCTCTATCACACCGCCATACTGTGGTGAAGACACGACAGCATCAAAGCGTGTCTGCTCTCCTGTGCCAAAGTCAACGGACTTGAGCATCATCCACTCGCCGTTCTGTATATCAGTGATATATGTCTTCTTCTCTGCCTCCCAGCCATTGCGGTAGCCCTCGTGAGGAACTGCCTGCAAGCCCCATGACTGAGCCATATAAGCAGCGCGCACCTTGCGGTAAGGATTGAAGTTACATAGCGGCTTGATGGTTGGGCACTCAAGGAAATACGGAAGTTCCTTGATTGTGCCATCATTATTGAAGAACATCTCAGCCACCGAAACACTACGACGTTCGTGATGCTCTGGTATTATGCGGTTCTTGAGGTCGTAGTTGAGACCGAAGCAGTATGTGTGTCCCTTGTAGTCAATGATGCCAGGATGATTACCGCGTGTCTTAGGAGTATGGTTCATGATATGTCCCTTGTATGTCCAAGGTCCCATCGGCGACTTGCTCATAGCATAGCCGATACCTTCAGGACAACAAGTGGAAGCAAAGGCGAGATAATAGTTGGCACCACGCGAATAGAGCCACGGACCTTCCTGATAGTCCTCTATATGAGGGAGTTTCACAATCTCGCCCTTAGTAGATATCATATCCTCATTGAGCTTCACCATCCAACACTCAGGGTTGCCCCATGCGAGGTAAGCCTGTCCGTCCTTGTCGATGAACGGCGTTGGGTCAATGTCATACCAAGTCTTTGGATCCCACACAAGAGGTTTTCCGATAGGGTCTTTGAACGGACCATAAGGCGAAGTGCCAACAAGCACACCAATGCCGCGGCCGTGGAGCGGACAATACATATAATACTTGCCATTGCGTTCAATCACCTGCAAAGCCCATGCGCCATTATCGCGAACTCGCCAATCAAAATCCTGCAGCGAAGCTACCGCGCCGTGGTCCTCCCAGTTTACCATATCGGTGGAAGTGTAGAGCAGCCAGTCCTTCATCTTGAAGTTGTCGGCATCGTTCTCATCGTGAGTAACATAGAGGAAGACAGTGTCGTTTATAACCACTGGTGCAGGGTCGGCAGTGTAGCGTGTCTGTACAATTGGCAGACATCCCTCTGCCCTACCGTAATCTGTAGGCTTAATTTGGTCAGGCTTCTGCGCCCACATCATGCTTGATGTAGCAATAAGACCCACGCAAAGGAGGAATTTAGATATCGTTTTCATGTATTAAGTAAGTGGTCAAGTCTCGCAAGCGAAACTTTTATAGGTTTAAGATTATATGGGCTTTGAGGTGTGAGCGGTAAACGGGACTCGAACCCGCGACCCTCGGCTTGGGAAGCCAATGCTCTACCAACTGAGCTATTACCGCGAAAAAGCAAGTGTTCAGAAACTTACTTGAACGTAAGGTGGATTTTTTTACTTGTGCTCACCTTAGAAATCCCCATAAGCAAGAGAGAATGTGTCTCCCTGTGAAAGGTCTCCCGTCATGATTCCCTTCTTGAACCAGCGGACACGCCACTCAGAGCGTCCATGGTTGAAGGCATCAGGCACCTCATATCCCTGCGCTTTCTTTTGCAGATAGTCGTCGCCTATCTTTGCTGCAATGTCAAGTCCTTCCTCGATATCGCCATCTTCGAGCGAGTCAAACCTCTTGTTGTCATAATGCGCCCATATACCAGCATAGAAATCAGCCTGCAGTTCCAAGCGCACACTTATCTTATTAGCTTCAGTCTGAGACAAGCGCGACATCTGCGAATGAGCCTCATTCAATGTGCCAAGGAGATACTGCACATGGTGTCCCACCTCATGAGCTATAACATACGCATAAGCAAAATCGCCACCTCCACCAAGCTGCCGCTGCATACTTGAGAAGAAAGATAGGTCTATGTAAACTGTCTGGTCAGCAGAGCAATAGAACGGTCCTGTACTTGACGAGGCGTTTCCGCAACCAGAACTTACAGCATTACTGAACAAGACAAGTCTTGGCGGCTCATAAGTTCTGCCATTTTCCCGGAAAAGTTCTGTCCAGACATCCTCTGTACCAGCAAGAATCTTCTTCGTGAAACTTGCTAATTCCTCTTCTTCCGCCGACGGCTTATACTCACCTGCTGTGGCAGGTTGCTGGATAACATTGTTCTGAACAACAGCGTTGAACACATCGCCGAGGTCACCACCTCCGAGCAATGTTATCAAAGCCACAACAATTATACCACCGATACCACCAATACCGGCTTTTGCTCCACCGCTCATTCCGCGGCGGTCTTCCACATTATTGCTTTCGCGTCGTCCGTCAAGTCTCATATTATTTATTTAAGTAATGGTAAAAAAGAACTTCCTACGTTTTTTATTTTTCTTTGAGTCGCTTTGATTTATCTTGTTGGTTATTTTNTATTTTTGTGCTGTTCCTCAGTCATGTAGCCCGCTACATTCCTTCGTCTCAACAAAAAAATATCTCAACAATCTAAACCAAATCGTCCCAAGTTTTTTTTTTGCCATTACTAAGTTTCGCAAAATGCCTTGCGAAGGCTAAAAGCCAAAGTTCAAGGCCTCAAACTTTGCCTATCGCCTTCTGGTAGCAGTCACGGCAAAGAGGTTCGTATTCTTGCGTCTCGCCGAGAAGTACTCGTTTGTCGCCTGCCACAAGTCTATGACTCACATAGGCAAGCGCTCCACATTTAACGCAGATGGCATGAACCTTTGTCACATCATCAGCTATGGCGCAAAGGGCAGGCATCGGACCAAAGGGTATTCCCTTGAAGTCCATGTCAAGACCAGCCACTATAACACGCACGCCCCTATTAGCCAACTCGTTGCAGACATTGACAATGCCGTTGTCAAAAAACTGCGCCTCGTCTATTCCCACAACGTCTATGTCAGAAGACAGCAACAGAATTGACGATGAAGAGTCGAGTGGAGTCGAGGGAATGGCATGCTTGTCGTGGCTTACAACATCCTCTTCGCTATAACGCACATCTATTGCAGGTTTGAATATTTCCACCTTCTGATGGGCAAACTCCGCACGCTTCATACGACGGATAAGTTCTTCCGTTTTACCGGAGAACATTGAGCCGCAAATAACCTCTATACGGCCTTGCCTGCGTATTTCGCCAAGAGAATATTGTTCCATTACGGCGGCAAAGTTACGATTATATGCAGACAATTGCAAGCAAAAGTGAAATAATTTTCATTTTTGCTCATTTCATTGGACGTAATTATCCGCAACAGAAAGTAAAAGAGGATATATAGCGTAACTTTGCGATGGAAAAATATTTAATTATGTCTGGAACGCTATACATCGTGCCTACTCCTGTGGGCAATATGGAAGACATTACCCTTCGCGCCATCCGCGTGCTGAAGGAGGTTGACCTTATTCTTGCCGAAGACACCCGCACATCAGGCAAACTACTGAAACACTATGAGATACAGAACCATCTGATGTCGCACCACAAGTTCAATGAGCATGGCACATCGGCAGGTATCGTTGAACGGCTCAAAGGAGGGCAGAACATTGCTCTCATCAGCGATGCAGGCACCCCCGGCATCAGCGACCCAGGGTTCTTTCTTGCTCGCGAGGCTGCGGCTGCGGACATCAAAGTTGAATGCCTGCCTGGCGCAACCGCACTTATTCCCGCGATAGTAAGCTCTGGACTTCCCTGCGACCGCTTTGCCTTCGAGGGTTTCCTGCCACAAAAGAAAGGGCGACAGACAAAGCTGCAAAGCCTTGCGGAGGAACATCGCACGATGGTATTCTACGAGTCGCCTTACCGTGTGTTGAAAACCTTACAGCAATTTGCAGAAGTGTTTGGCGAAGACCGTCAGGCCGCTACCTGCCGCGAGATTTCCAAGATTCATGAAGAATGCAAGCGCGGCACCCTTGCAGAACTCATTGCCCACTTCAAGACAACCGCGCCCAAAGGAGAGTTTGTTATTGTGGTAGCAGGGAAGGATTGAGAAATGTGTTAGTTAGTAAAAAATGTCTCACACTAACCCTAATAGTTCAATCGCAAAACTCTCACTCCCCGCGATTTCTTCTGGCGTTGCAGATATTTGTAGAGGGTAAGCGGCTCAAAAACAACCTTCTTGTGAAGAGATGAGGCGTGCATAATATGCAGCTGGCCATCGTTACTGTCCCAATGAGCCAATGTAATATGCTGGGTGTCAAGGCCTAAAATATCTGTCAGTATAATAACTATGTCGCCCTCCTGGATGGCAGCACGAAATTCCGGCGTGTTGGTATTCACAAAAGCAGACTTCGGGATATACTTATATCTGCCACCCGACAACCGCTTCTCCATTGCCCTTATTCCTGGCAGGTAGTTTGGCGTCTCCCTTATCATCTTGTAACTATCCGCATGCTTTGACATATAATCCACAAACACATTCTGTGTGGCAGAAAAAAGATTATCGGGCTTTGCAATCTCCGCAAAATATCCACGCGCGATATTTGAATTTGCCCATCCTGTAAAGTAGTGGTTACGATAGACATAGTCTATGTCCATATCTTTCTCATAACGGATGTTACGCAAATATTGGCAAAAGTCCCCAAAAGAAGTTTTTCCGTTTCTCCGACAGAGTTCAAGTGCCATAACATTTTCCGTAAACGTAGTGCAATCCAACTCCCGAGTGTTTACAATCAGCCTCTCTCTTTTGTGCTTCTCAAGAGTATGTGCCACATACGGCCGGCCAAGGAACTTCTTGCCGAACCATATCACTGGTGACTCTTCGGCAGGAACAGTTGCCGCCTCAACCAACCAACGGCATATCTCCATGCTATCCTCTTTGCAATAGTCAACATCCTTCAAGTCTATTTCCAAACTTTTTGAAAGAGTAAGGCCTGTCCCAAATGCAGAAAAGGGGACAAACACAAAAAGAGACAGTGTTACTAATAAATGCTTCAACATGGGCGCAAAGTTATGCGTTTTTGTAAACCACACATGAAATCTTGATGATTATTGTTGATATTTGTTTTGAGAAAAGGACATTTTTCGCTTTAATATTTTTTTATATCATATTTATTTCATAAATTTGCAGCGATTTTGTCAAGTTTGGTGTATTTCCAACTTCCAAAAATCCCCAAAAACAGAATACTAAAAACTAAAAAATTAAAAATACATGGCAGTATTAGGAAAAATCAGAGAAAGAAGCCTTTTGCTCATTTGCATCATCGGCTTCGCCCTTTTTGCCTTCATCGCAGAAGAATTGTTCCGTTCTTGTGAGACCACTCGCAACGAAGCAAGTCAGCGTGCAGGTGAAGTGCTTGGTGAGAAATTGGATGTACAATCTTTCAACGTTATGGTTGAAGAGTACACCAACGCAATGAAAGTCGCTCAGCAGAGAGATGATTTCAGCGCAGACGAATTAAGCCAAATCCGCGATATGGCTTGGAACAGTTATGTCTCACAAAAGATTCTTGAGAACGAGTGTAACAAACTCGGCCTTACAGTTACAGACAAGGAGATGCAGAACCTGCTTGCAGAAGGCACACACCCAATGCTCTCACAAACTCCATTCGTTAACCAGCAGACAGGAAAGTTTGATGTGAACATGCTCAAGGAGTTCATCTCTAACTATAAGAAGAATCAAAACCCACAGGTGACAGAGCAGCTCAAGCCTATCTACACATACTGGCAGTTCCTCGAGAAGAACATGCGCAACCAGATTCTCCAGCAGAAATACCAGTCCCTTCTCGCTGGATGTATGCTCTCTAACGAGATTTCAGAGAAGGCTCAGTTTGAAGCAGAGAACCAAGAGAACACTATCCAGCTTGCAGCATTCCCATTCTCATCAGTTAATGACAACGACGTAAAGGTTGCAGAGTCTGACTTGAAGAGCAAGTTCGAGGAGCTCAAAGCCGGCTTCCGTCGTTTCACAGAGACACGCAACATTCAGTATGTTGACTTCCAGATTGTTCCTTCATCAGCAGACATCAACGCTTTGAACAAGGATTTCGCAGCATACAAGAAGCAGCTTGAAGAGGCAACAGACCTCGCTGAGGTTGTTCGCAAGTCTGGTTCTGTCGTTGCTTACAACGGTCTCGCCAAGACTAAAAACTCATACTCTTCAGATGTTGTGGCACTGATTGACTCAACAGCAGTAGGCGCAACAACAGCAGTTAAGGAGAACAAGTCTGACAACACTATGAACGTAATGAAGATTGTCAGCAAGGTATCTCTGCCAGACTCTGTAGAGTTCCGCGCTATCCAGGTGGCTGATGCCGATGCAGCGAAGGCAGCAACAAAGGCAGACTCTGTTTACAACGCTCTTCAGGGCGGTGCCGACTTTGAGACTATCGCAAAGAAATATGGCCAGACAGGCGCAAAGCAGTGGATGACATCTGCAATGTACCAGAATGCTCCTACTCTCGATCAGGACACTAAGGCTTACCTTGATGCTCTCCTCAAGGGTGAAGTCAACGCTATCCAGAAGGTCAGCCTCACAAAGGGTAGCATCATCGTTCAGGTTACAAGCAAAAAAGCTATGACAGACATGTACGACATCGCTGTCATAAAGAAGCCTATACAGTTCTCTAAGGAGACAAGCACTAAGGAGTTCAACCGCTTCAGCGAGTTTGTTGCCAAGTCTCCAAGCCTTGACGACCTCAAGAAAAACGCTAAGCAATATGGCTATGAGGTTAAGACAGCAAAGGACGTAACAAAGAACACTCACAACGTTGCTGGTGTTCGCTCTACAGCAGACGTTCTCCGTTGGATATTCAACAACGATACTAAGGAAGGCGACATCTACACTGACCACCTTGAATGTGGCGACAACGGTGACCACCTGATGGTTGTTGTTCTTGACAAGATTAATCCAGAAGGTTACGCTGACCTTAACGATGAGGACGTAAAGAACTACATCAAGACTCTTGCCATCAACGACAAGAAGGCAGAGAAACTTATGGAGAAAGCTTCTAAGTGCAAGTCTGTAGCTGACGCTCAGAAGGCAGGCGCGAAGGTTTCAGAGGTTAAGCAAATAAACTTCGCTTCTCCAGCATTCATTCCTGAAACAGGTGCACAAGAACCTGCACTCAGCGGCGCAGTTGTAGCCACTGCAAAGGGCAAGGTTTCAAAGGCTCCAGTAAAGGGTAATGCAGGTGTTTATGTGTTCCAGGTAACAGAGAAGACAAACCTTCCTGGCAAGTTTGACAAGGCAGCTATGAGCCAGAAACTGCAGCAGAAAGCCCTTTCAGCAGCACAGCAGTATATGCAGGAGCTCATACAGAATGCTGACGTTAAGGACAACCGTTACCTCTTCTTCTAAATCCCGACATTCGAAAGGGAACATCTATGAATAGAAGCTCATGCAGCCACATGGACTTCTATTCATAGAAAACAAACAATATAAAAAAAATAAGGTACGCGCGTGAGGCCTTTTTAAAACTTTCACACGAAAGGTTTGATGCGCAAAGATTGTTAAATATAAAAGTAAGTCTTATGAAAATCTCAGATTTCAATTTCGCTGGTAAAAAGGCCATCGTACGCGTTGACTTCAACGTTCCCACAAAAGAAGGTGTTGTAACAGACGACACTCGTATCAAGGGCGCTCTTCCTACTCTCAAGAAGATTCTTGAAGATGGTGGCGCTGTCATTATGATGAGCCACATGGGCAAGCCAAAGGGCAAGGTTGACATGAAGAAATCACTCAAGCAGATTGTTCCTAATGTTTCTGCCGCTCTCGGTGTTGACGTTAAGTTCGCTCCAGATTGTGCAAACGCAACAGAAGAGGCAGCTGCACTGAAGATGGGTGAGGCTCTTCTTCTTGAGAACCTCCGCTTCTATCCAGAAGAGGAAGGCAAGCCAGTAGATGTTGAAAAGGGCACTCCAGAATTTGACGAGGCAAAGAAGGCAATGAAGGTGTCACAGAAGGAGTTTGCAAAGAAACTTGCTTCTTACGCTGACTGCTACGTAATGGACGCATTCGGTACTGCTCACCGCAAGCACGCTTCTACAGCCGTTATCGACGAGTACTTCGACAAGGACAGCAAGATGCTCGGCTTCCTCATGGAGAAGGAAGTGAACGCTGTTGACAAGGTTCTCGGCGACATCCAACGCCCATTCACCGCTATCATGGGTGGTTCTAAGGTTTCCACAAAGATTGGCATTATAGAAAATCTTCTCGGCAAGGTTGACAACCTCATCCTCTGCGGTGGTATGACTTACACATTCGCAAAAGCTCTTGGTGGCGAGGTTGGCAAGTCTATCTGCGAGGAAGACAAACTCCAGGTTGCTCTTGATGTTATCGCAAAGGCTAAGGAGAATGGCGTAAACCTCGTACTTGGCACAGACGCAGTTATCGCTAAAGACGCTATTGACTGGGATGCAATGGACTTCAAGGCTGGTGCAGAAGTTAAGGTTTGCCCTGCTGGCGAAATCCCTGCAGACTTCGAAGGTCTTGACGCTGGTCCTGAAAGCCAGAAGGCATTTGCAGCAGCTATCAAAGACGCAAAGACTATCCTTTGGAACGGTCCTGCCGGCGTATTTGAGGTAGAGGAGTTCACTGCTGGCTCACGCGCTATCGGTGCCGCTGTTGCTGAGGCTACCGCTAACGGAGCATTCTCACTCATCGGTGGTGGTGACTCTGTTGCTTGTGTAAACAAGTTCGGTCTCGCTGACAAGGTTTCTTATATCTCTACTGGCGGTGGTGCACTTCTCGAAGCTATCGAAGGCAAAGTGCTTCCTGGCGTAGCAGCTATTAACGAATAATCCCTGATGGACCACAATCATCTCGTAATAATGGCCGGAGGTGTCGGAAGTCGCTTCTGGCCAATGAGTACTACAGAACGCCCAAAACAGTTCATTGATGTTTTGGGCGTTGGTCGTAGCCTGCTACAACTGACATACGACCGTTTCTGTCCAGAGATTATCGCTCCAGAGAATGTGTGGGTTGTAACCAACCGCAGTTACGCTGATATCGTAGCGGAACAACTGCCAGACATTCCCAAAGGCAATATTCTCTTAGAACCTTGCCGTCGCAACACAGCTCCTTGCATTGCTTATGTCAGCTGGAAGATAAAGTCGATCGACAAGAAAGCGAACATTGTTGTTGCACCATCAGACCATGTGGTGATGAATGTTCCAGAGTTCCAGCGTGTTATCAAGCAGTGCATGACTTTCACTTCCGAGACAGACGCCATCGTAACCCTTGGAATGAAACCGACACGCCCGGAAACAGGCTACGGCTACATACAGGCAGACCTTTCATACAGCTCAACACGCAACAAAGAGATTTTCCGCGTAGATGCATTCCGTGAAAAGCCAGACCTTGCAACAGCAAAAAAATATATCAAGGACTCGTCTTTCTTCTGGAATGCAGGCATATTCATATGGCGTGTTGAAACCATAGTCAACGCCCTTCGCGTCTATGCTCCGACAGTGAATGTCATCTTCGAGGACCTTCTCGCCATCTACGGCTCAGAAAAGGAACAGGAAGAAATAGACAAGTATTTCCCTGACTGCGAAAGCATCTCTATCGACTACGCTGTTATGGAGAAAGCTGAGGAAATATTCATTTGTCCTGCAGATTTCGGCTGGAGCGACCTCGGCACCTGGGGTTCACTCCTTCAGCAATCAAAAACAGACCTTTACGGCAACGCGATAATCGGAAACGACATCTCTGTGTATGACACGAAGAACAGCATCATTCATACCACAGACGAAAAGAAAGTCGTTGTTCAAGGACTTGACGGATATATTGTCGCAGAAAAAGATGACAGTCTGCTGATATGCAAACTGTCAGACGAACAACTAATCAAACAATATACTGGTCAGAACTAAATCTGACCAGTATTTTTTACATCAGCAAAATCACTTAATCTTTTCTAACGCTTATCAATATCAAAAAAACTATGAAACAGTTCCTTTCTTCTACAATCTTCCGCCTGTTATTGGCAATAATTATCGGTATTATACTTGGATTCTTGACAAAGGCGCTTCCCGAGAGCCTTGTGAACATTCCCATTCAAGTATTTCTAATCACGAAACAAGCAACAAGTCAAATCATCTTGTTCATCGTACCACTTATAATTATAGGTTGCGTTGCCCCAAGCATAACCAGCTTTAGCGGCAACGTAACAAAACTGCTGTTTTTCACAATTGGTATCGCATATATATCAACAATCTGCGCTGCATTCCTTTCCATGGCTGTAGGCTATGCTTCAATACCAATGTTCAACTTCGGAGAAGGACAAACGATATCAAAGTTGCCAGAAAATCTCCTAAAGCTGACATTCCCAACAATGGACACAATGTCTGCCTTGCTTTTATCTATTCTAATAGGTCTTGGCACAATATGGATTAAATCGGAGCGTTTCAAGACTATCTTGGAAGACTTCAAGACCATGGTATTAGAGATTGTAAAGAATGTGCTTGTTCCAATACTTCCTCTATTTATAGGTTCAAACTTCGCACTGCTTGCCATCGAAGACAAACTGTCAATGCTGCAAGTATATCTCCCCGCAGTTCTTATCATCATCAGCATACAGTTAGTTTGGATTGTTGTAATGTACGTAGTTGCCACACTATACAGCAAGAAAAACGGATGGAAGGTGGCAAAAGTCTATCCGCCAGCATACTTCACCGCGATCGGAACAATGTCATCAGCTGCCACTCTCCCTGTATCTTTGGAATGTATCAGTAAGACCGATGAGATTGAGCCTAAGACAAGCGACTTTGCTTTACCTCTATTCTGCAACATACACTTGTGCGGTTCTGTTGTCGCCGAGATTTTCCTCGTACTGACAACATACTACACTTTCTATGGCACAATGCCTGACATGTTATCAATGATTATCTTTGCCGTCCTCGCATCAGTCATTGCCATTGGCTCGCCAGGAGTGCCCGGCGGAATAAACATGTCGTGCATCGGACTTGTATATAGTATAGTTCTTGGCCACGAAGACCAATCATTCTTCGCCATTACTACCGCAATCTTTGCCATACAGGATGGATTTGGCACTGCATGTAATGTTACCACCGACGGCGCATTGACAATGATGACCGAAAAATTCCTAAAGAAGTCGGCACCCCCACAATCAGTTAATGAAGGTTAAGCAGTTCAAGTTTCACTTGCAAGCAATGAGCAACAAACAGGTCGGCACTATGAGCGCCCTGCAAGAATGTTCTGCAATCTAAGTAACTCGTCGCGATATTGTGCGGCCTGCAAGAAATCAAGTTCCTTGGCAGCAGCAAGCATAAGAGCCTTGGTGTTGTCAATGGACTTTTGAAGTTGCTCATTGGTCATGCGCTTAACTATCGGATCTTCTGCAACCATCTGCATCTCATCCTCAGTGTAAGCATAAGGAACCGTTCCACCCGAAGTCTCAAATATACGATGATTTTCCTCGCCGTTATGCTTGCCTGTTATAGTAGGCTTCATCGCGGCAGTCTTTCCCGTTATTGTCAGCATCTCTTCCGGAATAGTATTTGCCGAGTGCTGGGCAAGGGTGTTGCGTCCTATGTCCTTGCGGATTTGTTGCGGAGTAATTCCATTAGCCTCATTATAAGCAAGCTGTTTTGTCCTTCTGCGATTAGTTTCGTCAATCGTCAGTTGCATTGATGCCGTTACGCGGTCGGCATACATTATAGCCAAGCCATTCACATTGCGAGCCGCACGACCGACAGTCTGAGTAAGAGAACGATGGCTACGAAGGAAGCCTTCCTTGTCGGCATCAAATATTGCGACAAGCGACACCTCCGGGAGGTCAAGTCCCTCGCGCAAAAGATTAACGCCAACAAGCACATCAAAACATCCCGCACGAAGGTCGTTCATAATCTTCACACGGTCGAGAGTGGCAACATCCGAATGAATATAGTTCGAACGAACATCATGATTAAGCAGGAATTCCGTCATTTCCTCAGCCATTCTTTTCGTCAAAGTAGTAACAAGCACTCGCTCGTTTCTCTCCACGCGTTTCTGTATTTCCTCCAATAAATCGTCAATCTGTTTCTCCGACGGGCGAACTTCTATCACCGGATCAAGCAGTCCTGTAGGGCGAATCACCTGCTCTACAACCACGCCACCAGACTCTTGAAGCTCATAGTCTGCAGGAGTTGCACTGACATAAATAACCTGATTTACAAGTTGCTGGAACTCATCGAATCTCAAAGGGCGATTATCGAACGCGGCGGGCAGACGGAAACCATATTCCACAAGATTGGTCTTTCTCGCACGGTCGCCGCCATACATTCCGGAAATCTGCGGCACACTGACATGGCTTTCATCTATGACAAGGAGAAAATCCTTTGGGAAGAAGTCAAAAAGACAATAAGGTCTTTCGCCAGGCTGTCGGCCATCGAAGTAACGCGAATAGTTTTCTATGCCTGAACAATGACCTAATTCCTTCATCATCTCCATATCATACTCCACCCTTTCCTTTATACGTTGCGCCTTAATATTGTCGCCAACCTCCTCAAAGAACGCCACCTGCTGCACAAGGTCGTCCTGAATCATGCGGATGGCGTTGTTTGTCTGCTCCTGAGATGTAACGAAAAGATTTGCAGGATAGATGTGATATTCATCAAAACTGCCTGTTCGTCTCATTGTCACAGAGTCAAGTTCTTCTATGGCATCTATCTCATCATCCCAGAAGGAAATGCGTAAAACAGATTCCGAATAAGCCATCGCAATGTCAACGGTGTCGCCTTTCACTCGGAAATTGCCTCGTTTCAGTTCAACATCATTACGGATATACAGTGCAGCAACCAATTTACGCAGTAGTTCATTGCGGTCAACTCGCTGACCGCGATGCACATTTATCACTGTGTCATGCATGGCGGCAGGACCACCCATACCATAAATACAACTTACTGAAGAAACGATTACGACATCCCTTCTGCCCGAAAGCAAGGAGGTTACAGCCGACAAACGCAGGCGGTCAATCTCTTCGTTTATGGCGAGGTCCTTCTCTATATATGTATCTGTATGCGGGATATAAGCCTCCGGCTGGTAATAGTCATAATAAGAAACATAATACTCTACCGCATTCTCCGGGAAAAAGCCCTTCATCTCCTCATACAACTGTGCCGCAAGGGTTTTGTTATGGCTTAGAATAAGCGTAGGCTTGTTTATGTTGGCAATGACATTCGCCACCGTAAATGTCTTTCCGGAGCCAGTAACACCTAACAACACCTGCGAGCGTTCCCCCGCGAGAATGCCGTCAGTAAGTTGCTTTATGGCTTCGGGCTGGTCGCCCGTAGGCTTATATTTTGAGGTCAGCTTGAACATAATTGAAGCAAAGATATTGATAAAAAAAGTGAAAATCAATATATTAATGTTGATATTAATGAAAAATAAATAAAAAAACACTGTTAAAAGAGCGGTATTTTGATATTTATTCATAACTTTGCACCCTGCTATATGTGCATAATTCCCAACAGAATGAAAAAGAACCTGATATTACTCGTTGTGGCAGCGCTTGCTTTCTGTAGCTGCGCAAAGACATTCAACCAAGTGCTCAAAAGCCCAGACAACGAATACAAATACGAATACGCAAAAGAGCTGTACGCCAGCGGAAAATACTCACAGGCCATCTCGTTGCTTCAAGATGTCGTGACAATCTTGAAGGGAACAGAGAAGGCTGAAGAGTCTCTTTTTATGCTTTCAATGGCTCAGTTCCACTACAAAGACTATGAGACCGCAGCTGAATATTTCAAGCGCTACTGCAAATCATACCCTAAAGGCATCTATGCTGAACAAGCCTGCTACTACATAGGCGAGAGTCTCTATTACAGCACGCCAGAACCTCGACTTGACCAAACAGAAACAGTCAATGCGATAGCTGCCTTCCAGGAGTTCCTTGACATATATACCGACTCAAAGGGCAAGGAGAGAGCTCAGGAAAGACTTATACAGTTGCAGGACAAGTTAGTAAGAAAAGAGTTGCTTTCTGCGCAACTATATTTCAATCTTGGCTCATATTTCGGCAACTGTCTTACCGGAGGAAGCAACTATGAAGCTTGTATCATTACCTCACAGAATGCGTTGAAAGACTATCCTTACAGCAGGGAGCGCGAAGCCTTCTCTCTACTTATAATGAAAAGCAAATACCATCTTGCCAAGCAGAGTGTGGAGGCAAAACAGGAAGAGCGCTACCGCGATGCGGAAGACGAATGCTACGGCTTCATCAACGAATATCCTGAATCCAAGGACAGGAAGCTTGCTGAGAACTACATCGCACAATGCAAGAAACGACTTGGCGAGAGAGAAACCGAGGAATTCTAAGTACTAAGTATGAAGTTCTAAGTACTAAGTATGAAGTTCTAAGTACTAAGTATGATTACCATAACAGGTAAGACTTACAGGAAAATACTTTCAATTACGGTAATGAGTTTCTAACAGCAGAAAACTGCTAAATAGTAAATAATAAATAGCTAAATATCCGAATAGCTAAATCAAATAATAGTAAATAGCTAAATAGTAAAATAGTAAATAAGACTATGGATTACAAGAAAGTAAAAGCTCCAACAAACACTATCACACGCGACATCAACGAGATTGCAGCCCCAACAGGCAACATCTACGAGAGCGTGGCAATCATCTCAAAGCGCGCAAACCAGATTTCCGTAGAGATGAAGAAGGAAATCAAAGCAAAACTTGATGAGTTCGCTTCATACAACGACTCATTGGAAGAGGTGTTCGAGAACCGTGAGCAGATAGAGATTTCACGCTACTACGAGAAGCTCCCAAAGCCATCGCTCATCGCCTCACAGGAGTTCGCAGACAACCAGATATACTGGCGCGACCCACAAAAGGACTCAAGCAACAGATATTAAACCCTCTGCCCCTAATAGGGGAGAAGACTAAAGACTATGTGGCAAAGAATTCAAACTGTATATATTCTACTTGCTGTTGTTGCTTGTGTAGTATGTCTTTGTATGCCTATCGCAGAGATTATCCCAGAACGCATGGGAGCCAGCGATACAGTATATAACTTATTGACCTTTAAGGCTGACGGAACAACGGAAACTCCGATATGCAGTATAATAGGTTTTATACTCCTGTTATCTGTCGCTTCCGAAAGTGTAGGAACATTATTACTCTACAAACACCGCAAAAAGCAGGCGAAATTCTGCTTAGGAGCCGTGGTTTTCACCTTGTTGTGGAACATCATCTTTGGAATATGCGCATTCTCCGGGCTTGCAGACCATGGCGGTGAAATGAAGCCCACCTTTGCATCATGCCTGCCGTTTGTAGCAATGGTATTATTCTTCCTTGCCCGCAAAGCCATACTCAAAGACGAGGCAAAAGTACGAGCAGCCGACAGAATAAGGTAATTACTTTATGGATCGCAAAAAACTTCTTTCCGCAAAATACCTCGTGCCTGCAGGTTTATGCCTGCTGGTAATATTTGAAATGCTATATCATTATCTCTTCGCTGCCATGTCGGTCAACGGCAAGGAAGCGAAGATTTATATTGATAGCGATGACTCTCTCGACTCAGTAATATGCAAGTTGAGGCCTGTCTGCACATCTGGAGGTATTAGCGGATTCTCCACATTAGCGCTACAATTAGGCTATAACGAGAATGTACGCCCAGGAATGTATCTCCTTGACGAGAACATAGGACCGCTGTCATTCCTAAGAAAGCTGCGAAATGGCAGGCAAGACTTCATTATGCTCACTGTCCCATCGGTACGCACAATGCCAGACCTTGCACGGAAACTTGGCGACAAAATGCTTACAGACAGTGCGACATTCATGCAAGCATTCTCAGACTCCATGAAAATCCGCAAATACGGTTTTACAACAGAGACTCTGCCGGCAATGTTCATCCCCAACACTTACGAAGTGTTATGGACAGATTCCGCAGACAAGTTCATGAACCGTATGGAGAAAGAATACAAAAAATTCTGGACCGACGAGCGTAAATCAAAGGCAAAAATAAAAGGTTTGTCGCTTATCGAAGTGTCAACATTAGCGAGCATTGTTGACAGCGAGACAAACATAGAAAGCGACAAGCCAAGAGTGGCAGGAGTTTATCTCAACCGTCTGCACGAGGGAATGAAGTTGCAAGCCGACCCAACAGTGAAGTTTGCTGTCGGCGACTTCTCTATCAAGCGCATATTGTTCAAGCATCTGTCAACAAAAAGTCCGTACAACACATACCGTTACGAGGGACTTCCGCCAGGCCCCATCTGTATTCCTTCAATCTCCGGTATAGACGCGGTCCTCAATGCCGAGAACCACGACTACCTGTTTTTCTGTGCAAGCCCTGCCTTTGACGGCACACACATCTTCGCGCGAGACGACAAGGAGCACATGGAAAACGCCCGCAAATACCAGGCGGCACTCAACGCAAGAAAAATCAAATAATAGTTCATGTCTGTATCAAAAACCCGCAACCACATAATAGATATTGCCCGTCAGTTGTTTGCAAAGAAAGGACTGGACAATACTACAATGAACGACATTGCCCAGACATCAGGCAAGGGACGTCGCACGCTATATACTTACTTCAAGAATAAGGAAGAGGTATATTACGCCGTCATCGAGTCTGAATTGGAACGCCTGTCTGAACGAATGGACGAAGTTGCAGAGAAGATGATACGCCCACAGGAAAAGATTATCGAGCTCATATACACCCACTTGTCTCAGATAAAGGAGACCGTTATCCGCAACGGAAACCTTCGCGCCGCTTTCTTCCGCAACATCTGGATGGTTGAAAACGTAAGGAAGAATTTCGACGAGGACGAAATAGACATCTTCCGCCGCGTATATTCGGAAGGAAGGGCATTGGGGGAGTTCGACATCGACGACATAGACCTTGTGGCAGACATCACCCACTACTGTATAAAAGGACTTGAGGTGCCATACATCCGAGGACGCCTCGGCCACGGCATAACACCCGAAAACAGCAAGCCTATAGTAACAAAATTCGTTTACGGCGCATTAGGCAAGATGCTGTCACCCAAAGAACAATCAATAGATAATAAATAAATCCAAAAACATAATTATGGCATTACTATCAGGAAAGAATGCACTTATCACAGGTGCCGCACGCGGTATTGGCAAAGCCATCGCGCTGAAATTCGCCCAGGAAGGCGCAAACATTGCCTTCACAGACCTCAACCGTGACGAAAACATGGAGGCTACAGAGCAAGAAATCGCTGCTCTCGGCGTAAAGGCAATAGGTTACGCATCAAACGCAGCAGACTTCGCTCAGACTGAGGAAGTTGTGAAGAAGGTGAAAGAGGACTTTGGTTCTATCGACATCCTCGTAAACAATGCTGGTATCACCAAGGACGGTCTGATGATGCGTATGTCTGAGGCACAATGGGACGCAGTAATCGCTGTCAACCTCAAATCTGCATTCAACTTCATCCATGCCTGCACACCAATAATGATGCGCCAGAAGAATGGCTCTATCATCAATATGGCTTCTGTAGTAGGCGTTCACGGAAATGCAGGACAGTGTAACTACGCCGCATCAAAGGCTGGTCTTATTGCGCTTGCCAAGTCTATCGGTCAGGAGATTGGCTCACGCGGCATCCGTGCCAACGCCATTGCTCCGGGCTTCATTGAGACAGCAATGACTGCCGCTCTTCCACAGGATGTTCGCGACGAATGGGCAAAGAAGATTCCTCTCCGCCGCGCTGGTCAGGTAGAAGACATTGCCAACTGCGCAGTGTTCCTTGCTTCCGACATGTCAAGCTACATCACAGGCCAGGTCATTCAGGTTGATGGTGGTATGAACATGTAAACGCGCAAATGCAAGTCATATACGAAGACAACCACATTATAGTTGCTTACAAGGAAAGCGGCGAGATTGTCCAAGGCGACAAGACAGGCGACAAACCGCTGTCTGACTATGTAAAAGACTATATTAAGGAAAAATACGCGAAGCCCGGACAGGTTTTTCTCGGCGTAGTACATCGCCTTGACAGACCCGTCTCGGGGCTTGTCGTTTTTGCACGAACGAGCAAAGCCCTCGCAAGGCTTAACGAAATGTTCCGAAAAGGAGATGTGCACAAGACTTATTGGGCTATATGCGAACGGAAGAAAGACGCCGCCGACAGCATGACAACATCGGCAGACTTCACGCAGATTGAGTCATGGCTTGTGCGCAATGAGAAGCAGAACAAGAGCTACTCCTACAATCGCGAAGTGCCCAACGCAAAGAAAGCAGTGCTGAAATACCGATGTTTGAAGAAAGGCGACAACTTCGACCTGCTTGAAGTGCAACTGCTAACAGGTCGTCATCACCAAATCCGCTGCCAATTAGCAAGCATTGGAGCAACAATCAAGGGCGACTTGAAATACGGAGCAAAGCGCAGCAATCCCGATGGAAGCATCAGTTTGCTTGCCCGACACATCGAATTCATTCATCCTGTTTCCAAGACGCTCATCTCCCTCGACTCCCCTTTACCCGGTACCTTCCAGAAATTCGTATAGAATCTGTCATAGGAACTCAACACGAGTATCATAGGAACTCATCGTGAGTATCATAGAAACTCAACACGAGTATCATAGAAACACATTTACATTAACAACTAATCTATCAAAACAAACAGAATAATGAAAAGATACTTTTCTGCCACAGACATTATTGGTAATGCGTGCTCAATCATGAACAAAAACCTGCTGATGTTTCTCATCGTTTACATACTCATGGAAATAGTATCATCTATCTTCAACAGTTTTGCCGCACCCAACCTAAGCATGTTCACAACATACAAGGCAAGCGAACTCCAGGAATTATATTCTATGCTATCCAACACCTATCTCTCACCATGGGCATGGGTAAGCGTATTAGTGCAGGTAGTATTTATGGTTGGACTGTCAAAGATGGCATTCAATGCCATTGACGGCAAGAAAGCAGGGTTTGATGCCTTCAAGATGCCTATCGAGGTTTACCTTAAATTTATTGCCACATGGATAATCTATGTGTTTATCGTCTGTGTGGGTCTTGCTTTCTGCATTCTGCCGGGTATATTCTTAGCTATCCGTCTTGAATTTACGCCATTTTATATGATAGACAAAAACCTTTCCATTGACGAAGCTTTCAAAGAATCTTGGAGAAACACATCAGGTAATTTCTGGCATCTTTTAGGAACAAACATTCTTTTCTCTATATTTGCCATGGCAGGTTTCCTGCTTTGCTGTGTGGGAGCTTTCTATACTTTCCCTGCATTCTACGTCGCTTTATGCTTGCTAACACGCGTTTTCAGCAATAACGAGCAAGTGGAAGAGGCATATACATACGAATAACAAACAGACACTTACAACAACAAAAAATGAACATAGAACAACAAATATTCAACGCAGCACTTGCCGCGGTAAAGGAACTTTACGGACAGGAAGTTCCAGCAAGCATGATTCAGATACAAAAGACAAAGAAAGAGTTTGAGGGTTCATTGACTCTCGTAACTTTCCCTTTGCTGAAGACGTCGCGCAAGAAGCCCGAAGACACAGCACAAGAGATTGGCGATTACTTGAAGCAACACTGTGACGCTGTCGCTGACTTCAATGTTGTGAAAGGCTTCCTCAACATTGTCATCTCACAAGAGTCATGGCTCACACTGCTCAACGCCATCAATGCCGATGAGCATTTCGGCGAGAAGAAGGCAACGGAAGACAGTCCTTTGGTTATGGTAGAATACTCTTCACCTAACACCAACAAGCCTCTCCACCTCGGTCATGTGCGCAACAACCTCCTCGGATGGTCGCTCGCAAAGATACAGGAAGCCAACGGCAACAAGGTCATCAAGACAAACATCGTCAACGACCGCGGCATACATATCTGCAAGTCTATGCTCGCTTGGCTTAAATGGGGCGAAGGCGTAACACCCGAAGCTGCAGGCAAAAAGGGCGACCATCTTATCGGCGACTTCTATGTGGCTTTCGACAAGCACTACCGCGCAGAACTGAAGGAACTGATGGCAGGCTACGATGACTCTCTTACCGACGACGAGAAGAAAGCTAAGGCAGAGGCAGAATCGCCACTTATGAAGGAGTGTCGCGAGATGCTCGTGAAATGGGAACAGAACGACCCTGAGGTACGCGCGCTGTGGGAGAAAATGAACAACTGGGTTTATGCCGGTTTCGATGAGACTTACAAAGCACTCGGCGTAGGCTTTGACAAGATATATTACGAGAGCCAGACATATCTCAAAGGAAAAGCGAAGGTTGAGGAAGGTCTTGCAAAAGGTCTCTTCGAGCGCCACGAGGACAACAGCGTTTGGGCAGACCTCACCAACGAAGGTCTTGACCAGAAACTCCTTCTCCGCTCCGACGGCACATCTGTATATATGACACAAGACATCGGTACCGCAGAGATGCGCTTCAACGACTACCCTATCGACAAGATGATTTATGTTGTAGGCAACGAACAGAACTACCACTTCCAGGTGCTCTCTATCCTACTCGACCGTCTCGGTTTCAAATGGGGAAAAGAGTTAGTACACTTCTCTTACGGAATGGTGGAACTGCCTAACGGTAAGATGAAGAGCCGCGAAGGAACTGTCGTTGACGCAGATGACCTCGTTGCTGCTATGATAGACGATGCTTACCAAACATCAGCAGAACTCGGAAAATTTGCTGATATGACCGAAGAGGAGCGCCGCGAGATAGCACGCATCGTAGGTATGGGCGCATTGAAATACTTCATCCTCAAAGTTGACGCACGCAAGAATATGCTCTTCAACCCAGAGGAATCCATCGATTTCAATGGCAACACTGGTCCGTTCATCCAATACACCTACGCCCGCATCCGTTCTATCCTCCGCAAGGCAGAAGCACAGGGCATCGCCATTTCCGAGACAATCTCTGGCGTTAATCCTAACCAAAAGGAGATAGAACTCATACAGAAGCTCAACGATTACGCCTCTGTTGTAGAGCAGGCTGGCAAGGATTACTCACCAAGTGGCATAGCAAACTACTGCTACGAACTGACAAAAGAGTTCAACCAGTATTACCACGACTACACAATCCTTGGAGAATCTGACGAGCAAACCAAGCTCTTCCGCCTATTCCTCGTGAAGAATGTGGCAAAAACTATCAAGAACGCAATGGCTCTGTTAGGAATAGAAGTTCCTGAAAGAATGTAGTAAAACAAGGAGTTCATGAAGTTCAAGGAGTTGCAAGGAGTTCAAGACATTAGTCTTGATTGATGACTACTTGAAAAAGGTATTGTCTTTGACTTCATGAACTTCTTGAACTCCTTTATATAAAATATATGCGAATTATCAGAACTCCATTATCTCTGGCGGCAAACCTCATAGCGGTCTTTATCGTATATGAGATTTGCCGCATTGCTTTTATACTTGAGAATTGGTCAATATTCTCAGGCAACATGTCGTGGCAGTTACTGACTGACATACATAGCGGAAGTTGGAAGTTCGACATATCAGCCATACTTTATACAAACGCGCTGTACATCTTGCTGATGATTATCCCCTTGCACTACAAGGAGACAGTAATCTGGCAGCGCGTGACAAAATGGATATACCTTGTATGCAACGGAATATGCATAGCAGCAAACCTGTGCGACTGCGTATATTTCAGTTACACGGGCAGACGAACCACAGCAACCGTATTCCAAGAGTTCAGCAACGAGAATAATTTAGGTACGGTATTTGGAGTGGAATTCCTCAGACACTGGTATCTTGTTCTGCTCTTTATCCTGCTAATGTGGGGATTATGGAAGTGTTATAAAGCTCCCCAACCGCCTAAGGGGGAGGCTGACAAACGCGCTCCCAGCTTAATTAATTCCCCCTTTAGGGGGTTAGGTGGCCGATGGTTAGCGGGCTACTACATCGTTCATCTGATAGTGTTTGCACTTACCATTCCGCTTTGCGTAGCAGGTATGCGAGGAGGTTTCACCACTGCTGTCAGACCTATAACCATCAGCAATGCAAACCAGTATGCCGACCGTCCGCAAGAGGCTGCCATAGTTCTCAACACGCCATTCTCGTTGATTAGAACCTTCGACAAAAAGATTTTCGAAGAGGTAAACTATATGCCAATGGCAGAAGCGGAGAAGATATACTCCCCTGTTCATACTCCTGCCGACAGCATTATAGCCAAGCAGAAAAACATCGTTATACTGATTGTAGAAAGTTTCGGCAGGGAATATATCGGAGGTTATAACGACTGGCTTGAAGACGGCAATTACAAAGGCTATACTCCTTTTGTTGATTCGCTGATGCAGAAGAGCCTGACCTTCAAATACTCTTACTGCAACGGTCGAAAGAGCATCGACGGAATGCCGAGCATTCTCTCCTCTATCCCGATGTTTGTTGAGCCTTTCTTCCTCACCCCTGCCTCAATGAACAATGTCAGCGGCATCGCCAACGAGCTCAAATCGTGCGGTTATTACTCTGCGTTCTTCCACGGAGCAGAGAATGGTTCAATGGGTTTCCAAGCATTCGCAAGGACAACAGGCTTCGATGATTACTTCGGCAGGACGGAGTTTAACCAAGACAAACGCTTTAATGGCGACGCAGACTTCGATGGAACTTGGGCGATATGGGACGAGCCGTTCCTGCAGTACTACGCTCTGACAATGAGCAACTTCAAGCAACCTTTCGTCTCCGCACTGTTCACTGCCTCCTCACATCATCCCTATGTTGTGCCAGAGAAATACAAAGACACCTTTAAGGAGGAAGGAATCATCATACACAAGTGCATAAGATATACCGACTATGCCATAAAGAGATTCTTTGAAACAGCGAAAAAACAGCCGTGGTATAACAACACAATCTTCGTACTGACAAGTGACCATACAAATCTTTCAGACCACGATTACTACCAGACCGACCTCGGCGGCTTCTGCTCTCCTATAATATTCTTTGACCCTAATGGCGAAATGGAGAATGGAATGAAAGATGCCATCGCACAGCAGATAGACATTATGCCAACATTGCTGAACTATTTAGGATACAAGAAGCCTTATATAGCCTTTGGGAAAGACCTTATAAACACTCCAGAAAAAGACTGCTGGGCAGTAAACTACCTGAACGGAATATACCAATATGTTAAGGGCAACTATCTGCTGCAGTTTGACGGCAAGCAGACAACAGCCGTATATGATTTCAAAAACGACCTATTGCTGAAAAAGAATCTGAAAGGAAAAGTCGAGGAACAAACGGCAATGGAAAAAGAGCTGAAGTCAATCATTCAGCAATATATGTTCCGAATGATTCACAATAAACTCAACGTAACTATTGATTAATGGTAAATGATTAATTATTAATTCGGGGCGAAGAAACACCGCATTAACCAATAATCATTAATAAATAATCAATCCTTAAAATGAATCTCTTATTCCTCATAAGCCGATTTCTTGACGGAGGCATAGACACCGTCCTTGTGGAAGTTCTGCGAATGCTTGCAGAAGACAAGCACTACAACATCACACTCGCCATTTCTGTAAGAATGAATGAGTTAGAGGTCTATCACTCCCGACTGCCAAAGAATATCAAAGTAGAATATCTTGTCAGTTCGCCAACACTCTGCAACACAAAGATACGTCGTTTCAAAAAGCAGAGTAACCCCGCCGAGAAAGTGTTAGACGAGATAATCATCAATCCTTTCAGAAGACATCTACAGCAGAATGCTCTCAACCGCCTTGTTGCAAACAACGATGTGATAATAGATTTTGACGCATGCCACACAGCATTCCTCAGAAAATGCAGCAAACCAACATTCGCTTGGATTCACTTCAGTCTTCAGAAACTCCTTGAGCAAAACAAGCGAAGAACACAGAGAATAGCTAAACGCCTAAGGCAATACGATAAGGTAGTGCTCATCTGCAAGGCGATGAAAGAAGAGGCAGACAACCTTTATCCAGAACTTAAAGACAAGACTGTATCAATCTACAACGCCCTTGATGTTGACGCATTAAAGCGCAGGGCAACAGAGGAAATCAACTGCAACTTCCGATATATCCTTGCCGTAGAACGTCTTGAAGAATCACAAAAAGACCTTTCCACTCTGCTCAAGGCTTACTCCATTTTGGATATTCCCGAACACCTTATTATAATAGGAAAAGGAAAAGACGAACAGAAACTGAAAGACTATGCGGAAAGCTTAGGACTGGCAGTAAGCAATGACACTGACAAAGAGGCAAGAGTTCACTTCCTGGGCTTCCAATCAAATCCGCACTCATGGATGGCGCGCGCCTCATTGTTAGTACACAGCGCAAAGTTTGAAGGTTTCGGCCTCGCAATTGCCGAAGCCCTTTTGCTCGGTCTGCCTATTGTTGCGACAGACTGTCCCGTGGGACCGAACGAGATATTAGACAATGGAAAAGCGGGATTGCTCACACCTGTTGGTGACGCAAAGGCAATGGCAGACGCAATACAACATCTGATAAACGACGAAAAACTTAGAGAAAACATTCTCATCCACGCGAAGGAACATGGCAAGAATTTCACTAAAGAAACCGTAAAACAACAGTTGGATAAGTTAATGCCCCTTACTTAGCCTTCGCTCTATCCACCAATATCCCAACCATTTCTTAAGATACAATTTCAAGACATAAAAAGGAAAATGGACATAAAACCACCAACAGTCTTTGAAATTGCGATAGAATATGCTGATTACCTTCTGGCGGTCTGACTCTGTGGCACCAAGCTGCTTGAAGCATCTATCCTTAAACGAATGATACATTGATTTATAGAGAATGTGTCGCACATGATTGAAAGTGCTTTTCTTTATCTTCTCTCTTGCCACATAAGGCCTCAGCACAGAAAAGAATTTTGTAAGATGCACATCAAACCAGTTATAATCAACCTTATTTGACGGCAGTTTAATATTGTGGAAGAAATCTCCTCGTTCCACATACACGTTCTCTCTCTCATTAAACAATCTGAAACACCAGTCCAACTGCATAAAGCAAGAGTCTATCGCCATCGTTTTGTCGGACAAGGCGTCCCATGTTTCTTTCCAATACACATGAGTACCTATCCAAGTGAGATTCCATTCCGCCGCATATACCATCTCGTCCATTGAATGGCATATCTGTTCCTTTCTCGCCTTACCATTCAGGAACACCGCCGTCGGTTTTGTGGCATAATGCTCCTGCGCAAACGTCAGATAAGTGTTGATAGCCTCATCTGTTAGAACAGTGTAGTCATTGAGAAGTTTCAGCATCTTACCATTAGCAAGAGAAAGCACCTTTATAAAGTTCAGCTCGCCACCAACACCTAAATTCTCCTTGTTGCGATTGTAAATAATACCTTTCTGTGTGGCGACATACTTCTCCACGACCTCTTGCGTGTTGTCAGTAGAGGCATTATCCGAAACAACGACCTCTATAAGCTCACTGTCATAATATTTGGAGGAGAATATTGCGTCAAGGCATTTATCCAGACAAGCCGCCCTGTTCTTTGTTGGGATACAGAAAGAGAGAACTGTTACCGCCATACTTTTTTATAAGTTATTCCGAAGAAGGTAAAAATCTTTATCTTCTTTCCAGACACATATTCGTTTCTTATATCGAAAAACATACGGAAGAAACCAACGATTTTCTTTGACAATGTCTTTCGTTTAACTTGTCTCTGCAGCTCCTCTGGAAGAAGATTATATATTTCGACAAAATAGTTTGGAGCAACTTTTATCAACTCCAACATATATTGTTTCAGGTCTTCCTCGCTCCTGCATATATCCTCATAATGTATGGCAGTGTCCATACATTCAACCTTCAACCTATCGTCACTCAAAAGAGACAACACATTTGAGAATCCCAACAGCCACGTTGTGTCTCGTCTTCTCGCCAAGACAAACTTCTTCGAAGCGCCTCTTGTATATGAATTATTGGAAGTATGGTCTTCAAAATGCAGACCGTTGAAGACTATAGGCTTGTCGCAAACAGTAATCTTGCGGTTATGCTCTATGGCATATATTGTCAAGCACGACTGCGAAAACATAGTATAAATGGCATCATACATCGCCATAAGCACACTATTGGTAATCAACGAGGTCTTGTAAATGCCGGCAGGAACAAAGGTGAGTTGCATTATCTGATGCTGTTTCTTCCCACGACTCTCCTTGTCCGGGAAAATATAATCTGCCAAACAAATAATATCTGCGCCTTGGTTAGCAGCCTCTTCAACCTGATTCCAATGGGTGAAATCGTATTTGTCATCGTCAGCTATTACCCACACATACTCTTTTCCGCAAGCAGCTCCCATCTCGTATGCGCGACAGATATTGGCATTTCCACCAATATTGACACCATGTCTCACATGCGTCAGATTAGGATACTTGGCACAATATTCCTCTATCAGTTCGTAAGTTCCATCTGTAGAGGCATTGTCAAGAATCGTAATCGCATATTCTTTCACGGGAGACTCCTCTGAAAAAAACTGGTCTAATGTTCTTTTCAGATAGTGTTTTCTATTGTAAGTAATAAGAAATATCGCTAAACGCTCTTTCATATCTAAACTCAATATATGCACTGTTTTTGCAACTCATCATCCATAAAAGGAGCCATCTTTTCCAATGGAGCAGAACTCATCTTACCTGTTGCCTTATCCAAGAAAGATGCGGACTTAGGGAAGAGCGTCTGCTCTGGATGCATGTGTACCTCACAAATCATTGGGCCACGGCTGTTGAGCGTTCTCTTTATGGCATCATGCAATGCCTGTCCATTCTCGCTTACACTCGTATAAGGTATGCCGTATGCAGCGGCAATCATCTCAAGATTAGGGCATACGACACCACTTTCAGGATTGCTTCCAGTGAAGTGTCCTTTGAAGAAACTCTTCTGTGTTGTCTTTATGGCAAGGTAGCCCTCGTTCTCAAGTACGAAGATTTTCAGCGGCATATTATATGTGATAAGCGTCTGCAACTCCTGAATATTCATCTGCAAACTGCCATCACCGGTAACAAGAACAGTCCTACCATTCTTGTTTGAAGTAACAGCGCCTATTGCGGCAGGCAGGTCGTAGCCCATTGCCGCGCATCCTTGATTGGCAAACACACGCACACCCTTATTCACCTTCATCGCCTGATAGGTACAAGTGTAGGCTGTTCCATTGCCTGTTACACACACATCACCATCCTTCAACTGCTTAAACAACTCATCTGCAAACTTATATGAGTTAGTATAGCCCTCACAGTCAGGATTATCGTCAAAGAGAGTTGGCAACTTTGCCTCTATCTCTCTGCCCCAAGCAATCCAGGCATCGGCCCTTGAGGGCTGGAGGGCAAGCATTTTGTCGATAAACTCTGACAAGTTGCAATGTATCTGCATGTCAATATTAAGCGTTGGCTTCTGCATCTCTGCCTGGTCTATATCGACCATCACCTTGTATGCCTTAGGCGCAAGCAGGTCGTAAGCGTAACTTACCTGACGAATGCTCAATCGAGTGCCAAGCACGATCAGCAGGTCAGAGTTCTGAACCATAATATTACCTATGCGGTCGCCGCAGATACCTGGCTTACCGAAACACAGAGGATGGTCGTGCCAGATAATATCCGAGCCGCTAATAGCCGTAACAACAGGGATATTAAGTTGTTCGGCAAGGCGTATAAACTCTGCCTCCCTCTTAGCGAGTCGCACTCCATTGCCCACATATATCACCGGACTTTTCGCCGTCTTTATCCTCTCTGTCAACTGCGCTATCTGCTGGTCAACAAGCTCATGGTTAACAGGGTCAGCCAGTTCAGAAGGGTCAAACTCCCTGAATTTCGTCTCATCAACCATTGCCCCTTGAACATCCAAAGGGATATCCAACCAAACAGGTCCTGGTCGGCCATCAAGGGCTATGGCAACAGCCTTGTCCAGTTCGTACTTGATGTCAAGAGGATCATATATAGTCTTAGCGTACTTCGTTATGGGAGTTACAATAGACACAATATCAGCCTCCTGGTCGCCCAACTGCCGCAGATTCAACTCAGGATAAGAATGCTTATATGTGGAAGTCTTAATCTGTCCGGAAATATAAAGTCCTGGGATAGAGTCAAGATACTGACCGAGCACACCAGTTATTGCATTTGTTCCGCCAGGACCAGTTGTAACATTTGTAACACACAGTTGTCCGCAAGTGCGATAATAACCTTCTGCCGCAATAGCAGAAGCCTGTTCGTGGTGATTGCATATATAAGAAAGCCCCTCTGTATGTCCTATCGAGTCATTCAAGTGCATAGCACCACCACCAGTAACAAGAAAACAATGCTTGATGTTGTGTCTGTCAACAAGATGTTGAAACACGAAGTCAGAAACCTTTATCATAATTGCCTAATATATTCTATTTCATTTTTTAATCCCTCTGCAAAAGGAGTGAACTGCATCTCACCTATCACAGAAAGTACTTTCGCTATTGACGGCTGAATGGAGAGAAGCCGTGATGGTTGTACCTTGCCATAAACTATTAAAGGAGAGACATCACATAAACCTCTAAACTCCTCTATAAAGTCTTTAAGCACACGCGTGTCATTGCTGGCGATGTTATAGACCTCACAGCACGCAGTTGAGCCTTCTATTCGGTCTTTAAACAGGTAATCATCACCCTCTTTCCCTTTAGGAGGCTGGGGGGCCGAGGGGTTAGGGGTGAGGCTTTCTGCCAATCTACAAATCATCTCTGCAGCATCGTGCCTGTAAAGGAAGTTCCAGTATTGCGTGCAAGGACTGAGTTCTATTGACTCATCATTCTGCATCTGGCGAATACAATAAGGCAGGATTGCCTGATTGCTCTCGGTCTCGCCATACACACTGAAGATACGCAAATGGGCATAACCGACACCTAAAGTCTTCGCCAACAACCGTCCTTCCTCCCAACAACGCAACTTTGCTTTGCCATATTCCGTGAAAGGTTCACAAAGAGCATCCTCTTTTATCTCACCATCCTTATATCCGTATTCCGCTTGCGAGCCAGCCTCAACATACAGTTTGCAGCCCATCTTTGCAGCCGTTCGCATTGCTGTTAAGGCACATTCCACATTCCTTTGCTGCACCTCCGGAGAGTTTCGCTGCTCCTTTGAGGTGCCTGCCCAAGCAAAGTTCAGGAACACATCAGCATCGGCAACAGCCTTTTCCAAAAAAGCAATTTCAGAAATGTCACAACAGACAATCTGCAGTTTGTCCTCAAACCGTCCAAACTGCCGTAAGAACACCGCCGCTTTCTCCGAACCTTGTCGCATAGTAGCAACAACATTCTCCCCATGCTTCAGCAAGTATTCCACAACAGCACTTCCTATGCAGGATGTTGCGCCTGTTACGATGTACTTCATGTTCAGTGGCTTATATACCTTTTTATTTCCTCAAGGCACAAAGAGTAAACATCATCTGTTGTTCTGTACCTTTTGTACCAATCTACGACAAGTTCTATGCACTGACCAATATTCATTCTTGGAGTCCAGCCAAGACGAACCTGCGCCTTTGTAATGTCGAGCATCAGCAACTTTGCCTCATGCAGTGCGTTAGGGTCTGAAAGGTCACGCAGTTTCTCTCCCACCCTCTCTTCGTCGTTAAATCCGAAGTAGTTTGCAACAACCAGTCGTGCCACATCCCAAACAGGAGTCACGCTCTCCATGCGCGGTCCGAAGTTCCATCCCTCGCAGTAGTTTGTAGGCTCTGCCCACATCTTTGCTGCGAGTAGCATATATCCCGACAAAGGTTCGAGCACATGTTGCCATGGACGAACGGACTTTGGCGAACGGATATCTATTGTTTTCCCCGCCTCAAGCGCCTTTATGCAGTCGGGGATTATGCGGTCAAGCGCCCAGTCGCCGCCACCAATGACATTGCCGGCACGCACGCTCGCAAGGGCGACATGATGTTTCGTGCCATAATCCTTCGGGTTAAAATAACTTCTTCTCCATGACGAGATAGCTATTTCCGCCGCACCCTTAGAAGAAGAATAAGGGTCGTAGCCGCCCATTGGCTCGTCTTCCCGATATCCCCATATCTGCTCCTTGTTCTCGTAGCACTTGTCCGTAGTAATCATCACGCCAACTCTCACAGAGTCAGTTGCTCGGATAGCCTCCATGACATTTATGGTTCCCATGACATTTGTCTCGTAAGTCTCGACAGGAATGTCATAACTGAGACGAACAAGAGGTTGGGCGGCAAGGTGAAAGACTATCTCCGGCTGATACTCCGCAAAGATTTCCTTCATGCGCTGACCGTCACGAATGTCAGCCCTGATATCAGCCTTTATCCTTTCCCCTATTCCGGAAAGCACAAAGTTGTCGCGCTCGGAAAAAGGCTCGTTAGCCACGCCCACCACTTCTGCTCCAAGTTCATTCAGCCATATCGACATCCACGAGCCCTTGAAGCCCGTGTGTCCCGTCACCAAGACGCGCTTTCCTTTATAGAAACTGTTGAATATATCGAGCATCGCAAATGGTTTTTAGTTTATCTTCGGCACTGCCCTCTCCCATTTCTTCCAAGGAGCAACACCATTAGCAAGCAGTTTCTCAAGCATATTCTTCTCGCGGATATTATCCATACACTGCCAGAATCCTGTATGCTTGTACGACATCAGCTGTCCCTCCTGAACAAGTCTGTGCAGCGGCTCTTGCTCAAAGACACAGTCGTCGCCTGTCAGGTAATCGAAAATCTCTGGCTGCAAAACCATATAACCGGCATTTATTGATGCGCCGTCATTAGAACTCTTCTCGCGGAAAGATTTCACCGCGTTGTCTCCACCAATGCTCAGCACACCTTTGTCCTGTGCCAACTTCACGGAAGTCAGCGTGGCTATCTTGCCGTGGCTCTTATGAAACTCCAGCAGTTTATTGATATCGACATCACAGACGCCATCGCCATAAGTCATGAAGAACGGCTCGCCATCTACATACTCCTGTATTCGCTTTATTCTTCCGCCAGTCATCGTGTTGTAGCCAGTATCCACAACGGTCACCTTCCACGACTCGAGATAACTGTGATGCACCGTCATCTCGTTCTTCCCGTTGCGGAAGTCAAAGCTAACATCGGAATTATGAAGGAAATAACCCGCGAACCACTGCTTGATATATTCCTGCTTATAACCGGCACAGATGATGAACTCGTTGTGTCCATAATGGGAATATTCCTTCATAATATGCCAGAGTATAGGCATTCCGCCAATCGTTATCATCGGTTTGGGCTTGTATAAACTCTCCTCGGATATTCGAGAGCCAAAACCACCGGCAAGAAGAACTGTTTTCATAAACTTATGGTAAATGATTTTATTGTATCTATCATGTGCTGAAGCATCTCTGAAGTCATGCCCGGATATACACCTATCCAGAAGCCGTTGTTCATGATAAAGTCGGTCATCTTCAAGTCACCGACCACACGATAAGCGCTCTTGTCCTCACGTATCTCATCGAAACAAGGATGCTTTATGAGATTTCCTGCAAAGAGATTGCGGGTCTGAATCTTCTTGCTTTCCATATAACCAGTAAGCTGATTGCGTGTGAAGCCGGCATCTTCCTTAACAGCAATAAGGAAGCCGAACCATGACGGATTACTGTTTTCCTCAGCAACAGGAAGTATCAGTCCCGGAACATCCTTCAATCCCTCGTAGAGAGTCTTATAGTTAGCGCGACGAGCAGCGACGATATCGTCAAGTTTCTCCAACTGGGCGCAACCGATGGCAGCCTGCATATCAGTAACTTTCAGGTTGAACCCGAAATGGCTATAGACATACTTATGGTCGTAACCCTCAGGCAACTCGCCAAACTGTCCGGTGAAGCGGCAGCCGCAAGTGTTGTCAACACCGCCAACGCACCAGCAGTCGCGTCCCCAGTCGCGGAAGGAGCGTGTTATCTTGTTCAGCAGAGGGTCGTTTGTATATACCGCGCCACCCTCGCCCATAGTCATGTGGTGAGGAGGATAGAAGGAACTTGTGCCTATATGTCCCCATGTTCCTGTCTTCCTTGTCTCTCCGTCGATAGTATATTCCGAGCCGAGAGCGTCGCAGTTGTCTTCCACAAGCCATATACCATGCCTGTCGCAGAACTCCTTGACAGCCTTTATGTTAAAAGGATTTCCCAAAGAGTGGGCTATCATCACAGCCTTTGTCTTTCCCTCCACATAAGCGTCCTCGAGCTTTGTTACATCAATATCAAATCCAGGGAGACACACGTCCAAGAACACAGGCACGGCGCCATATTGTATTATCGGATTGACAGTGGTGGGGAAACCTGCGGCAACAGTTATTACCTCGTCACCTCGCTTTATCCGCTTCTCGCCCAACAGAGGAGAAGTCAATGTGAAGAAGGCAAGAAGATTGGCAGACGAGCCAGAGTTTGTCAAAGCACAGTATTTCACACCAAGCCATTTCGCCATGCGTGTCTCAAACTTATGAGCCCACGGTCCGGCAGTAAGCCAGAAGTCAAGCGACGAGTCAACGAGATTAACCATCTCTTCGTCGTCGAAGAAGCGACCTCCATAGTTCACGAATGTCTTGCCTGGTTCAAAGGCTTTCTTCTGCCCGTGAACCTCCTTATAGTATTCTCGCGTCAACTCCAGTATCTGCGACTTCAATTCTTCTTTTCTATTCACAATATTATTTACGATTTTAACGATTTAAATGATTAAATGGTAAATGATTAAATGGTAAATGATTTTACATCCCCTGCATTTCCGTCAACCTTCTGTAGTAACCATCCTTGGCTATCAGCTCGTCGTGCGTTCCGCTTTCCACAATCTCCCCTTCGTAGAGCACATGAATCACATCGGCGTTCTTGATTGTTGACAGACGGTGGGCGATAGCTATTGTCGTGCGACTCTTCATCAATCGGTCGAGGGCTTCCTGCACGAGATGCTCAGACTCCGTGTCAAGGGCTGATGTCGCCTCGTCAAGGATAAGTATCGGCGGATTCTTCAGGATGGCTCGCGCGATGCTCACACGCTGGCGCTGACCGCCGGAAAGTCTGCCGCCACGGTCGCCAATCATGGTGTTGTAGCCGTTCTCCGTCTCCATGATAAACTCATGGGCGTTGGCTATCTTTGCCGCCTCAATGACCTGTTCCATTGTCGCGTTCTCAACACCGAAGGTTATATTGTTGTAGAAAGTGTCGTTGAAAAGTATCGCCTCCTGGTTCACATTACCTATGAGCTGGCGAAGATTGCTGATACCCACATTCCTGATATCCTTGCCATCAAGGAGTATCTGTCCCGCACACACATCATGGTAACGCGGTATGAGGTCAACAAGCGTTGATTTTCCGGAGCCCGACTGTCCTACGAGCGCCACAGTCTTGCCTTTTGGAACAGTGATATTGATATGTTTCAGCACCTCACGGCCTTCGATATAATGGAACGACACGTCCCTGACCTCTATCTTGTCCTCGAACTCGCTGAGCGGCTCTGGCACTTCAAGCTCCTTTATCGGGTTCTCCGCCTTCAGGATAAAGTCTATACGATCCATTGATGCCAAGCCCAACGGTATCTGATAAGTAGCCCTCGACAGTTCTTTCAGCGGATTGATGACGCTGTAGAGAATCACCATGTAGAAGATGAATGTTGAGGCGTCTATGAGGTCTGTGCCGCCAAGTATCAGATAGCCACCAAAGAGAAGCACTATCACGATGATGATAGTTCCGAGGAATTCCGACATCGGATGGGCGGCGTTCTGACGGATAACCATCTCGTTCATGCCCTTGCGGAACTCGTCATTGATAAAGCGGAAGCGGTTTCTCATCTTCTGCTCGGCAATGAAAGCCTTGATGATGCGCAGACCGCCAAGAGTCTCGTCGAGTTGCGCTATGATGTCGCCCCACTGTCCCTGAACCGCGCTCGACTGGCTTTTCAGCTTTCGGCTGACCTTGCCCATAATCCACGCGGCTACCGGAGCCACAAGAAGTACGAAAAGCGTCAGCTGCCAACTTACGGAAAACAGGGTGATAAAGCACACAACGATAGCGATAGGCTGACGGATGAGCATGTCAATGGAAGAAGTGATAGAGTTCTCCACCGCCTGCACATCGGCAGACATACGGGCAATGATATCTCCCTTTCGCTCCTCAGAAAAGAAACTCAGCGGGAGCTTGAGCACCTTGTCGTAAACCTCAATACGGATGTCGCGCACAACGCCCGTTCGCAGCGGCACCATGACAGCACTCGAAATGAAATATCCGAAAGTCTTCAAGCCCGTCATCACGACAAGTGCAACACCCATGATAACGAGCGTCACGAAAGCTCCGTTCGTGGCTATCAGCTCCTGAACATACGCGTAGCCGTTGTTCACGATAAGGTCTTTGTTCAGCGTGCTCCATGTCCACGGCTTATAGTGATACACCGTCTGGTCAATCTTGAACAGAATGTTGAGTATCGGGATAAGCACAACGAAGGAAAAGACGTTGAGCCACTGGGTAACGATATTAAGCACTATCGCCCACACAAGATACATCCTGTATGGGTTCAGGTAGCGCGCCATTATTTGCAGAAACTGTTTCAGCATATTTCAAATAAAAACCGACAAAACTGACAATACTGGCCGCAAAATTAGCAAAAATATACCTTAATAATAAAATATTTGCTTACTTATTTCGTTTCCCCTAACAAACTATTGTTTTTTGACAAGTAGGTGGTCAAAATTAGTTTGATATTATAAAAATAATTTTGACCACCTACTTAACTCAAGTTTCTCACCCTTAATTAACGCAAGATGCATACAGTAACGCAAGAAACTCTATTTATCAACGCAAGATGCA
>JABUUE010000020.1:69538-80385 GCA_021443335.1 Bacteroidaceae bacterium
GATGGAGACGTACGCCCAGGCGCACGACTCTATCCTATCCATACAAAAAGCCCCACAATAAATTGTGGGGTTACTGATAGACAAGTGGCTACGCCACTAATGACAAAAATATTATTTATGATAATTTGTTGTAATTAGTGCCCATTAGTGTCAAAAAAAATTATTACGAAAAATTACGTTAAATTACGAAAATTTCTTTCAGTTAAAAAGATAATTTCTTTCAGTAAAATTTCTTTCAGTAAATAAAACCTATGAGAAAACTATTATTTGCGTTATCGCTTCTGTGCAGCCTGTCAATGGCGGCACGCGACCATGAGAACATCACTTTTACCTCTCTCTCTTCCGACCGCTTCACGCTGATAGGAGAAGGGAAGCCTGTTACTATCGTTGTGGATACGGAGTTTCCCGGTGTGGAGATTGCCGCCCGTAATCTTGCCGCCGATTTCGGAAGGGTCTGCGGCACACCCGCGAAGGTGCTGACGGCTGCCGACTGGAAATCTGCCGAGGGCGGCATCATCTTCATCGGCGTTCATAACAGCAAGACTGTCAAGAACTTGGCGAAGGCTAAGAAGGTCAGCACCAAGGAACTTACAGGCAAGACCGAGAAATACGAGATTACCGTCAACGACGGCGAGCAGACAATGTATGTCATCGGTTCCGACCGCCGCGGAGCCATCTACGGCACATACGAGATTTCCGAGCAGATAGGCGTGTCGCCATGGTACGACTGGGCCGACGCTCCTGTTGCAAAATCAAAGAACCTGTCTATCAAGCGTGGCACATATACCGCCGGCGAACCTGCCGTACGCTACCGCGGCATATTCCTCAACGACGAGGCTCCATGCCTTACATCATGGGTTAAGAACACCTACGGCACAAACTACGGCGACCACCGCTTCTACGGCCGCGTGTTTGAACTGATACTCCGTCTGCGAGGCAACTTCCTTTGGCCGGCAATGTGGATGTGGTCGTTCTATGCCGACGACCCACAGAACAGTGCTACAGCCAACGAGATGGGCGTTATCATGGGAACTTCCCACCACGAGCCGATGGCACGCAACCATCAGGAGTGGGCGCGAAAGCGTGGAGAGTACGGAGCGTGGGACTATAACACCAACTCTAAGGTTCTCGACAAATTCTTCGCCGAAGGTATAGCGCGCTCAAAGAACAACGAGGACCTCATAACCATCGGTATGCGTGGCGATGGCGACGCTCCTCTTGGAGGTCAGGAAGGTCACGACGATGAGTTTGTGGCACAAGACAAGCTCATCATGAAGCAGCTCGAGAACGTCATCGCCGCCCAGCGCAAGATTATTGCCAAGGAGACGGGCAAGGCGGCAGATAAACGTCCGCAGGTGTGGGCGCTCTACAAGGAGGTGCAGAAATATTACGAACTCGGACTGAAGGTGCCCGACGATGTCACCATCCTTCTCTCTGACGACAACTGGGGCGATGTGCGCAAGCTGCCTACCGCCGAGGAACTCGCCAAGCGCAAGGGCGGCTTCGGAATGTACTACCATGTGGATTATGTGGGAGCGCCGCGAAACTCCAAGTGGATGAATGTCACACCGATACAAAACCTGTGGGAGCAGATGACGCTGACCTACGACTACGGCGTAAACAAGCTGTGGGTGCTTAATGTGGGCGACCTCAAGCCGATGGAATATCCTATCACACTCTTCCTCGACCTCGCCTGGAACCCGAAGAAATACGACTCTCCGTCAAAACTGATGCTTCATCCGCTCGAGTTCTGCCGCACCATCTTCGGCGACTCAGAGGCTGACGAGGCAATGCGAATTCTCAACCTCTACTCTAAATACAACGGCCGCACAACCGCCGAGATGCTCGATTGCACCACTTACGACCTCGAAAGCGGCGAATGGAAGCAGGTGCGCGACGAGTATGTCGGTCTCGAGGCGGAAGCCCTGCGCCAGTATATGCGTCTGCCGGCAGATGCTCGCGACGCCTACAAGCAGCTCATCCTCTTCCCTGTTCAGGCCATGGCAAACATCTACGACATGTACTTCTCTCAGGCCATGAACCACAAACTCTACAACGAGGGCAACCCAGCCTGCAACCAGTGGGCTGACAAGACAGAGAAAGCCTTCAAGCGCGATGCCGAGCTGCATAAGGACTACAATGAGGTGATGGCTTGCGGAAAATGGAACGGTATGATGACACAGAAGCACATAGGCTACAAGACATGGAACGACAACTTCCCTCACGACATGCTTCCTGCCGTTCATCGTATGGATGGCGAGAAGGCAAACGTCACCGGCGGCTATGTCTTTGAGCCGTCAGACGGCTATGTGAGCATCGAGGCAGAGCATTTCTTCGCTGCCGACGCTGCGGAAAACACCTACTGGGAGATAATCCCCGATATGGGCCGCACACTCTCTGCCGTTGCCTTGCGCCCATATACAACGCTGCCGAGCGGCGAGAGCCTGACCTACAAGATGCAGTTGCCTGAAGGCGTCAACGAAGTGAAGGTTCATGTCATAGTGAAGTCAACCCTTGCCTTCCGTAACCCTGAAGGTCATAAATACACAGTATCTTTTGACGGAGCGGAGCCGCAGGAGGTGAACTTCAACGGCAACCTCAACGAGAAACCGGAGAACTGCTACTCGGTGTATTACCCCACTGTAGCGCGCCGCGTTGTGGAGAGCGTTGTGGATTTCAAGGTCGCCGCGTCGCAGACACACACCCTGACGCTCACTCCGAAAGACCCCGCAATAGTCTTCGAGAAGATTGTGGTTGACTGCGGCGGCTACAAGTCACAGTTCCTCTTTGGCAAAGAATCGCCCTGCAGAAGATAGTTTATGAAGTTAAACCCCCAAAAATGCCTCAAGCTAATTTATAGAACCCACCTTCAATGAAAAAGATTCTTTTAGCGTTATTCACAGTTATATCTCTCTGCTCATTTGCGCAGAATCCTATCAAGACTATCACCTATCCAGCCTTCAGCACTTGCGACGGTTGGATAGCAATCAACAAGGTGGAGTTGTTCAAGAAGCAGACCGTGCTGCACGGCTGCTACTACTATCCTACACAATACTATAAGGAGGCGTGGTATCAGATTGCAGGCAACAGNACTTGCGACGGCTCAATAGCCATCAACAAGGTGGAACTGTTCAAGAAGCAGACTGTGCTTCACTGCTGCTACTATTATGTGCCACGATACTGGAAGATGTCAAATTACCAGATTGTTAGTAACAGTGCAATCATTGCCAACGGCGACACGCTGCGCCTTGTGAGTGCTGACATAGAACTTGACAAATTCATCCTCCCAGACTCCATCAATGGCGAAAGTCACTTTACGCTAACCTTCCCCCCTATTGACAAGCAGACCACGCAGATAGATTTCCATGAGGGCTTTGGAGAAAACGAGTTCTTTGTTACTGGCATTGACCTGACAAAGAGTTACGATGATGTAGCGCCATACAAGTCGCTCATACCAGATGATATTATCGCAAGCGCAAGTAAGTGGGACGAATCTGCTTATTCGTTGCAGATGCCAGAATATCGTATAGGAAAGACTGCGGTGAAAGGTCATGTCTATGGATTGAAGTCTGGACAAGAATATGCGGTGCAAGTAATACTATTGGGAATTCTTGATGGAAGACTCACTGAGGTCGAAACATTTGCAGACAGCAATGGCGACTTCTCTCTTGATATCCCACTGAGCCAAAGTCATACGCCCGCGCTACTTATTTTGAATGAAAATGACAGATACAAGAGTTTTGTAAGGGCTATTGTCCTTGAAGACGGCAATGCGACCGAGGTGTATATTGATGCTGCAGCCGATAATCATAAGGTTATTCTCAGTCCGAAGCATAATAATGCAATGAACACAAGTTCTCTCGTCTTCAAGGGCGGGTTAGCCGATGTGAACAATGCTTTCATAACGGTGAATGAAATGCAAAGACCTGACGAACAATATCTTGTAAAGCATGGCGTAACGGATTTCTTTGGCATAGACGAGAAATATCAGCAGGCATCTATGGACTGGGCAGAAGAGGTTATTGCAAAGATAAATGCTATGAGCAATATCTCGCCTCGCGCAAAGCAGATAGCAGCAATAAACATCCGCACAGATATCCCTCAACATCTTGTCCAAAACAGTTATACAAAAGAGAGAGAATATCGCGAAGCAGGCAAACATTTTTGGACTCCGCGCTCCATATATAAACTCGTGAAGGACGGGAAATGGTTTCCTAAAGACAATACATTGATGTATAGTAACAGTATTAGCGACTTGGGAAACCCGGTAAACATGACTTTCAACACTGACAGCATTATCACCAGCGCTCTCAATGAAATGTTGCAAAAGCAGCCTGTTGACACAGCTGAGGTTGAAAAGAAATATAAAAAACTGCACAAGGAATGGGAACAAGATTTGTTTGGAGACACCGCAACACTGTTTCACGACATTTACATTCGTATGCTGTGCGCGCAAAATATCGAGACGAACACTCCGTTTGAACCAGCTCTTATTAAATATATAAATGAGCATCCAAAGAAGGCGGTTGCAGATTATTACCTTGCCATAAACGACTCGCTCGTTGCCCGTCGGGAGAAACTAAAGAACACTAATATCGCAAATGTTTACAACATTCCTGTCGATTCTCACGACATACTTGCCGAGATATGCAAGAAGCACGAAGGAAAGGTGGTGATGATAGACATCTGGGCTACATGGTGCAGCCCGTGCCGTGAAGCAATAAAGAAGATGGAGCCGAAGAAAGCCGAACTAAAAGCAAAGGGCATCGACTTCGTTTATCTCACCGACACTTCCTCGCCGGAAAACAACTGGAACAGCATGATTCCAGAGATAGACGGCGACCACTACCGCTACAGTGCGGAATCTGTAAAGGAAATCTTCAGGCGTTTCAGTTTCGACGGCTGGCCTTCATATCTCATCATCGGAAAGAATGGCAATGTGAAGTATCATAACACAGGCTGTAACGAAGCCGAAATGATAAGCATAATGTTAGAGGAAGCAGAGAAATAAATGCTTTGCATAAACCTTACTGAACAATGATAAAAGATTTATTTTTGAAGCGACGCAGTTACAGGAAGTTCTCTGCTGAGGAGATTTCTGAAAATGACGTGCAGTTTATTCTTCGCGCAGCGTTGCTCTCACCATCTTCACGAGGCAGATGCACATGGCATTTTGTGGTTGTGGAAGACAAGTTAGACCTGGAGAAATTGGCTGATGCAAAATCGTCGGGCAGCGGCTTCCTCAAGAATTGCCGGTTGGCTGTCGTGGTTTGTGGCGACGCTTTGGAAAACGACTGCTGGCTGGAGGACGGAGCGATAGCCGCTTACGGCATGCTGCTTCAGGCAGAAGACTTGGGACTTGGCGCTTGCTGGTGTCAGATACACAAGCGCTTGCTTGCTGATGGAACAAGCTCTGAGGATGTTGTTCGTGGTGTCTTGGACATTCCCGAAAACCAGAATGTTCTTTGCATTGTAGGCATTGGTCATAAGGAAACTGAGCTTGCTCCGCAAGATGAGGATACGCTGAAATGGGAAAATGTTCACCTTAATAAATGGTAGCTGTAATGTTGATGTCATTATGGAGAAGGAGTTTGTCATAGAAGGTTTGCGGCTGACGCAAGAGAAGTGTGCGATGAAAATCGGCACCGACGGAGTTCTTCTCGGACGATGGGCGACTCTCCAGCCCAAAGAAGCAACTACAGCGAGGCGCGTTCTCGACATAGGAACAGGCACGGGCTTGCTTGCACTGCTTATAGCTGTGCGTTACCCTGACACAAAGGTCACGGCGATAGATATAGACGAAGGCGCGTGCCAGCAGGCGTTTGAGAATGTGGCGCGAAACAATTTGCAGCAAAGGGTGGAGGTGAGACATTGCGCGTTGCAGGAGTTTTGCGCAGAAGAGAATAGCGGCGGTTATGACATGATAATATGTAATCCTCCGTATTTCCAGAACTCGCTCAAATGTCCAGACCAGCAGCGTAACCTCGCCAGACACACCGACTCGTTGAGCTTTCATGACCTGATGCGAGCGACGGCGCAACTGCTTGACAAACAAGGAACAATATCACTTATCATACCGTCGGAGGTGAAAGACGATGTTGACTTTGATGCAACACTCGCAGGACTGTTTCCCTCTAAAATATACGGAGTTAAGACATCACCGAAGAAGCCTGTCAGACGCTATCTGTTAGAGTTTTCAAAACAGCCGAAAACGATAGATGTCGGAGAAGGAACGATTAATGAATTTGCTCCTTAAACCTTAACCTTAGAACCTTAAACCTTAGAACCTTACAACCTTAACCTCATAGACCCCCACCTTATACAATTTTGATAAACTACGACTTAAATAAAATACGCTCCGTGATATTCGACATTGACGGAGTTTTGAGCAATAACACTATCCCGATGGACAACTTCGGAAATCCCATCCGCACGGTGAACATCAAGGACGGCTATGCAATGCAGTTAGCGGTGAAGTGCGGACTGCGCCTCGCCATAATCACCGGCGCGAAGGTGGAGAGCATCCGCAAGCGATATGAAGGCCTCGGACTGACCGACATTTACATTGCTTGCTCCCGTAAGATTCAGACTTATGAGGAATATAAGCAGAAGTACGGCTTGACCGATGAGGAGATAATGTATGTGGGCGACGACATTCCCGACTACGAGATAATGCGTCTCTGCGGTTGTCCTTGCTGCCCTGCCGATGCCTGTCAGGAGATAAAGGCGATATCTACATATATCTCGCCGGTGAACGGTGGCCAGGGTGTCGGGCGCGACATAATTGAACAGATTCTAAAGGTGCAGGGAAAATGGAATCTTAATGCCAAGGCTTTTGGGTGGTAGAACCTATCTAAGTAAGTGGCCAAAATATTTTTTTAAGATGAACTATCTATCTGACGACGACAGTAGGCTCGTCTCACAATATATATACAAGGCAGAAGAGGCTGGAAAGATTCAGCCCGACTTTCTCGGTCGGAATCCGATGGAAAGCAGTGTTCGCGTATGTGATATTGCGGTCAACGATTTGGGACTTGGCCGTAACTCAATCATTGCCATCCTGCTGTCACCTTGCTTTCTTGACGACAGGGACGAGGACCTGGAGAATGTGCGTAAGGATTTCGGCGAACCGTCATACCGCATCCTTGTCAGTTATCTGAAGATAAGGGCGCTGTATAATAATAAGCATGTCATAGCCAACGAGAACTTCCGCAATCTGCTGATGTCCCTTTGTGAGGATATTCGCGTCATACTTATTGTCATTGCCGAGACGGTGGCTTTCTTGCGCCATGTGCCTGAACTGGAGACAATACCTACTGAAACCATTCAGGATTCCGCCTTGCTTTATGCTCCTCTCGCCCATAAACTCGGCTTGTACCAGTTGAAGAGTGAGATAGAAGACTTGTCGCTGAAATATTTGGAGCACGACGCTTACTATCATATTAAGGAGAAATTGAATGCCACCAAGACGGCGCGCGACAAGTATATAAAGGAGTTTATAGAGCCTATTGAGAAGATATTGAAGGACAATGGATTGAAGTTCCATATCAAGGGGCGTACAAAGTCCATCCACTCCATCTGGCAGAAGATGAAGAAACAGAACTGCCCGTTCGAGGGAGTGTATGACCTTTTCGCCATCCGCATCATCATCGACTCACCGCTTGAGCAGGAGAAAGTGCTTTGCTGGCAGACATTCGCGCTGATAACCAATATGTATCAGTCTAACCCGAAACGAATGCGCGACTGGTTGAGTGTGCCTAAGTCAAATGGTTACGAGTGCTTGCACATCACGGTCCTCGGTCCGCAGCAGAAGTGGGTTGAGGTGCAGATACGCACGGAGCGAATGGATGAGATTGCGGAGAAAGGTCTTGCTGCCCACTGGCGTTACAAGGGAATAAAAGGCGAGGGCGGCATGGACTCTTGGCTGAACCAGATTCGTCAGGCTCTTGAGACATCCGACAATATCGACCTTTATGATAATTTCTCTGCCGGCACATACGAAAAGGAAGTTTTTGTGTTCACTCCAAAGGGCGAGTTGAAGAAGTTCCCGAAAGGTGCTACCGTTCTCGACTTCGCTTATTCTGTCCACACAAAGGTGGGCAATGCCTGCACCGGCGCGAAAGTCAACGGAAAGGCTGTGCCGTTCAAGTATGAGATGCAGAGTGGTGACAATATTGAGATTCTGACCTCGTCGCAGCAGACTCCAAAGCACGACTGGCTGAATATCGTGGTTACAAGTCGTGCGAAAAACAAGATTCGTCTCGCTTTGAAGGAAACGATGATAAAAGATGGCCTTTATGCCAAGGAGATGCTCGAACGCCGTTTGAAGAACCGCAAGGTGGAACTTACCGAGTCAGCCCTCAACCACATGATTAAGAAGTTGGGCTATAAGGAGATGGCCGATTTCTATCGTGATGTGGCAAACGCCTCGCTCGACATCTCAATGGTTATCGACAAGTATATAGAGGTTAAGAATCAGGAGGACGGACTGTCGAAGCCTGGCGCCAACCAGCAGGCAGAAGAGCAGAGAAGCGCAGAGAATTTTGTGCTCAACAATGATGCTGTGAACAGTGCCATAAGGTCGCATTTCGCTGCTCGCGGTGAGGATGTCCTTGTCATTGACCGGAACCTTAAAGGCGTTGATTACACGCTTGCCCGCTGCTGCAATCCTATTTACGGCGATGATGTCTTCGGCTTCATAACCATCAACGAGGGTATAAAGATTCATCGCGAAGATTGTCCTAACGCCAAGGATATGCGCGCCCGTTATGGTTATCGTATCGTAAAGGCGGTATGGAGCGGCAAGGGCACTGCCCAATATGACATTACCCTGCGCATCGTGGGGCATGACGACATTGGCATTGTGTCAAACATCTCAAATGTTATTTCCAAAGAAGAGCATATCCTTATGCGCTCAATAAACATCAACTCTCACGACGGACTTTTCTCTGGACAGATAACAATCTCTGTGGAAGGTCAGCAACGCCTCAATGCCTTGATGAAGAAGTTGCAGGGCGTGAAGGGCGTGAAGCAAGTTGTGAGATTGTAAAAAATTAATATTATGAAAAAACATTTCTTTTCTTTTCTCGCAGTGTTACTGCTCTGTGTGAATGTTGTGGCTCAGTCCACCTTCCGTAATCCTGTTATCAATGCTGATGTGCCGGATGTCAGCGTGTGCAAGGTTGCTGACACTTATTACATGGTCAGTACAACGATGCACCTAATGCCTGGAGCGCCTATCATGAAGTCGAAAGATATGGTGAACTGGGAGGTTGTAAGTTATGTCTTTGACCGCATCGACGACGGCCCGCGCTACAACCTCGAAGGTGATGCTACTGTATATGGCCAGGGACAGTGGGCGTCAAGCATCCGTTACCACATGGGCAAGTTCTATGTCTGGTTCACTGCCAACGGCGCTCCCGGAAAGGGTTTTGTCTATTCCGCTGACAAGGCTGAAGGCCCGTGGACACTTGTTGCGCGTCCACCGCACATGCACGACGGCTCTCTCTTCTTCGACGAGGACGGCAGGGTTTACATGTTCTGCGAGAACGGCAGACTGATAGAGCTTCGCCCCGACCTGCAGGGACAGCTTGAAGGCGGCGTAAACAAGCAACTCTTTGAGCGTGACGACGAGGAGAAAGGCGCTTTGCTTGAGGGCAGCAGCGTCATTAAGCATAACGGCAAGTACTACCTTTGCATGATTTCCATGAAATGGGGCGTGCAGGGCCGTTTCCGTCGTGAGGTATGTTATCGTGCGGACAATATCACCGGTCCTTACGAGAAGAAGATTATCCTTGAAACGCCGTTTGAGACTTACGGCGGAGTAGGGCAGGGCTGTCTTGTCGGCGATGACCAAAGCGACCAGAACTGGTGGGCGCTCATCTTCCAGGATCGTGGCGGCATCGGCCGTGTTCCTTGTGCTCTGCCTGTTACTTGGGTTGACGGATGGCCAATGGTCGGCGAGTTCACAGGCACTATCAACAACGAGGTCAATGAGAGCAAGGGCGACAATCCTACTAACAATATCCGTTTGGACAAGCGTGCCTACCGTACGCCAAACGATATGAGCAAGAAACATCCGTCAGTGAAAGGCATCATCGGCAGCGATGAGTTCGACCTGCCACAGTTGCCATCGGCTGAGTCCAGCGCAACGCTCGGTTATCACGCCCGCACCGGTCTAAGCAAATACTGGCAGTGGAATCATAATCCTATCGACGAGGCGTGGAGCCTTACAGAGCGTCCAGGCTTTATGCGTCTCAAGACGGCGCGCGTGGTCAATAATCTGAATCTCGCTCCTAACACTCTGACACAGCGCATGTCGGGCCCGGAATGTACAGGCTCTGTGCTTATAGATTTCAGTAATATGAAGGACGGAGATATCTGCGGACTTGCCGCTTTCAATGGTGATAGCGGTGTGCTGCGTATCGTGAAAAAGGGAGGAAAGGCAGTGCTTCAACTTACGGAAGAAAAGTCCGTTTTCAAGCAGCCAAGAAACATCGAGCGTGTCGATGTGAATGTCATAAAGGAGGTTAGGCTGAAGGGAAAGCAGGTGTATCTGAAGGTTCACGGCGACTTCAACCCGGGCAAAGACCTCGCCACTTTCAGTTATAGCATTGACGGCAACAGTTGGACAACCTTCGACACTCCTATCCCAATGCGTTTCGATTATACTCGCCATTTTATGGGAACAAAGTTCGCCATCTTCAACTATGCTACAAAGAAGCTCGGCGGCTACATAGATGTTGACTGGTTCCACTTTGAGCCGGCACCCTGAAGTACAAAAGTAGAAAGTACTAAGTTCTAAGTACTAAGTATGATTACCTTTATTAAGTACGAAGTACAAAGTA
>JABUUE010000020.1:80504-84164 GCA_021443335.1 Bacteroidaceae bacterium
TCACTGACTGAAAGGAAGGACTCGGCTCTGCCGCTTTGCTTGCAAAGAACTTCGTACTTAATAAAGGTAATCATACTTTGTACTTTGTACTTCGTACTTAGTACTTAATCATACTTCGCAGGCTTGCTTGCGAAACTTTTACGATATCGCCGACCAGTCTATGATTGTTTTTTTCAGTTGTAGCAGTCGGCGGCGTATGATGGCGTGTTCGGGCAGTTGCAGTTGCGGGTCGCGTTCAATGACTTTCCGCGCCTCGTCTCTCGCCAGTTGTATAAGCTCGCCGTCTCGGGCGATGTTCGCTATTTTAAGGTCAATAGCCATGCCGCTCTGCTGAGTGCCTTCAAGGTCTCCCGGTCCGCGCAATTTCAAGTCGGCTTCTGCTATGCGGAAGCCGTCGTTCGTTTCGCACATTATGTCCAGTCGCTTGTGTGTGTCTGGCCCCGCTGTGCGCTTGGAGATAAGAATGCAGTACGACTGCGATGCTCCACGTCCTACGCGACCGCGGAGCTGGTGCAGTTGCGACAGTCCGAAGCGCTCAGCATTATATATAAGCATTACCGAGGCGTTAGGCACGTTCACGCCAACCTCTATCACTGTTGTGGCAACGAGAATCTGCGTCTCGCCGCTGACGAACTTCTGCATCTCCACGTCCTTGTCAGCCGACTTCATCTGGCCGTGAACCTTGCTCAAGCGGTATTCGGGAAATATCTGGCATAGCCGCTCGTAGCCTTCCTCAAGGTTTTTCAGGTCGAGAGCCTTGCTCTCCTGAATGAGTGGGAAGACGATATACACCTGTCGTCCCTCTTCTATCTGGTAGCGTATGCCCTCATATATCGAGCTCAGTTCGTCTTCATATTTGTGTAGCGTCTGTATAGGCTTGCGTCCTGGTGGCAGTTCGTCGATGATGCTTACATCGAGGTCGCCGTAGATGGTCATGGCAAGTGTGCGCGGAATAGGCGTTGCTGTCATCACGAGAATGTGCGGTGGATTTTGGTTCTTGCCCCACAGCTTCGCCCTCTGCGCCACGCCGAAGCGATGCTGCTCGTCAACAACCACCATGCCGAGGTTGGAGAACAGCACATTGTCCTCTAATATGGCGTGTGTGCCGACAAGAATGTTCACCTTGCCCGTTACGAGGTCTTCGAGTATTTGCTTGCGCTTCTTGCCCTTCACCACACCTGTCAGCAGTTCCACCTGCAGCGGAATATCGCCAAGAAACTCCCTTATTGTTACGAGGTGTTGCTCAGCGAGAATCTCTGTCGGCGCGATGATACAAGCCTGAAAGCCGTTGTCAATGGCAAGGAGCATTGACATCAGTGCCACAAGAGTTTTTCCGGAACCTACATCACCTTGCAGCAGACGGTTCATCTGCCTGCCCGACGATATGTCGGCCTTTATTTCCCTAATCACACGCTTCTGCGCGTTTGTCAGCGCAAAAGGCAGGTGGTTGAAGTAGAAACTGTTGAAGTTCTTGCCCACCTTCGGCAGCATGTAACCGCGATATTTGTTCCTGTGCTCGGTGGCGTAGCGCAGGATGTTCACCTGCACATAAAACAGCTCCTCGAACTTCAGCCGTCGGGTGGCGAGAGCCACTTCCTCCGTGCTCTTCGGGTAGTGAATCTGTCGTAACGCCTTGTCGCGCGAGATAAGCCTTAACCCGTTGACGATGAACGATGGCAGCGTCTCTGGCAGCGGCTCTATGAGAGTGTCTATCAGTTTCCTCACCAACTTCTCCACCGTTCGCGAGGTGAAGTATATCTTCTTCATCTTCTCGGTGGTGTGGTAGTGTGGTTCCATCCCCATCTCCGAGAGGTTCACCTTCTCCGCCTCCTCTATTTCCGGATGTGCAAACTGCGGCACACCCTTAAAGAATGTTGGCTTTCCGAAGATGATGTAACGCTTGTTCACCTTCAGACCTTTTGTCGGGTCAAAGCGGCGGACGAACCACACGATGTCCGAATAGCCGTAGCCGTCGTAGAAATGTGCCACGATGCGCTGCTTCCCTTTCGTGTCCTGCAGCGTCTCGAAACTGTGAATCTCACCGCACAGCTGTATGTATGGCATTCCTTCGTGAATGTCGTTCGAGTGGTAAATCTTGCTGCGGTCCTCGTAGCGGTAAGGGAAATACTCGATAAGGTCCCCGAAAGTCTCCAATCCGAGTTCCTTCTTCAGTGTCTGCGCGCGTTGCGGCCCTACACCTTGCAGATATGTCAGTGATGTGGAAAGCAAATCACCTCTCTACGTTAGTGAACTCCGGCTTGGCCCCTTCCTCGTTGCCTACTGTGACATAAATCTCTGCTTTCACCGGTTCGCCTTTTGGCGACTGGCTTTCAGCGACGAACAGATATTCCGTTCCTCCGTCGATGGCGCGGCTGCCAACGGTGACAGGCGTGCCGAGCGGCATCGGATAGTCGCCACAGGCAGCGTCAAAGATTGCCTGGTCATCCTTCGTCAGAGCCTTCTGCTCGCTGAAAGGCTGCTCCTCGGCAACCTCACCAGCCTTTATTCCTCGACGGATGAGGAAAGTCTCTATCTCAGCCTTAGCCTTTGCCACGCGGGCGTTGCGCACGCCGTAGCCCTCAACGAAGGTGGCGTTGGGCGCAGCCTTCTTTATTGCCTCGGTGCTGCTGTTCAGACCGCCGCTGCCGAAGGTGCAGAAAGGAATGATAACCTTACCGGAGAGGTCAACAGTCTTGAGCCATCCGGCAGTAGGCTGTGCCACCGTTCCGAACCATACTGGATAACCGATAAAGATGGTGTCGTAGGCGGCGATGTCAGCGTTTAGAGGCTTCACCTCCGGTACCTCGCCCTTCTCGAACTCCGCCTGGCAGCGTGCTATTGTCGCTTGGAAATCTCCGTTGTAGGGGTTGGCAGCCACGATGGAGTCTATGTCAGCCCCTACCGCTTCCGCCATGATGTTTGCCACTTGCTTTGTCGCCCCCGTCTGCGAGTAGTAAACCACGAGCGACTTGCTCTTTGTCCGTTCCACAGTGTCTTGTTTGTTAGCGCATGCCGTGAGTGCCACGGCAGTGCATAAAAGCATAGGTGCAATGCCTGATAATAGTTTCTTAGCCATAGAAAATTCCACTGTGTTTTTTACTCAACCTTTGTCCAATACACGCTCTTTCCGAAAGGTCCGAAGGAGCCTCTGACCTTCAGCGTCTTTGCATCCTTGAACGAGCAGGTCACGGTCCACGACTTTCCGCTGGTAGGCTCATAGATTTTGCCGTCGTCCCACTGGTCTTTCTTTGCGTTGTAGGTCACCTTTTCAATGAGCACTATCTTGTTTGCTGGAGTGTTTCTCTTCGCCTTGTCGGGATTTTTCTTGTCGGTCTTGACGGTGCCGTCCTCGTTATGCAGTTTCTCGAGCCAGATAACCTGGGCGCGATAGCCGCCGTTCACCTTGGAAACCTTAATCTTCGACGAGTTGCCTTCATGGACAGAGGCATATACACCCACTATCTTGTCGGCCTGAGCGTAGGCAGTGGCTATGGAGAACAGCACTGCGCAAACGGTAAGAATAAAATACTTTTTCATAGTCTTATTTATGCTATTGATAAATGATTAATGATTATTGATTATTGATAAATGATTATTGATAAATGATTAATTCGGAGCGACGAAACACCGCATTAATCAATAATAATTAATAAATAATAA
>JABUUE010000021.1:0-6136 GCA_021443335.1 Bacteroidaceae bacterium
CTTAGAACTTTCCTCTATCAGATAGACAATGATGTCACTGACTGAAAGGAAGTAACTTAGTACTTGGTACTTATAAATGGTCTGAGGGGCTGGGGGTGAGGCTTATGAAAAAAGTTATAGGACTTGGCGAAGCATTATGGGATTGCTTGCCAGAAGGAAGAAAACTTGGTGGCGCACCTGCCAATTTCGCTTATCATGCACAAGTACAAGGGTGCGAGAGTTATGTTGTTTCTGCCATCGGTAACGACGACCTCGGCAAAGAGATTATCAGCCAGCTCAGCGACAAAGGCTTGAACCTGCACATCGCTACTACCGAATATCCTACAGGAACTGTTCGTGTTACTCTCTCTGGCGATGGAATACCTTCTTACGACATCTGCCGCGGAGTGGCTTGGGACAATATTCCTTGGAGCGACCAGCTTAACGAACTTGCAAAACAGACTGATGCCGTTTGTTTTGGCTCATTAGCTCAGCGCGACGAGGTGTCACGTCAAACCATTCTCCGTTTTCTTGACACCACACCAGAGACAGCACTGCGTATCTTCGACATCAACCTGCGACAGGAGTTCTTCTCTGCCGACATCATCCACGAGAGTTTCAAGCGCGCCAATATCGTGAAGATTAACGACGATGAATGGGAAGTGGTTAAACCTATGATGGGACTTACACCTGTTCTCGACAACACTACTGCTGTCGAAGAGGCAGAGCGCTATTCAGAGAAATGGTTCGAAGGTATCGATAAGATTATAGAGCGCTACGGATGGAAGATGCTCATCCTCACTTGCGGTACCAATGGCTCTTTCGTGTTCACCGCTGACGGCAAGCGTTTCTTCCAGCCTACTCCTAAAGTGACAGTTGTTGACACCGTAGGTGCCGGCGACTCGTTCACAGGCTCGTTCGTAGCAAGTTTGCTCAATGGCAAGTCCGTCGAAGATTCACACCGCAAGGCTGTTCAAGTGTCTGCATTCGTCTGTACACAGGCTGGACCAATGCCAAACCTGCCAGAAGAATTAAAATAATGTTTCATTTCTTGCAAATTTTCGACATCGTTCATATTTTGTAAGCATTTGTCATTATTTTTAAACCCTTTACTATAAAATAAGGATACTTTTGCAACAGAAAATTTGAGGTTATTTATTGTTTTTATAGATCTTCAATCTCGTATGGATTAGTTTTAAAGGTAAAAAGATTGTATTAAGGAAAACCAATGATAAAGCACAAACAAAATACGAAATAATATAAAACACAAGATACAACAAATAACTAATAATAACTAACTAACAAACAAAATGGGAAAACAGAAAAAAATTCTCTTGTCACTTCTGGCGCTATTCATGTGTCTTGCCATCCATGCGCAAGATTTCGAGGCGACAGGCACAGTGATTTCGAAGGCTGACGGCGAGCCCGTCATAGGCGCTTCCGTAAGAGAAGTGGGCAATGAACGAAATGCTGTGATTACGGATTACGATGGTAACTTTAAGATTAAAGTGAAGTCAGGTGCTCAACTTCTTTTTACCTATATTGGATTCAAAGACCAAACAATACCAGCAATTGTCGGCATGAAGGTTGAGATGAGCGACGATGCTGACATGCTCAACGAAGTTGTGGTCACTGGCTATACCGTGCAGCGCAAGGCTGACCTTACAGGTGCTATCAGCACGGTGTCTGTTGACGACATCAAGAAGACGGGCGAGAACAACCCCATCAAGGCTCTGCAAGGTAAGGTTCCAGGCATGAACATCTCTGCCGATGGTAGTCCAAGCGGTGCAGCCACTGTCCGTATCCGTGGTGTCGGAACCTTTAACAACAACGACCCTCTCTATATCGTTGATGGCGTGCCTACAAAGTCAGGAATGCACGAACTAAACCCTAACGATATCGAGTCAATTCAGATTTTGAAGGATGCCGCTTCTGCCTCAATTTACGGTTCACGTGCTGCAAACGGTGTTATTATCATTACAACAAAGCGCGGCAAGGATGGAGCGGTCAGAGTTGACTTTGACGCGAGCATAACTATGTCAAGCTACCAGACAAAAACCAAGGTTCTAAACACAGAGGAATACGGTCGTGTCATGTGGCAGGCTTATGTCAATGACGGTGAAGATCCAAACACTAACGCTTTAGGTTACTCTTTCAATTGGGGTTACGAGAACAACCACCCTGTGCTTCATGGTATGAGCCTCAATAAGTATCTTGACGCAGCTGGCACAATGCGTGTGGCAGATACAGACTGGTTCAACGAAATCACTCGCACTGGTCTTGTACAGCAGTACAACGCTTCGGTAAGTCGTGGTAACGAAAAGGGATCAAGCTTCTTCTCGGTTGGATACTATGGCAACAAAGGAATTATCAAGGAAACTGACTTTAGTCGTATCTCAGCTCGCATCAACAACGATTATAAGATTTGGGACATCGTGACCATCGGTGAACATTTTACTTTGAACCGTACCACAGAGGTGTCAGCACCAGGAAATCTGCTTGAAGATGCTCTTGACCTTCCTTCTGCAATTCCTGTTTATAGCGAGAATGGCGGCTGGGGCGGTCCTGTAGGTGCTTATCCTGATCGCAGAAATGTTAGGGCAGTACTTGATTACAACAAGGATAACCGTTATGAATACTGGCGTTTCTTTGGTGATGCATTCGTAAATCTCGCACTCTTTAAGGGATTCAATATCAAAACCACCTTCGGTCTTGACTATGCAATAAAGAAACAGAATTTCTACACATTACCTTATTCTGAAGGTATCATGAGTAATGAGGGCAAGAGTGCCGTTGAGAAGAAGAATGAAGACTGGATGCGCTGGATGTGGAATGTTGTTGCAACATACAATCTCGTTTCCGGCAATCATCGCTTTGATGCAATGGCAGGTCTTGAGTTGAACAAGAGCATTTCAAATTATTCTTCTGCATACAAAGAGGGATTCTCTATCATTGACACTAACTACATGCACCCAGATGCGGGTACTGGCAAGGCTCAATCTTATGGTAGTGGCGAGAAATATGCACTCGTTTCACTCTTTGGCAAGGTGAACTACACTTACGCTGATCGCTATCTCGCATCTGCCACCATCCGATACGATGGTTCAAGTCGTTTCGGTCGCAATAACCGTTATGCCGTGTTCCCTTCATTCTCTGCAGGATGGCGTATCTCAGAGGAGAAGTTCATGGATAATACTAAGTCATGGCTCAGCGACTTGAAGATTCGTGCATCGTGGGGACAGACGGGTAATCAGGAAATTTCTAATACTGCCATCTACACCATCTATCGTCCTAATTATGGTACAACCGACTCCTTCGGTGGTCAGAGCTATGGTACTGCCTATGATATTGCCGGCACCAACGGTGGTCAGATTCTTCCAAGCGGTTTCAAACGCGAACAGATAGGTAACGATGACATTCGCTGGGAAACAACAACACAGACCAATATCGGTATTGACTTCGGGTTCTTCAACAATTCTCTTTACGGTTCTGCAGAATACTACTGGAAGAGAACAAAGGACATACTTACCTACATGGCTGGTGTCGGCGTTCTTGGCGAAGGTGCTTCACGATGGATAAACGCCGGTTCAATGAAGAACAACGGATTCGAGTTAACCATTGGTTACCGCAAGACAACAAAGTATGGGTTCACTTACAACATATCTGGTAACATCGGCACATACTGTAACGAGGTTACTGACGCTCCTATCACAGTTGCCACAAACGGCACACTCGGTGGAAACGGTGTGAAAAGCATCATTGGACATCCACTGTATGCACAGGTAGGTTATGTCGCTGACGGCATTTTCAAAAATCAAGCAGAGGTTGACAACCATGCACAGCAGTCAGGTGCAGGTGTTGGTAGAATCCGCTATCGCGACCTTGACGGCGATGGACAAATTACTGAGAAAGACCAGGACTGGATCTATTCGCCAGTACCAGACATCTCTTACGGTTTAAATCTCTATTTCGAGTACAAGGGTATCGACTTGACAATGTTTTGGCAAGGTGTAGCAGGAGTAGATGTTCTAAATGATGTGAAGCGCAAGAGCGACTTCTGGAGCATATCTAATGTGGGTTTCCTGAACAAGGGTAAGCGTCTGCTTGACGCATGGAGTCCGTCAAATCCAGACAGCACAATTCCTGCAGTCACTCGTGCCGACACGAACAATGAGAACCGTGTTTCTACATATTTCGTAGAAAATGGCTCGTTCCTCAAGTTACGTAATATTCAGGTTGGATACTCATTCCCGGAGAAAATAACTAAAGCACTTAGAATGACACGCCTAAGAGCATACTTCTCTGCTCAAAACTGCTTGACAATAAAGTCAAAGTCATTTACAGGACAGGATCCAGAGAATCCAAACTATGGCTACCCTATTCCTCTCAACCTTACATTTGGTTTAAATGTGGGATTCTAACAACATCGTATAACAGCTAAAAGAAACATAAATATGAAGAAATATATATTACTGACAATGGCTTTCGTGGCGCTGCTGTTTTCCTCATGCACCAAATTCCTTGACGACAACGAGCCACAGGCCCTGATTACAGGTGATAATATCCAGGATCCTGCATATGTTGACAATCTTGTCATTTCTGCCTATGCTATCTGGGTGACAGGTGACGACATAAACTCATCTTTCTCTCTTTGGAACTACGACCTACGTAGTGACGACTGCTACAAAGGCGGGTCAGGTACAGAAGATGGTGCTGTGTTCAACGCACTCGAGACTTGCGCTGGCATCAACACTACTGACTGGAACATCAACGACATCTGGGAGCGTCTTTATCGTTGTATCACTCGTGCCAACACCGCTCTTCAAAGCCTTGACAAGATGGGTGATGACTACACAATGAAAAACCAGCGCATTGCCGAGATGAGATTCTTGCGTGGACACGCACATTTCATGTTGAAGGAGTTGTTCAAGAGTATAGTACTCATCAACGACGAGAATCTTCCTGTTGATGACTATACTAATCTCTCGAATTCTACATACTCTAATGACGAGCAGTGGGCAAAAATCGCCGAGGATTTCCAGTTCGCCTACGACAATCTGCCAGTGAAGCAGGCTGATCTCGGTCGTCCTACCAAGGCTGCCGCTGCCGCTTACCTCGCCAAGACATATCTTTTCAAGGCATACCGCCAAAAAGACAACTCACACGAGATAACAGAAATCAACGCCGACGATCTTAAAAATGTCATTAAGTACACTGAGAAACAGATCTACGATGAAGCGGGATTCGGACTTGAGAATGACTATGCCAACAATTTCCTTCCTGAAACAGAGAATGGTACAGAGAGCATCTGGGCTTACCAGTACTCCAAAGACGATGGTACTTATGTAGGCAACCTGAACTGGGGTATGGGACTCTGCACACCACTCATTATTGGTGGTACTGATTTCCACAAGCCATCGCAAAATCTCGTCAATGCTTTCCGCACTAACGCCATGGGACATCCTTATTTCGAAACTTACAACAATAAGGATTACGATGTTCTCAGCGACAATGTTGACCCTCGTATCTTCCACACTGTGGCAATGCCAGGTTTCCCTTTCAAGTACAATGCTGCACACATGGTTGAGCGTAATGACGACTGGAGTCGAAGCAAAGGTCTCTATGGATACTATATGTCGCTCAAAGAGAACGTTGACATTGATTCTCCTTATCTTATCCGCGGTTCTTACTGGGCAACCCCAATGAATCACATCGTTCTACGCTATGCTGATGTATTACTGATGCGTGCCGAAGCTCTCATACAGAGTAACACTAACATTGCAGGTGCAGTTGAACTCATTAACGAGGTGCGCAACCGTGCCGCAAACAGCCTATCGCAGATTAAGAACTACAGTAAAGACTACAAGGTCGCACTAAAATGCGCTCCTTATGCAAGTACAAGCAACAAAGAGGAGGCATTCAACATGCTCAAGTGGGAGCGTCGTCTTGAGTTTGCTCTTGAAGGCAGCCGCTTCTTCGACCTCGTACGTTGGGGTGAGGCAGATCAGGTTCTCAACAGTTACTATGCTTCTGAAGCCAGCAAGTGTGCTATCTACTCTAAAGCGAAATTCAACAAGAACAAGAACGAGTATCTGCCAATTCCTTTCAACCAGATCAGCGCTTCTAACGGGCTTTACAAGCAGAATATCAATTGGAA
>JABUUE010000021.1:7493-51522 GCA_021443335.1 Bacteroidaceae bacterium
ATCACAAGAATGTAGAAAAGATGACACTTAATGCTATCAACTATCTTAAAGGAGAATAAAAACTATGAAAAAGAATATGTTCACAATAATGATTGCTCTATCGCTCGTATCGTTGACAGCATGCAACAACGACGACTACACAGAGCCTAAAAAGGACTGGGATGCAGATGCCAATTCATTCGTTTCTTATGATGAGAACGGTTTCGACACCTACTTCAAACCTGAGGTAGGATATGTAGGCGACCCAATGCCGATGTACGACAGCAAAACCGGAGAATACAAGATTTACTATCTTCAGGACTACCGCCCAAACCCTGTCGGCACATTCCATCCAATCTATCTCGTTACAACAAAAGACGGTGCAAACTATGATTTGAAAGGTGAGGCTGTTCCAACTGGTGGCATTGATGAGCAGGACGCAGCTATCGGTACAGGTAGCATCACTCTCAAGGACGGCAAATACTACTGCTACTATACAGGCGAGAAATACAAGCCGACAAGCACGCAGAGCCGACAGGTCGTAATGCGCGCACTCTCTGACGACGGCATCAGCTGGACAAAGGATCGCATCTTCAACCTCAAGGGCGAAGACTACGGCTACGATAAGAATGACTTCCGCGACCCGCAGGTGTTCAAGACGGATGACGGTGTTTACCACATGATTATCGCAACACGCAAGAACGGCAAAGGCACAATCGCTGAGTTCACTTCAAGCGATATGCTCAACTGGAACCACGTCGGCGACTTCATGAACATGCAGTGGGACCGCTTCTACGAGTGCCCTGATGTATTCAAGATGGGTGACTACTGGTATCTCATCTACAACGACCAGACTAGCTTCATGCGAATGCCACAGTATTTCAAGGGTAAAACCCTCGACGAACTGAAGGCTTGCACAGCGGGCGATGCAGGTCGCTGGCCAGACTACCGCGAGGGTAAACTTGATGGCAAGGGCATCTACGCCGTGAAGACTGCCTCTAACGGCACTGACCGCCTTGCTTTCGGATGGTGTCCTACCCGTGCCGGCGAAGACACTGGCAATGTACCTGAAGAATCTGAGTGGGCTGGCAACCTTGTTTGCCACAAACTCATACAGCATAGCGACGGAACGCTTGCATTCGGTCCTACCACAACGGCAAAATATACTAATTCTAAGGATGTCAAGGTAGTGGCTCCACAAGGTGCCGGCTTAGACATTGCAGAGGGCAAATACTCAATGTTCTCTCGCCTGGAATACCACAACCTCCTGACCTTCGACGTAAAACTATCTGACACTAATGGCCGTTTCTCAATCGACTTCGCACGCGCTACAGACAGCAATGTGTGGTATTCGGTTCAGGTTAACGCCGACGAGAGCAAAGCCAACTTTGAGAAGTGGGTTAAGAAGACAGAGAAAAAGGGCGACTTCGATGTGGACACGTATGAAAACACATTCCTCCTTGACTCACAGTTCAAGCAGCCTTCCGACGGCGTTTACCATGTGACAGTTTGCACCGACCAGTCCGTTTGCATCGTTTACATCAACGACGAACTGGCGTTCACAAACCGCATCTATCACATCCAGAAGAACCCGTGGGCAATCTCAGCCGTAAAGGGTAGTGTAAAGGTTGAAAATGTTGTAATGAAATGGTATTAAAATCAACGACAATGAAAAAGATATTTATTATTCTCTTCGCAGTTGCTGCCTCTTTGGCAGCGACTGCACAGAATATCCTTTGTGACTGCGAGGGCGCTGAGATAGGTTCACAAGACTGGTGGTGGGATCGTTGCCAACCAGTAATCGTTGAGAACGACGGCGTGAAATGCCTTAAATTCACCATCTGGCGTGAAGGTCAAGGTGTTCCTGGTGCCCAGGATTGGGAGAAGAACAACATCGCCCGCGGGTTCAGTGGTCAGGATTTCTCAAGCAAGCGCATGATTGTACGTCTTCGCAAATCAACAGCAACTAATGTGCGTCTCACTCTTGAAAAAATTAATAGCGGCGAAAACTACACTATCGCCAAATGGCATGATGGTAAAGACGAGTGGACAAATCTCGTTTACGACTTCAACGGTCGAATTGCTGATGGTGGTGTTGTTGATGCTCTTCAGATATATGCTCATATTGAGAGCGGTGAGACAGAAACAGAAGACTGCTTCCTTAAATCTATCATCATTGAACAAGCACCTTCGTTTGAAGTGAACGACGGCGTAATGGTATGCCACGGCTCATGGGCAATCGGTGGTAATTGTGACATTTCTGCAGGATGGCAGGATTACACATACAATGATTTCTCAGGAAAACTTGAGGGAGTTAAGAAGATTGACATGTCTGATGCTCGATACTACGGCACTGAAGATGACCTTAAAAACACTCTTGGCGACATTCCTATCATAACAACAGCAATAAATAATGTTTCCATAAACGAACCACAGAGCAAAGAAAAAGCTTTCAGCGTTTCTGGCTGCAAGGTTAGTGCAAACTACAAAGGCATTGTTATTAAGAATGGTAGAAAACTTATTTGCAAGTGAAAGCAATGATGATTCATGACATAAAAATGTTTCACAGCAAAACATGAAATTTCCCTATGATTTTTGGGTCAAAAATCATAGGGAAAATTTTTTTTGTCATAGAGTTTTGATATGTTTCACGGGGAGTTTTAAAACGTTTCCCTAAGGAAGACAACTTGAGTATCATAGAAACTCACCTCGAGTATCATAGAAACAGCCAATGAGTATCATAGAAACTCGTCCAAAGTATCAGGGACACTCTCTTTGAGTATCATAGAAACTCGTACGCTTTTTCTAATTTTTTTCAGAATTATTTTGATTTATTCTTGCTTATTTGTAATTTCGCAGTCGTAAAACATTATTATATGGGCGCGCGAAATACAATATGTTTTAGGTTTTGGCTTGCAGCACTGATGCTTGTACACGCGGCAACAGCATCTGCCGACCTTATCGATTCCTTGGAAAACTATCTGAAGAGCAATGTGCAGGTGCAGGAGAAAATCTATATCCACACGGACAACAACAGCTATTTTGTTGGCGACACGCTGTGGTACAAGGCTTATGTACTGAGGTCAGACAACCTGAAACCCACTGATCTCAGCCGTCTGCTATACGTGGAACTTCTCTCGCCCGACGGAATGTTAGTGGAGCGGCAGCATATTGTCGTGACCGAAAGCGGTGCGGCGTGCGGGCAGTTTGCGCTGAAAGACAGCCTTTATTCCGGATATTACGAGCTGCGGGCTTATACGCGTTGGAATCTGAACTTCAATGTTACGCATAGGGATTATACCATTTCCGACAAGCGACAATTCTACAACAAGCAGATGGCGGAGGACTTTTTCCGCGACTACGAGGGACTATATTCGCGCGTGTTTCCTATATACGAAAAGCCTGAAGAGGATGGCAACTGGGCACAACATTATTTCGTGCCCAGACCGAAACAGCGTCTGCTCGCCGAGAAAACTGGTCTTGAATGCCGTTTCTACCCTGAGGGTGGCACGCTTGTTGCCGGAACAGCGCAGAGAGTGGCATTCGAACTGACTGACAGCAAAGGACAGGCAATGGACCTACAAGGGAGGCTGGTCTGCCAGTCCTCTAAAAGGAGAGTTACCAAAACGGAAGTTGGAGAAGAGACTGTTGTAAAAACCATTCACAACGGTCGTGGAATTATCACCGCCAACTTCAACGAGAATCAGAGCTATTCATTAGTCTTCAACTACGAAGGCAAGGACTATAAATTCCCCCTTCAGGGAGTTAGGGAGTTAGGGGCAGCCATAAGGTATAATCCCATAGACAAAACTGCTGTAATACTTGCCAACGCGGTGACACCAAAGGCTTTGGCAATAACCTGCCGCGGCAAACTCGCGTATTTCACAAGACTGCAAGGAGATTCCATAAGTCTTGCAGACAAAGCTCTGCCAACTGGCATCAACGAGATTATTGTTTACGACGAGAACGCGCAGCCATTGGCTTCGAGGCTATTCTTCGTGAACAATCACGGTATGGGCGGCAGGATAGATGTGAAGCTTAGCACCGACAGTCCCGCGCCATTTCAGAAAGTCAGCATGGAAGTTCAAGCGAAGATTGAGGGGAATGCTTCCTTGAATTCTCGAAATCTTGAAGAAAAGAACACGCGCCAGCCTCGAAATCTCGAAGACTCAAGTACCCTCAGGCCCATCTTCCCACGAACTGTTAGTATCTCTGTCCGCGACTTCCAGAACGACACTCCCACCTACGACAACGGCAATATCCTTACCGATATGCTGCTATCAGGCGAGCTGAAGGGTTTCGTTGCCAATCCTGCCTATTATTTTGCTTCTGACGATGCGGAGCATACCCTTAATCTTGACCTTCTGCTTATGGTGCAAGGCTGGCGCAAATATAAGCGAATAGAGGCTGCACGGTATCTTCCAGAAACGGGACTGACTTACGAGGGACAGGTGCTGAAAGTGCCGGAAACGGTTTCGCCGCTCGATCTCAGCGACCTTGATCGCTACGAGGATAAGAAGTCGATAGCGGATATTATGGAAGAAAAGTCTAAGGACATGATAGATGAGGAGAAAATACTCGACGACAGTCCGCTGACGAAATACACCTACGACGACCATTGGGGTGGCAATATCTCAAAGCCTGTCTATGTAGAGGCGGAACTTAATATAGGCGGAAAGATTGTGGCTGCCGTTGCCAAAACCGACAATCGGGGATTTTTCCGAATAAACCTCCCAGCTTTCTACGACTCAGCACTGCTGCACGTTAAGGCTTACAACATCTCTGACTCTCTCAAGAAATGCCTTACATCTGACAAGGCTGACAAGGATTTCCTCAACGACAGGGCAATCCCCGACTATTATGTCAAGCGCGATATGTTCTTCCCGATATTCTCGAAGCCTTATTCGTGGTATCAACAGAACCTCCCTCTAACCCACCTCTCCCTAACCCTCCCCCCAGAGCGGGGAGGGGACTCTATAGTTAGTTTTGAGTCTTCAGAGCTAACAGACAATTCTCTATCCGAACTTACAGATAACTCTTTATCCGAGCATACAGGTAACTCTTCTAATTCCCTCCCCGCTTTGGGGGGAGGGTTAGGGAGAGGTGTAAAACTTGCCCCCGTCACTGTACAGACAAAGCGGCGGCGAGGGTTGCGAGGCATTGACTATTCGAAGCCTGCCTTTGTCAGGGATATTTATCAGCTTTACAATGATGTGACGGACTACGGATTGTCGTTTGGCGTGATGAGTTTCCTTGAGTTTCCGCGTCAGGCTGCGACATTTGTCTATGGAAATATGGGGCACACGAAGAAGTTCAATATAAGAGCAATGGTCAATCGTACCACTTTCTATCGCAGCTACACCGTTCCCGAAGAGCAGAGGGAAAGGGAATATGACACCTTTATGACGCAGTCGGCTCTTTTTGAACAGCTTAGTCTCAAGCGTATGCTGAATGTGCGATTTTATACTGATTACGACCTTCGCACTGGCGAGGGCTTTGAGTTCAGGACAAACACGCCAAACCTGACTATGGAGTTTGAACCTGTTCCTGACGATGGCAAGCGCTACACCTATCGCGACCGCCGCTATGTCTTTGACGGCATAACTTATCCCGAAGCCTTCTACCACCGCTCATACGAGGGAAACATTCCGCAAGACGAGAAAGACTATCGCCGCACGCTCTACTGGAATCCCAACGCTCCTCTTGACGCCAGCGGACATTTCTCCACCTCTTTCTACAACAACAGCCGCCAAACCGTTCTCACGGTTTCAGCGGCTGGAGTTAGTCACGAGGGAATGATATATGTAAGTGGCCCCCAAACCCCCTGAAGGGGGGAGCGAACTTTGAACTTTGGCTTTGGCTCTGAACCTTCCTCTATTAGATAGACAATGATGTCAGTGACTGAAAGGAGCTAACTTTCCTCTATTAGATAGACAATGATGTCAGTGACTGAAAGGAGCTAACCTTGAGTTATAGTTCAAGTCCAAGCCAGAGTTAAAACTAAGGCCAAAGCCAAAGCCAAAGCCAAAATAGATTATTCAGCGTACTTTATCGTAAATGATTTAATTCTCATCTGCGACTTGCCGCCTGTTACTGTTTCTGTATTTGTGATTACACAAGTGTTGTTGTTTATTGCAGAGAAAGTAAACACAAGCCCATTGAGTGCAACACTACCAGGAGTGCAGGTAACATTTCCTTCAGCAATATACTGCGTACCTTGATACTCATCGCAATTAAACGTAATGCCTGCAATCTTCTTTGATGCAGTGAAGGTTATTGTGTTCTGCGGATAAATACGGAATGTACCACCAGCAGCAGTATAGTAAGCAGGTGCAGTAGAACCGCTACCCTTATCGAAAGAAAGTGTTGTACCATCAGAGAGTTTGAGTGTTGTGAGGGCTTCAGCATTTGCCAACCCGAAAGAAGCGGCAGTTATTTCTCCTTCTGGCAAATCACCACCGCCACCACCTTCATCAAACTTATCCTTTCCGTTAACAGTGATGAGGCAGGCTGCACCCTTGCCAGTAGTTTCAGGAGTGTTGCCCTTGTAGTTTACAAGCTTGCCTTTTACAACAATCTCGTCACCTACCTTCAGCTTAGCGGCGGTCTCTGCTGTGAACTTCTCGCCATTGAATGAGTAAATCTGGAAAGCCTTGAAGACTGCTGTTGCGCCATCGTCAACCATGTCAACATTGATGTTGCCGTATGTTGCTGCGCCTGATGCGTCGATAGTCTTAACCTTACCCTTAACAAAATATTGGTCGGCAGTTTCAGTCTCGCCAGTAGCCTGACACTTAGCGATTGCAGCAGCAACATTGAATGGATCAGCCTGTGTACCAGTGCCTGAAGGAGTGCCAGGGACATCGCCACCGCCGCCACCGCCGCCTTTTCCGTTAACGGATACAAGCCACGCTGCGCCCTTACCTGTAGTTTCAGGAGTGTTGCCCTTATAGTTTACAAGCTTGCCCTTTACAACAATCTCGTCACCAACCTTAATCTGCGCTGCTGTCTCTGTTGTGAACTTAGCGCCGTTGAAAGAGTAAATCTGGAAAGCCTTGAAGATAGCTGATGAACCTTCATCAACCATGTCAATATTGATGTTGCCGTATGTTGCTGCACCAGATGCATCGATAGTCTTAACCTTACCCTTGACAAAGAATTGGTCAGCTGTTTCTGTCTCGCCTGTAGCCTGACACTTTGCGATTGCAGCAGCAACATTGAATGGGTCAGCCTCTGTTCCTGTGCCTGATGGAGTGCCAGGAGTGTCGCCACCGCCTTCATCACCCTTGCCGTTAAGGGAAACAAGCCATGCTGCGCCCTTGCCTACAGTCTCAGGAGTGTTGCCAGAATAGTTGACGAGTTTACCTTTTACAACTACCTCATCGCCAACCTTGATTTCAGCAGCAGATGTTTCAGTGAACTTCTTGCCGTTGAAAGAGTATATTTGGAAAGCTTTGAAGACGTTCTTGCCATCCTTGTCAATCATGTCGATGTTGATATTGCCGTATGACGCTGCGCCAGAAATGTCAATACTCTTAACATAACCCTTAACATAATACTGTTCAGCGGTTTCTGTGGTGCCTGTTTCCTTGCACTTCTTGATAGCGGCAGCCACATTGAAAGGGTCGTCAGCAGTTCCCGTACCTGTCGGCTCGATTACTGTACCGCCACCACCTCCTTCTCCAGGAATGTTGTAAGGAGCAGGAACACTTTCACAACTGCTGAGCGCGAAAACCACTGCAAGCAGTGTAACGAATGAATATAAATACTTTTTCATAGTTTTTATTTACTATTGGAATTTTTACTTTTACTATTGGACAATTTAGGTGGGTTCTATAAATTAGTTACTCCGCAATCTGAACATCGTCGATGCTTCTCATCTGCAACTGGTAAACCTTGTTGTAGCGTGTAAAGATGCCAGTGATGTTAACTTTTCCTGCAGGTATTTTCTCGCGTGCGAACTTTGCACTTGTTGAAGTGTAAACAACAATCTTGCTTGTGGAATAGCCACTGATAGTGCGCTCAATAGAGAAATCAGTGTTTTCCTCTTCCTCGGCAACACTTTCACCGCCTGGGGCCCACTGTTGTCCTGCTTCTACGATTGTCACGTTCTTGATAGTCATGAGCTTACCGGCATTGTTGTCGATGTCATTAAGTCTGGCTGAAGTGAACTCAATAGGCTGACACTTGCTTGCATCAGGAAGTCCGATGAGCTTGAAGTGCTGTTGCCACAACCAGTTAGGCATTCTTCCGGGATAAGTGTTACCGCTGGCAGTGGTGTAAGGCACGCCAATTTGGTGCTGATAGCCATAAGTTCCCACGTAAAGACCTTTGAGGTTGATGAGGAGCTCCTGTCCTACCGGGAGGTAAGAGTGGAGACCGCCGGCATAGACGCAAACGAGGATAGCGTCGCCGTTCTCGTCTTGCAGCGCCACCTTGTTGTAGATATTACCGCCGATGTCGTTGCCTGTAACGCGTACCTTGAGTTGGATGTCGTCAGTAACTTCCTTGTAGTCGCGATATTGCGTCATAACGGTCTTGTAGTTCGACATCTCGCACAGTTGTTTGATAGTTACAACCTTATGCTCCTTTATTGTGTCGTTGCCAAACGCAGTCTGTGGAGTGGCATCATTGCTACCATATCCTCCATCCATACAAGAACTGGCAACAAACGCCAATGTTAAGAGAAATGATAATGTTAATTTTTTCATCATTACTTAGAATTTATATGTTATGTTCAACATTCCGTTTGTTCCGAGCGCATAGAATTTCTTCGGGTTCTTAGAGAAGATGTAAATGCGCTTGTCGTAACCTCCAGAGTTGTTCTTTGTGTAGTCTGTACGGCTCTGCTCGTATCCGCCGGTTACGATGTTCTGGTTGTTGAGAATGTTGTTGATGGAGAGATTGATGGAGAGAGAGCCACGCTTGAGGTAAATGCTGCGACCAACACTTGCGTCAAGCATAAATCCGCCTTTTCCTTGTGCCTGCTCGAATGCGCTGCGCATGAGGTTGCCCTCGTTGTCGTACATCACGTCGCCAGCGCTCTGACGCTTTGGCACGACGCTCTCATAACGGAGACTTGGCGACCATGAAAGGTAGATGCGGTCGTAGTATTTTCCGTAGAGGTCGATGAACCAGCCGTTAGAGTGGAAGCTCAGTCCGAGTGCCGCCGCAGTGAGTGGCGTTCCGCTTTCGCGCATGTCCTTGCTGTAAACCTTTGTGTCAACATACTCGGCGCGCTTTGAAACCATGTAGCGAGCGTTGCAGTCGTTCAGATATTTTGCATCACTGATAGTTCCGAAAGCCTTGAGGTCGAGGAATGAAGTGAGTTTGAACCTTGCTCCGAGCTCAACGCCATAGCTTGCCTTCTTTATGTTGGTAAGGCTGACATAAGTGAACGAGTTATTGTCGTCGAAGTAGTAGTTCTGCCATTCTGTCACATTATCCATAATGTTGTAGTAGGCGTTGATGTTAAGGTTTACCCACGATGAGCGCAACTGGTAACGTAACTCAGAAGAGAAGACACGCTCGTTGTGAAGGTTTTTCACAAAGTCGTTGTTCACCTCTGGAGCAGCAAAAGCTGTTGAAGCCTGTGGCGCGCGCTTCTCAGCACCAGCACCGAGAGAGATTGTGTTACCGCGACCGAGGTTCATTGAGAGCGACAGCTTGACACCACCGTCAAGGAATCTTGCCGTTCCTGACTTGCCCAGCGAGTTGTCTTTTGCCATACCGTTTCTCATCATACCTTCGCGCTGCATGGCAACAACGTTTGTCTTTGCTCCGAAGAGAATGTGCAGCCAGTTTATCTTATGAGAATAGCTTCCCCAAAGTGTGGCTTTTGTAACATTAATAAAATAGTCGTAACGATATTTGTCGCCTTCCTGCAGCAGTTTTCCCTTGTTGTCAAGGTCATACTGAATCTGGTCGGCTCCCAGTCCGTAAGTGGAAACAGCAAAAGTGTTGGTATTGTAGAACTTGTTGGCTCCGAGCAGGTCGTCAACAGTCATGAAATGTCTGCCGCTGTTTGTTCCTACGCCAAGACCAGCATTGAAGTGGATGTTGTTGTTCAGCTCTGCGTTGAACACAGAATTAAGTTGCAGGTTTAGCGCGTTGTTATGCTTTGCCTTAACAAAATACATCGCTTCTAAACCTTGGTCGTTGCAACCTTTGTTTGCTGCATATAGCCTATCCCAGTTTATCTGGCGATTGGCAACATCGGCTGTGAGATAGTCGTATGTAGCCTGCCATTCTGAGATTGTGTAGTCGTTGTTTCTCACATTTGAAGGGTCCCATACATTGTAGTATGCAGAAGGCATGTTCTTCCAGTAGTCGGGACTTGGGTTGTCGGCGTTGTTATAGTCGAGCGACGTGTTCTTATACATAGAGTAACGGCCGCCGAGAGTTGTCACCAACTTCATGTTCTCCTTGATTTTCCAATCCCAAGTGAAGATGGCAGACGGTGCATAATCGGTGATGATACGAGAAGCACGAATATTTCCGTTCTGATAGCCCCAGTATGAGTTGTAGTAGTGGGAGTTGTCTATCCAGTACATCTCGTCTGTGCTGGCACCTTGAGAAGCTCTTTCTGTAGGATTACCCCAAGTGGCGAACGAGATTGTATGGTTGTCATTGATAATTTTAGACGCGCCGAGATAGTAGCTCAAAGCGTTGTAGAACGTGCCTTTGTAGTACTTGTTAATCTTCTGAGTGCCGTAAGTAGCGCCGCGGTAAGTTACATTGGCAGAGAACGACCATCCTGAAGGCAGTATTCCCGTGCCGTAAGTGTACATTGCGCGGAGGTTGTAGTTGCGATTGGCCAAAAGCAATGAAGCTTTATGACCTGACGGCATGCTGACAGCGCGGAAGTTGTAGTTGTTGGCGCCAGCAAGGTTTGAAGGCGCAAAATTGTTTGACTCAAACGGAAGCACAGACTCTACAGAGCGTGTCTGGTTATTAAGACCACCGACAAGGGCAAAGCGGAACTGCCCTGTCTCCATGTCGTTAAGCTGCATTCCGTTGACATAAACATCATTGTACTTCTGATTCAGCGCGCGATAACGGAAGCGAACGGCCGAGAAGCCGTATCCCACCTCACTTGCGTACAAATCAGTATTTGACGAAATGATGGTCACATTTTGAGAAGCATCTTCGTCTTCTCCAAGCTGGGCTTCGGTGAAGGTAAACGAACCTTCCGTCTGTGTAGCTTTCTGTTCCTCTTCGACGTCGTTGGTCTTGGCAGTCGTCTTTTTGTCCGTCTGAGCCACGACAGCGGAAGACAGCAACAGAAGTCCAGCTATCAGTGTTGAATGTTTGAACATATATTAATAGAATTTAAGTAATACTTTTTTGGGGGCAGAAGTTTCAAAAACTTCCACTTCTACCATGCGTTCTTGCTCAAGGTGCTTTCCACCTTTACCTCAACCTTGTCTGGCAGATTGCAGAAGAAATCGATTCCTGTTCTGAGTTCAAGGTCGTCGATGGAAATCATTATATCTTCCAAAGACGAAGACTTGTCTGCCGATTTGCCGTGCGGGAACCAGTAGGCCATGGCCTTGTAGTTTGATGCGGAGTTGCGATCGGTAGAGCCGTTCAGCGGTCGCCACATCAGAAAGGCAGCGTAGTAGTATTTCGGAACAATGAGCTTGCCCTGAATTCTCTCTAAGATGTTTGCCTCACTGTCAATTGTGCCGCCTTTAACGATGTAAAGAGTGTCAGTGTCGGTGAGTGTCCTTGCAAGACTGCGTGTCTTGTTCTCCATGTCAATCCAAATGCCGTCCTGGTTGAATTTGGAATATTGCGGCATCATGTTCGTCATGAAGAAAGTCTCAATGTTAGCCTCCTGAGAGTAGAGCCTATCGGCAGAAGGACAAAGATGACCGTGGTCGCAACCTGAGCCGTAGTACAAGTCTTCGAGCATCTCGCTATCCGCAAGGTTTTTGTAGTCGAAGGGATAGGTTCGCGAAGGGTCTTTCTTGTCGCCGTATGAAGAGCCAGGATAAGACTTGTCATTCGGGTACCATCTTACAACATTCGAGCCGTCCTTACGCTTTCCTGTCTGCCTGTTGGATGTGTCAAAGCGGTAGCACGACCAGCGGTTTGATTTCTTGTTGCAATCCCACTCCACAGCGAAGTTCATGCCATACTTGCCTTCATCAACAGATGTCGCAGTATAAACAATTACCTTGCTTGTTCCGCCTTTCAGATGTGGGAACTCAAGGTTGTTGGTGCAGTAAAAGCCGCCCGTGACGTTTCTGTTTTCGTTGACAATAGTGTTGTCAGAGCTGTCATCTTTGCTACAAGCAGCAATAAGAGTAACTCCTAAAAGAATTGCCAAGCAGTGTTTTAAATGTTTTATCTGAGTCATTTGGTTATTTATCGTTTGCATTACAAATCAGTCATAGTCAGCGTCTGAGTCAAAGTCAGCGTCTGAGTCAAAGTCAGCGTCTGAGTCAAAGTCTTCAATACAATATATTCCGCGACAAATTTACAAATTATTAACGATAAAAAAAATAAAAACGGTAAAAATAATCATAAACCTAAAAATTTAACAAAAGTGTAACGCTCCAAAGGCTTATAATATTTGTATAATTTGTATATTTGCGCAAAGAATAATATTTTGAAATAGAGACTGAAATGAAGACAAGACTATTTTTATCAGCTGCGTTGCTTTGCCTTGCAACAATCACCTGTAATGCTCAGTATTCCGGTTATGCTTTGGGTTTTTACAATCTGGAGAATCTCTTTGACACAAAGCACGACGAGGGCAAGAACGATTTCGAGTTCCTTCCAACAGGTTCTTACGCATGGAGCGACATCAAATATGAGAACAAGTTGAAGAACATGGCTCAGGTGCTTGCTGATATGGGAACAGACAAGAGCCCAGAAGGTTGCGCCTTTATCGGTGTCTCTGAGGTTGAGAACGCTAATGTGCTTAAAGACCTTGTCAATCAGCCTGTGTTGAAAGCTCGCAACATGCAGTTCTGCCACATCGAGGGGCCAGACAAGCGTGGCGTGGATTGCGCGCTCCTGTACAACCCGAAATACTTCACAGTGAAATCTGTTGAACTCCCTTTGTACGTTTACACTAAGCCGGAAGACGAAGGCCATCAGACACGTGGATTTCTCACTGTCAAAGGCACTATGGCCGACGAGGATGTCTGCGTCATTGTCTGCCACTGGCCGTCGCGCGGTGCCGGTCCATTCTATCGCAACGAGGCTGGCCGTCAGGTGAAGGAGCTGAAGGAGAAGCTTCTCTCTGAGAACAAGAACCTGAAAATCTTCATCATGGGCGACATGAACGACGACCCTAACAACGACTCGATGAAGAAGTATCTCGGATGCAAGTCGGAAGTGCACGACTGCGAAGAAGGCGACCTCTACAACCCTTGGTATAATGTGCTGGTAAAGAAGGGACAAGGCACGTTAGCTTACAACGGCGCGTGGAACCTTTTCGACCAGATTGTCATCACGCCAAACCTCCTCAACAAGAAGGGACAGAAGGATTTTTCAACCCTTAAATATCATTCAAGTCACATCTTCACACGCCCTTATCTCTTTCAGACAGAGGGCAAATACAAGGGAAATCCGAAGCGCACTCACGCAAGCGGCTCATGGCTTAACGGCTACTCCGACCACCTGCCTGTTGTGATGTATCTCGCGAAGAAGAAGTAATTTTTTGAAAAGGAGGGAGTTGAGGGAAGAAGTTAAGGGAAGTTATGCTGCTTTGCAGCGGAAGTTAAAGAGACATTACCAGAATATTTTAGAGTTCTCGAGGTTCTGAATCTATTGTCTTGGACTTCTTGAACTTCTTGGGCTTCTTGAACTCCTTGCAACTCCTTGAACTCCTTACATATAATTGATATTTATTAAAAGGTGTACTAAAAAAGAAAAAAAAATGTCTTTCGTAAGCCGAATTTTAGTAATTTTGCAGCCGTTAAAAAATAGGTGACCAAAAAATTATGGTAAAACGATTGACGCTTCCCGAATACATTTTCGAGTCAAGCTGGGAAGTCTGTAACAAGGTCGGAGGCATTTACACTGTCCTCTCTACCCGTGCAAAAACTTTACAAGAGACTAATAAAGACAAGGTTATTTTTATAGGTCCTGACTGTTGGGGCGACAAACCTTGCCCTTATTTCAAAGAAGACAAATCACTTTTGGACGATTGGCGGTCAAAGGCTGCCGAGGAAGGCTTGGTAATTAAGGTTGGCCGCTGGACAGTGCCTGGCGAGCCTATTGCCGTGCTTGTAGATTTCAAGCCATATTTTGTGAAGAAAAACGAAATCTACACTGAGTTGTGGAATCAATTCAAGGTCGATTCACTCCACGCCTACGGCGACTATGACGAGGCCTCAATGTTCTCTTATGCCGCAGCGCTGGTCGTAGAGAGCTACTACAACTACTGCCTTGACGACGAGACAACCTGCGTCTATCACGCCAACGAGTGGATGACAGGTCTCGGAGCACTCTACATCAAGCAAAAGCTCCCGCAGATAGGCACCATCTTCACCACTCACGCCACCTCCATCGGACGCTCTATCGCTGGCAACAACAAGCCACTTTACGACTATCTTTTCGCTTACAATGGCGACCAGATGGCCGACGAGCTCAACATGCAGAGCAAGCACTCAATCGAGAAGCAGACAGCCCTCAATGTTGATTGCTTCACAACGGTTTCCGACATTACTGCACGCGAGTGCAAAGAGCTCCTCGACAAGGAGGTGGATGTCATACTGCCAAACGGTTTTGAGGACGACTTCGTGCCTACAGGTGCCGCCTTCACTCGCAAGCGTAATGCCGCAAGAAAGCACATATTCGAGATTGCCAACGCCCTCACCGGCGACACTTTCGACAACGACACTCTCGTCGTTTCCACTTCCGGACGCTACGAGTTCCGCAACAAGGGTGTCGATGTCTTCATCGAGTCAATGAACCGACTGCTCCGCGACAGCCGTCTCGAAGGCAAGAAGATTCTCGCCTTCATCGAGGTGCCAGGATGGGTTGGCGAGCCGCGTCAGGACCTTGCAGAGCGTCTCAAGAACCTCAAGTCAAAGAAAAAAGCTGAGCCTTACGACAGTCCGCTGACACTCCCGCTTATCACACATTGGCTGCACAACATGTCGCACGACAATGTGCTCAGCATGCTCAAATACCACGATATGTGGAACCGCAAGGAAGATCGTGTGAAGATAATCTTCCTGCCATGCTATCTCACTGGCGACGACGGCATTGTCAACCTCAAATACTACGATGTAATCCTCGGCAACGACCTCTGCATCTACCCGTCATACTACGAGCCTTGGGGTTATACTCCGCTCGAGGCAGTGGCGTTCAAAGTGCCTTGCATCACAACAGACCTCGCCGGCTTCGGACTGTGGGCGAACTCAGTTTTCGGACACAACGGAGAACTAAAAGACGGCGTGAAGGTCATTCACCGCACCGACTACAACTACTCGGAAGTGGCTGATTTCATCAAAGATACAGTCATAGAATATGCGCAGATGAGCGATGCCGACCGCAAGAAATGTCGCGCAGCAGCAGAGAAACTCTCTAAGAAAGCGCTCTGGAAAGAGTTCATCAAATACTACTACAAGGCTTACGAGATAGCGCTCTCAAAAGCGGAAGCACGCAAGAAAATACTTGCAAGATAATGGTTTCGCAAGCCTGCTTGCGAAGGCTAAAAAGCTAATGGCTAATAGCCAAAGTTCAAAGCCAAGGCCAAGGCCAAGGCCAAAGCCATCAACCATTAGCTATTAGCCATCAGCCTCAATTTTCGTTCACGAAACTTGAACAAAACAGCAACAAAAACCTAACATATAAATATATGAAAATTAAAGCAAATTATGTAAACGCACCTCAATGGAAAGAGACTGCAGTAAAATCAAATCTCCCGGAATCACTGAAATGCCTCGACGAGATTGCACACAATCTTTGGTGGGTATGGAACTATGAGGCTCGCGACCTTTGGCGCGCGCTCGACGAAGACCTTTATGAGGAAGTAGATCATAACCCTGTGCTCCTCCTCCAGCGCTTGCCTCACCGTCGTCTTGAGGAGATTGCTCAGGATAAGAAACTCATGAAGCAGGTGAACGACCTCTACAAGCAGTTCCGCGCTTATATGGATGTCACTCCCGACACTTCACGCCCATCAGTGGCTTACCTTTGTATGGAATACGGTATCTCTCAGGTACTTAAAATATATTCTGGCGGTCTTGGAATGCTCGCCGGCGACTACCTGAAAGAAGCTTCCGACTCTAACGTCGATATGTGTGCCGTAGGTTTCCTCTATCGTTTCGGCTACTTCAAGCAGAGCCTTTCTATGGACGGACAGCAGATTGCCGTTTACGACGCTCAGGATTTCAACACACTCCCTATCGAGCGCCAGCTCGACAAGGACGGAAACCCTCTCGTCGTTGATGTTCCTTACATGAACTACACTGTTCACGCTTATGTATGGCGCGCTAATGTCGGCCGTGTGCCTCTCTACCTCCTCGACACCGACAACGAGATGAACTCAGAGTTCGACCGTCCTATCACTCACGCCCTCTACGGCGGCGACTGGGAGAACCGTCTGAAGCAGGAGATTCTCCTCGGTATCGGTGGTGTTCTCACACTCAAGGCTCTCGGCATCAAGAAAGACATCTACCACTGCAACGAAGGTCATGCCGCACTCGCCAATGTGCAGCGTCTCGTTGACTACATCAAGGAAGGCCACACCTTCAACCAGGCTATGGAGCTTGTTCGCGTTTCAGGTCTCTACACTTGCCACACTCCAGTGCCAGCAGGCCACGACTATTTCGACGAGGCTCTCTTCGGCAAATACATGGGCGGCTACGCTCAGCTCCTCGGCATCTCATGGGACGAGTTCATCGGCATGGGACGCACAAACCCGGAAGACCACGGAGAGAAGTTCTCCATGTCAACATTCGCCATCAACACCTGCCAGGGCGTTAACGGTGTGTCTAAGCTCCACGGATGGGTTTCACAGAAGATGTTCGCTGGTATATGGAAGGGCTACCTCCCAGAGGAGAATGCCGTAGGATATGTAACCAACGGTGTCCACTTCCCAACATGGTGTGCTACAGAGATGCGCAAGATTTACGCAAAATATCTCGACGCAAACTACTACGACGACCAGTCTAACGAGGCTCTCTGGCAGGGCATCTACGAATGTCCGGACGAGGAACTCTGGAAGACTCGTATGGCACTCAAGGTTAAGCTCGCCGACTATATCAAGGTTAAGTTCCGCGAGACATGGCTCAAGAACCAGGGCGACCCATCACGCGTTGTCTCTCTCCTCGAGAAAATCAACCCTAACACCCTCACCATCGGTTTCTGCCGCCGCTTCGCAACCTACAAGCGCGCTCACCTGCTCTTCACCGACCTTGAGCGTCTCTCTAAGATTGTCAACAACCCGGAAATGCCTGTTCAGTTCCTCTTCTCAGGAAAGGCTCACCCAGCCGACGGTGCAGGACAGGGACTTATCAAGCAGATTTACGAGATTTCTCAGCGCCCTGAGTTCCTCGGCAAGATTATCTTCCTCGAGGACTACGACCAGCGTCTCGCACGCCGCCTCGTTTCTGGCGTCGATATCTGGATGAACACCCCTACCCGACCACTCGAGGCTTCCGGCACATCTGGCGAGAAGGCAGAGATGAACGGCGTTGTAAACCTCTCTGTGCTCGACGGTTGGTGGTACGAAGGCTATCGTGAAGGCGCAGGATGGGCACTCACAGAGAAGCGCACATACCAGAACCAAGGCTATCAGGACCAGCTCGACGCTGCCACTATCTACAGCCTCCTCGAGAACGAGATTATGCCACTCTACTACAAGAAGAACAAGAAGGGCTATTCTGAGGGATGGGTAAAGGTCATCAAGAACTCTATCGCAAAGATTGCTCCTCACTATACAATGAAGCGTCAGCTCGACGACTACTACACTCGCTTCTACAACCCACAGGCAGCACGCGCAGCAGTGCTCATGGCAGACAACAACAAGGTTGCCAAGGAGATTGCACAGTGGAAGGAACTTGTGGCAGAGCGTTGGGACAGCATCCATGTAGTATCAGTGGAGTCAGAACTCACACCAGCAGGCATGGACGCAGGTACAAACTACAAGGTTCGCTACACCATCGACGAGCAGGGTCTCGACAACGCTGTAGGACTCGAGTTCATCGCTATCCGCACTAACGCTAACGGCGAAGACGTGATAGCTGCAGTGCATCCGTTCACTCTCGTTGGCAAGGAAGGCAACAACTACATCTTCGAGACAACATGTCACGCTGAGCACGCCGGCTCATACAAGACTGCCGTTCGCATGTTCCCGACAAACGACCTCCTGCCACACCGTCAGGACTTCGCTTACGTGAAGTGGATTCAGAACTAATCAACACCATATACACACTACATGAAAAGGAGGAAACTGATTTCGGTTTCCTCCTTTTTTCGGGTTATATATGTACGCAATTTTATCAATTGATAAATTGATTTTATTGCATGTATAGATGGAATAGTAAATAGTTAAATGATTAAATAGTAAATAGTTAAATGGTTAAATAGTAAAATAGTAAAATAGTAAAATAGTAAAATAGTAAAATAGTAAATAGTAACTATCATTGGTATTCCAACACGAGGCTTTGGCGTGGAGAGAGTTTGAAATTCTCTGATATGTTGTACTTGCGTCCGGATGTCACTTCCTTTGCTACTGTGCCTGCTGGCACTGCCTCTGCATAGCGTTTTGCCTGGAATGTGGCTTCCTTGCTTGTTCCGTTGAGGATGGTGAGAACGCTCTTGCCGTTGTATGAGCGTCTTACGACATAAACTCCGTCAACAGGACACCAGTGTGTCTGTATTCCCTTTGTGATGACGTCGTTGTTCTGACGCCAGTGGAGCAGTTTTGAGAGCCAGCGGAAAGTGCTCTTCTCTGCCTGTGTCATGCCCTCCTGTGTGAAGGCGTTCTTGGTGTCGCCCTGCCATCCGCCGGGGAAATCCTTACGTACATTGCCGTCGGTCACTTGCTTAGTGCCGTTCATGAGAATTTCCGTGCCGTAGTATATCTGCGGGATGCGCTTGATGGTAAGCAGCAGGGAGAGTGCCTGTTTGAGTGCGAGGGTGTCTTTGCCTTCGCCGAGGAAGCGGTCGGTGTCGTGGTTGTCGATGAACGCCATGACACTCGACGGGTTTGGATAGAGATAGTCATAGACGAGGGAGTTGTAGATTCTGTTGAGTCCGTTCCACCAGGCGTCGGTCTCCTCGTTCTTCGCTGCATTGACACGGTCGTAGAAGGCGAAGTCCATGACTGTTGGCAGATACGAGTTGACAATGGTCTGCGGATTGCCAAGAATTTTTCTCTCCTCTACCCTGTTTGTTGGGTCTTTTGCGTAGTCTTTCTGCCAAGCGGCTGTGTAGGCTGGCTCCGTAACCCATGTCTCTCCGACGACATTGAAGTTCGGATATTCGTCGAGCAGTTCCTTCATCCACTGCGCCATGCCTTCTTTGAAGGCGTAGGGGTAGGTGTCCATTCGGATTCCGTCGATTCCCACGGTTTCTATCCACCAGAATGAGTTTTGTATGAGATAGCGCATGACATGAGGGTTGCGCTGGTTGAGGTCGGGCATTGAAGGCACGAACCATCCCTCGGTGGTTTCCTGGAGGTCAATCGTTGAAGCGTAGGGGTCGAGGACGGGCGTGAGCTTGTAGCTGGTCTGGAGATACTTGTCGCTGTCGGCGGGTGAGGCGAGCCACTCGGGCTTGTTGAACCAGTCTTTTGAAGGCATGTCGGCAACCCAGGGGTGGTCGAAGCCGCAATGGTTGAAAATCATGTCCATGACAATCTTCAGGCCTTTGGCGTGAGCTTCGTCGGTGAGCTGTCGGTACTGCTCGTTGGTGCCGAACAGCGGGTCAACGCGGTAATAGTCGGTAGTGGCGTAACCGTGGTAGGTGCTTTGGTTGCCGGAATCGGTCGAGTTGTTCTCAAGAACAGGCGTAAACCAGAGCGCTGTTACTCCAAGATTTGTGAAATAGTCGAGATGCTGGCGGATGCCTTCAAGGTTGCCTCCGTGGCGCAGGGAAGGCTCTGAGCGGTTGACGAGCCTTTGGCTTTGGCTCTGAACTTTGGCTTTGGACTTTGAGTCAAGGTCTGCGTCAATCTTTGCGCTCGCAAAGCGGTCTGGCATAAGCATATAGAGCACATCGGCATTGGAGAAGCCTTTGCGTTGGCTTCCCGCCATATCACGATTTTTCAGCAGATATTTCTGCTTGTAGGTTTTCTTGCCGAGCTTGAAATTGAGCGTCATCTCGCCAGCCTTTGCAGCGGCGATGTCAAGGTAGATGATGAGGTAGTTTGGCGAGCCTGGCTTCACGACATCCTCAACGCGCACGCCCTCGTAATCGACGGTGAAGGTGGCGTCGGCGATGTTTGGGCCGTAAACCATAAGTTGCAGTTGGGAATTCTTCATTCCGACATACCAGTCTGTGGGGTCTATGCGAAAGGCTGGCTGACTGGGTTTTGCGGAGAGAACCATAATGTTACAAAGCGATAACAGGAGAAAGGATAGGAGATTTTTCATAAGATAAAATGTATGGGGGGAGAAAATTAGTGTGGTGTCTTGACAATCGTTGCTGACTGCGCGCAGGCGTTGAGAATGTTGTCGTGGATGGTCTGAATGCCGTTCTCGTCAATCATTCCTTCCTTGCATACGATGGTGTATGTGGAGAACGGAAGCTCTATCTCGCAGTCGGACTTGGTGGAGTTGAGCACAACGACAATGTCTTTCCAGTTGTCGTTGCCGGCGTTGTCCTTCAGTCGGAAAGCCACAATACCTTCTTTTGTTGGCAGGAACTCGAGATGCTTGCGAACGAGGTCGGCATCGCCCAAACGGAAGGCTGGATGATGGCGGCGCAGAGCGATGAGACGCTTGTAATAGTCGAAGACCTGCGGATATTTCTTGAGGTTGTTCCAGTCGAGATGATTTATCTCGTCGGGCGAGTTGTAGCTGTTGTGAACGCCCTTCTTGTCGCGCAGCATCTCTTCGCCGGCAAGCATGAAAGGCACTCCCTGAGAGGTGAAGACGGCTGTCTGTGCCAGCAGGTCGAGGTTGATGAGCTCGTTGATGCCAATGTTCGGGATGCTTGAGCGCAGGCGGTCGGTGAGACACATGTCGTCGTGGCAGCTGACATAAGAAATCATCTGATAAGGCTGTTTTGCCCAGAAATTCTTTGCGTAATTGACCTTTGAGAGGTCTATCTGCGGATGCTCAATGGCTCCGACGATACCGAACTTTATGCTCTCCTCGTTGCCGGGAAGTCCGCCGAGGAAGGCGCTCTGCTTGTCGTCAGAGAACGGGCCGCGGAGAGCGTCGCGAATCTCATCGGAGAAAGCCGCGATGCCGTCGAGCTTGCAGACATTAGCCTTCATTGCCAACTGGCTTTCAGGGAGTTGCGGTGCTTCTGCCGCCCATCCTTCGCCATAGATAAACGCTGAAGGGTTAATCTCCTTGACAGCCTTCTGAATGAGGTTCATGGTCTCAATGTCGTGGATTCCCATCAGGTCAACACGAAAGGCGTCGATATGATACTCGCTCGCCCAATACTTGAACGACTCTATCATATACTGGCGCATATATGGCTTTTCGGAAGCGGTCTCGTTGGAGCAGCCGCTGCCATTGGCGTAAGTGCCATCGGGACGCAAGCGGAAGAAGTAGCCTGGGTAGGTGCGCTCGAAATTGCTGTGCTCGATGTCATTTGTGTGGTTGAGCACCACATCCATAATCACGCGGATGCCGGCTTCGTGAAGGCTCTGAACCATCTCTTTGAACTCGCGGATGCGGACCTCCGGCTTATAAGGGTCGGTGGAATAGCTGCCATCGGGAACATTGTAGTTTACAGGGTCGTAGCCCCAGTTGAACTGCGGAACATCGAGGCGCGTCTCATCGACAGAGGCGAAGTCGAACGACGGCTGGAAATGAACGGCGTTTACTCCCAAATCCTTCAGATGGCGGATGGCGTTATAGTGTGTGAGCGCCAGGTACTTACCACCGTCTTTAATGCCCGAGGAAGGGTCGATGGAGTAGTCGCGGTGGTGCATCTCGTAGATGACAAGGTCGCAAGGATTCTTGGTGAAGAGGAAGTTGTCTCTATCCCACCCTATCGGGTTTGTCTTTTCCATATCTATGATGGCTGCTCGCTGTCCGTTGACGCCCACAGCTTTTGCAAAGACTCCGGGACATTCGCCCTTGCCGACATCGAAGGTGTAGAACTTGCCGTTGAGGTCGCCCTTGACCTCGGCCACGAAGGCGTCTGTTCCCACGCGCTTCATCTTAATGGTCTTGATGGGCTTGCCGCCTGCGCCTTCTTTGTAAATGCGCAGTTTCGGTTTACTTGCATCGGGTGCGAGGAGCGAGAATGTTGTTGACTCTTTGGTATAAACAGATTCTTTGAAATCCTGTGCGCCACTTGTTAATGCAGTCATAGTAAGTAGTAATGTGGAGATAATTGACTTGATATGCATATTATTTGTTGTTTTTTGCAATAAAAACACTATTCTTTTTGTTTGATTATCAAAAAAGCACTATCTTTGCACGCGATAATTAACTTTTTAATTTATGAGAAAACTTAAATTCTTTGTATTCATTGCGGCTATGTTGGTAGCTTCAACGGCAATGGCGAAAGACTTGTGGGAGGTGCAGATAAACACTTCTCCTACCGGTAAATTGGGCGACCATAAGAAGCTCATCAAATCTATTCTCAAGGAGAATGTCAGCGGCTATGACGGTTATGAGATTAAGGAAAACTCCAAAACGCTCATCGTGACTTTCGACTATGACAGGACAAGTCCTAAAGAGATTGTCAATGTTCTGAATGAGAAAGACCCAACTCTCAAGGCTTCTATCTCTCTGTCAGTACAACCTATTTCTCTTGCCCTCGTGAAATCGTTAGAGAAATTCGAGAAGGCAAAGAAAAAGAGAACCGACAAGGTTGAAGACCTGAAAAACTCCTGCAAAGACTACGACAAAGCCCACGAAGCCTTGATGGAAGAAATCAAGAGGGCTGAGAAGCACGGTTATGAGCAGAGAACTGATATAGTTAAAACCGTCATCACCATTACGGAGGAGTAATTAATTAGGAAAGTAGGAAGTACTAAGTTCTAAGTACTAAGTATGATTAGTTTTTGAGGTTTATATTCTGCCTTTAAGGTGGGTTCTATAAATTAGCTTGAGACATTTTTGAGAGTTTTTATTGTGTAGATNAGCCTAACATAACCCTATTAATTTTTAAACTTGTGGGCACTAATTTTTAGAACCCACCTTAAGTTAGTAATCATACTTAGTACTTACTACTTAGTACTTAAAACTTATGGTTTCATCACCGACATCGCGAAGCCACCGCCAGGCGCTTGTTTAATGGTGAGTTTCGTGCCTTTTTTGATAGTCTTCTTCACTATCTTGTACGCCTTAGGATTTGACTCGTAGTGAGCGTCGTCAGCGTCCTGATAAATTGTAGCCTCGTACTTCACGCCTTTGTCAAGGAAGTCGAAGTTGAGCACTGTGGTGTGTCCGTCGGCATCGCATTTTCCGCCCACAAACCAGTTGTCTGTGCCTTTAGCCTTACGTGCAACAGTGACATATTTTGCAGGCTCTGCCTCAAGATATTTTGAGTCGTCCCAATCGACAGCAACATCGCGGATGAACTGGAAAGCGTCGTCATATTTCTTGTAGTTCTCAGGCAGGTCGGCAGCCATCTGCAGCGGGCTGTACATCGTAACATAGAGTGCAAGCTGTCCGACGAGAGTTGTGTGAACATAAGAGTCGCAGCCGTCGTACCATGTCTTCATCTGCGTCTCGAGAATGCCCGGCGTGTAGTCCATCGGACCTCCGATAAGACGAGTGAAAGGCAGGATGACAGTGTGATAAGGCGCGCTGCCTCCGAAAGCCTCGTACTCAGTGCCGCGAGCCGACTCGTTGCCTATCCAGTTAGGATATGTGCGGCAGATGCCTGTCGGACGTGTAGCCTCGTGAGCGTTGACCATGATATGATGTTTTGCAGCCTCCTTGATGCAGTGGAGGTAATGGTTGTTGGATGTCTGGCTGTAATGATATTCGCCACGAGGAAGAACATCGCCGACATAACCGCTCTTCACGGAGTTGTAGCCGTACTTGTTCATCAGCGCGTAAGACTTCTCTAGCCAGCGCTCATAGTTAGGAATAGAGCCGGAAGTCTCGTGGTGCATCATCAGCCGAACACCCTTTGAGTGAGCGTAATCGTTGAGCATCTTTATGTCGAAGTCAGGATAAGGCGTGATGAAGTCAAAGACAAAGTCTTTCTGATGTCCGAACCAGTCTTCCCAGCCTTCGTTCCAACCTTCCACAAGCACCTGGTCGAGACCGTTGGCAGCGGCGAAATCGATGTAGCGCTTCACTTCCTCGTTAGTAGCGCCATGCTTTCCGTGTGGCTTTGCCTTTGAATAATCAGTCTCGCCGAGCTTCACTGAAGGATATTGGTCGGTGTAGCTCCACTGCTTTCTGCCTACAATCATCTCCCACCAAACGCCGCAATATTTCACAGGCTTAATCCATGAGGTGTCTTCAATCTTGCAAGGCTCGTTGAGGTTGAGCGTAAGGTTTGAAGCAAGGATGTCACGAGCGTCGTCGCTGACAATCACCGTGCGCCAAGGAGTGTTGAAAGGCGTCTGAATGAATCCTTTCATGCCTGTAGCGTCGGGCGTGAGCCATGAAGTGAACACCATATTCTTGTCGTCAAGATTGAGATGCATTGTAGGATAATTGATGCAGGCAGCCTCGTGGAGATTGATGTAAAGTCCGTCGTCGGTCTTGAGTTGCAGCGCCGTCTGAACGCCTGTTTTTGAGAACTGCGTGCGAGAGGAGTTGTCGGTCCACGCCTCGTCAAACTTGCCGCGAATCTCTGACATCTTTGAGATAACATGCTCAAACTCCTGAGTGTCGTAATCGCCAGGAATCCAATAAGCTGTGTGGTCGCCAGTCATGGCAAACTCAGACTTCTCTTCCTTGATAATGAAGTAGTTGAGCGACTCTTGCAGCGGAAACTCATAGCGGAAGCCTAAGCCGTCGTCGTAAACGCGGAAACGGATGGCAATGTCGCGCTGCTCTTTCTGCTGACGAAGGTTGACGAACAGTTCGTTGTAGTTGTTGCGGATTTCTTTCCACTCTCCCCAGACAGGCTTCCATGTTTCGTCAAAAGAGCTTGTCTTCACATTAGTAATGGTGAAACCTTCCATCAAGTCGGTCTCATCCATGCCTTTGCTTGCGTGCTTTTCTTTAGCAAGCTCCAAGCCGAGATGAGAAGGCTTGATAACCGTCTTGCCCTTGTAAGTCAAGGAGTAAGTGGGACGAGAATTGTCCAGACAGAAAGTGAGCGTCACCATATTATTTGGTGAAGAAACCTCTGTCGGTTCAGCCTTCGCAGTAAGTAAGCAAAGGCATAACAGGATAACAGGCAATAGTTTTTTCATAATCATTATTAAATTCTTCCCGATGTTTGTATCATTGATTTCAGTTCTTCGTTGAACTTCTTGTTCTCGATAAGGTCCTCGATGTTCACGTGCATTCTGTAACGCCAATAATGTTTCGGATTGGCAGGAATGTTTATGCGCTCGGCGTTAGCGTCTGGCAGGCGAAGTTCCTCGTTTGTAGCCATAAGGTCCTGAATGCTAAGCACACAGAGCATGCTCGGTGAGGAGTAGTGACGGTAGATAATGTCTTTTGCGAGCCAGCCTGGCAGCGGATGTGGCGCGCCGTCGCCGCGATGCAACATTGTGTTGTAATACAACTGCGTGCGGTTGTAGTCCTCGTCCCACCACATTCTCATTGTCGGCATGTCGTGGCTTGAGATAGTGCAGACAGAGCGATACGGATTTCTTGACAAGTGGCCGAAACGCACATTCGGATCTTTCGGCATTGTCTGAAGTTCGAGCGAAAGAATCTTCAGTTCGTTCATAACCCAAGGCACACAGTCTGGCACCATTCCGAGGTCTTCAGCGCAGACGAGCATTCGTGTTGCGTCAATGAGTTTCGGCATCTTCTTCATTGCCTCGTCATACCAGAACTGGTTGTGGCGCTTGTAGAAGAAATCGCTGCGCAGATTCCAGTAGGCGCGGCGCTCGTAGTCGGGCAGAGAGTTGTAGAAGTCTGTCAGATGGCCGGAAATCATCGGATGATAAACGCCTTTTCTGCGATGGTCTTCAAGGAAAAGTTCCTCATGGAAAGTCATGCCGTAAGACTCAATCTCCTCGATTGTCATTGGCAACGCCGGCGAGAACTGACCTTTCAGTCCGCTTTCCTCAGGCATAGGAATTTCCCAAATTCGGAAGAATCCGAGAACATGGTCAATGCGATAAGCGTCGAAATACTTCTGCATATTTGTGAAACGACGCACCCACCAAAGGCAATCGTCCTTCATCATTTCCTCCCAGTTGTAAGTCGGGAAACCCCAGTTCTGACCGTCAACAGCGAAGTCATCCGGCGGAGCGCCAGCCTGTCCGTTCATATTGAAATATCGTGGCTCTTGCCAAGCGTCGCATCCGTAACGGTTGACGCCGATAGGAATATCGCCTTTCAGTATCACGCTCTTTGCGCGGGCATGGTCGTGAGCAGCCATCATCTGGCGTTGCAACACAAACTGCAGGAAATAATAGTAAGCCACATTCTTGTAAGCCTTAGTGCGAGAGTTTGACAAATCCTTTCTGTCAGACTCATCCCACTGGTTATGGTCTGGCCATTCTGAGCAGAAGGCTGTGCCATAGAGGTCGCGAAGATAAGAATACTGAGCGTAAGGCACAAGCCAGTGCTTCTCTTCCTCAAAGAATTTCTTGAACTCAGCGCTTCTCATAGCCTTGGTACCTTCCTGCTCGAAGATGATATGAAGATACTCGTTCTTGGCGTTGTTCACGCGCTCATAGTCTATCTGCGGAAGAGCGTTAAGTTCTTCCTTCAGCGCCTCAAAATTCTCCCTTACCTCCTTGTCTCTGATTGCCGGCAGAGCGTTAAGGTCAGCATATTGCGGATGAAGCGCGAAGATTGAGATGCTTGAATAAGGGTAAGAGTCTGTCCAAGTGTGAGTTATCGTAGAGTCGTTGATAGGAAGTATCTGCAACACTCTCTGACCAGTGAGTGAAACCCAGTCAATCATTTTCTTCAAATCGCCGAAATCGCCTACTCCGAAGCTGTCCTTTGAACGCAGTGAGAAAACTGGCACAAGGGTTCCGGCAAGACGGATGTTCGGGAAAGCGAAGAACGACTGGTTGAGCTCGTAAGTCACCATGTCTCCGCGTTTCATCTCAGGCAAAGAAATACAGCGGTTCATGCCTTCTTCCCAGAAATAAGACATCTGGTTGTCGTCGGATATTGCCATAAACTTAAACTCCAGGAAGTGGCGCTTCAGCTTGTTGACATCTATCTCCACTGTCCACTCGTTGATGGCAGTTTCTTTCATTGGCAAGCTCTGCGTCACATTCCAATTGCCGAGCATAGTGTCTTCGCCAACAAGTGCCAGCCTCTGACCTTTGAGCAACTGCGGCGCGCGAACCTTGAGCATCACGAGCTGAGAACATTCTAAACTCTTAACTTCCACCCCCTTATGAGGTGTGAGACATTCTGTGAAAGCGCTACTGTAGCGGTAGCTGTCTTCCGGAATATCCGACCAGCGGTCATAAGCCACATAACGAGAGATTCGAGGCTTTGTGGTCAAAGTGTGTGGAATCATCAACCACTCCTTACGAACAACTTCACCGTTTTTCACCACCGAGTACGAATAAACATAAGTGGCAGGCACCTGAGCACTCAGCGTGTAAAGATACGACCAGTGAGAGCCGTCAGAACTCTCCATCGCGAAAGATTTTCCGTTGATGTTAAGTTGCAGACTTTCACCGCTGTTCACTCTATATTCTAAATTCAAGTATAGTTCCATATCATTTAAGGTTTTTAGGATTATAAGGAGTTGAACTTCTTGTTTATTTGCTTTTCTCCTGCACAGCAAAGACAGCCACAGCACCGCAGACAAGCAGCAAGCCTGCAACAATCATCATGTTAGGCTGACTTGAGCCAACAAGCGAAAGTATTGAGCCGCCAGCAAGAGCAGCGATAATCTGAGGCAGACAGATTGTGCCGTTGAAGAGTCCGAGATATTGTCCCATGTGTCCGTAGCCTTGAAGCGCGTTTGTCACAAGGGTGAAAGGCATGGCGAGCATTCCTGCCCAAGCGCAGCCGATAATAAGGAACGGGAAACACTGCAGGTATTTTGCCGCCTCAAGTCCAAAGGTCTCGGCAGAGAAGAACGGAATGAGGGCAAAACCCACACCGCCGATAATGAGGCTCAGCGAGTAACCAACCTTCGTGTTCTTGATGTTTGGAAGTATTGCCGCCCAGAGCACTGCGCCAACAGCTTGCACGGCATAAAGTATTCCTACCCAGTTGCCTGCTTCCTGATAAGCCGCCGATTTTGCGTCTGTTGTGCCCCAAACAGTCTCAGACACAGCGCCGTTGACATAACTCCACATATACATAAATGCCGCCCAGCAGAAGAACTGCACAAGACCAACCTGCCAGAAAGCTTTCGGAGCGTTTTTCAGCAGTTTCACGAAGTTCGTCTTTTCCTCCTTGACCTCAGAGATGCCATTATATTTTGCGTAATCTTCCGGATTCCACTCCTTGACTTTCAGTGTTGTGTAAACCACGCAAAGAATAAGAATAGCGGCGCCGATATAGAACGACCAGATAACAGAATCAGGCACTACGCCTTCTGCCGCAACATTACTTATGCCTATCGCCGTGAAGAAAAAAGGGAAAGCATAGCCCACGACAGAACCGGCGTTGCAGAGAAAACTCTGAATAGAGTAAGCCTTCTTCTTCTGGTTCTCGTTCACCATGTCGCCCACAAGCATCTTGAACGGCTGCATCGCCATATTGATGGAGGTGTCAAGGAACATCAGTGCGATAAGACCGAAGATAAGTGCGGCGCCAACGGTCATGCCGAAACTTCCAGCATTAGGCAACATACACATCACGATAATGGCAACAAGCGCGCCGACAAACAAGTACGGAATACGACGGCCGAAGCGAGTCCACGTCTTGTCAGAAAGACTTCCAACTATCGGCTGCACAATGATTCCCATCAGCGGCGGCAATATCCAGAAGTAACTCAAATCGTGAGGGTCAGCGCCAAGCGTGGCAAAGATGCGCGAGATGTTAGCGCTCTGCAGTGCGTAGGCTATCTGCACGCCGAAGAATCCGAAACTCAGATTCCATAATTTCCAAAAGGATAAGTTAGGTTTTTGCATATCTGATTTCTTTTAGTTATTCTTTAGTTAATGAGTTCATGAATTAAAGGCATTACCTGAGGATTTGGATTTTTCAAGATTTCGGAGTTTTTCGAGATTTCGGAGTTTTTCGAGACTTTGGAGTCACAAGACTATTGCCTTGGACTCCTTGAACTCCTTGTAACTCCTTGAACTCCTTGTAACTTCTTGATTATACTTTCCTTGTCGTTCCTCTGACAATAAGTCTTGTCTTCACAATTCTCTTGTCAACACTGCCAAGTGGTTTCTTGCCCTCAATACATTTGTCAAGAACATCCACCGCCTCGCGTCCAATCATCATTCCCCGCTGTTCCACGGTTGTCAGCATTGGCTCACACGAGATTGCCCTTATGCCGTTAGAGAAGCCGCATATCTGAATGTCGTCGGGCACGCTAAATCCTAATCGTTTCGCCGAGTAGAGAATGCCTAACGCTGTGTCGTCGTTGATGGCAAAGAAACCGTCAGGCCTGTTCTCGCGAGAGAGGATTTCTGGCGTAAGCACCTCAGCATCAATGCGATTGTCGCAAACAATGTCAAGACTGTCATCAATAGGTATCTTGTATTTCAGCAAGGCATCGCGATAACCATTATAGCGGTTCTTCGTAATCTCAATCTTCATCGGCGTGCGATAGAAAGCTATGCGCCGGCAACCACATTTTATCAGATGCTCCACGGCACTGAACGCGCCATTGTAGTCATCCACAACCACGCGGTTAGTGTTTATTCCAGTACAGATGCGGTCGTAAAAGACCAGAGGGATATCAAAGTCCAGAAGCTGCTGGAAATGGTCGTACTTTACTGTGTCCTTCGCCTGCGAGACAATAACGCCGCAGACGCGGTTCTTCCTGAACACATCGCATATCTGCACCTCGCGCTCGTAGCGCTCGTCACTTTGTGCCACAACAAGCACATAGCCACGCTTGCTCGCCTCCTGTTCTATGCCCGAAAGCACAGTCGAAAAATAATAGTGAGCTATCTGCGGCATTATCACGCCTATCAGCCGCGACTGCATGCTACCGTTAAACCTGAGATTCGCTGCAAGGAAGTTCGGAACAAAATTACACTGAGCAGCATAGTCCTGGATGCGTTTCCGCTGCTCCTCGCTAATCAAAGGGCTGTTCTTCAAGGCGCGGGACACGGTGGCAACAGAAACACCAAGCGTCTCTGCAATGTCCTTCATAGTTATTTGCCGCTTTGCCATACGTTTTTAGGTTTAATGGATTTAGGTTTATGTGTTTAAGGTTTCTCGCTGCAAAATTAAAAACATTATTATTAATCATATAACGTTATTCTCACATTTATAGTATATTCCAAGTGCAAACGATTACAAAGGCTGCCTCTCTGAGCTTGATTCAGACGCTGACATTGACACAGACTCAGACTCTGACGCAGACATTGACACAGAAGCAAGTCAAAGTCAGAGTAGAAGGTTAAAGTTCTCCCAAGATGGGATTGTAAATAAAATAAATCGCAATTTATTTTGCAGTGTCTTCGCTTATTCGTAATTTTGCGCCATAAATGACGCGAACTTACTCACGCTCGGCAATTAAAAATAAATTTTCATTGCTCTCGCTTATTCGTAATTTTGCGCAAAATTTTACTCCATTGACACCATTTCTTGACATACAAGGTCTTACCAAGCGTTTCGGCGAGCGACTGCTTTTCGACAATATCTCCTTCGCTGTTGCAGAGGGCGAGAAGGTGGGACTAATAGCTCAGAACGGCACGGGAAAAAGCACACTGCTCTCCATCATTGCCGGTGACGAGCCGCAAGACAGCGGCTCTATAATCTTCAGAAACGGAATAAGGGTAGGTTTCCTCAGGCAGAAGCAAAACTTCGACCCCGACGCCACTGTTCTTGACGCATGTTTTGGCAAGCACCGCGACTTCGACTTTGAGGATGAATATTCCTACGCCGAAGACAGTCGCATTCTGAAAGCCAAGCAGATACTGACATCGCTGAAAATAAAGAATCTAAACCAGAAGATGTGCGAGCTGAGCGGCGGACAGCAGAAACGTGTCGCTCTTGCCAACGTGCTAATTACCGAGCCCGACATTTTCATTCTTGACGAGCCTACAAACCACCTCGATCTGCAGATGATAGAGTGGCTTGAAAACTTCCTGCGCAGAGGCAACAAGACACTGCTCATGGTCACTCACGACCGCTATTTCCTCGACAACATCTGCAACATAATCCTCGAGCTCGACGACAACACCATCTACACCTATCGCGGCAACTTCTCTTATTATTTGGAGAAGCGGCAGGAGCGCATTGATGTAAGAAACGCTAACATCGCGCGCGCAAACAACCTCTACCGCACAGAACTCGAGTGGATGCGACGACAGCCACAAGCACGCGGACACAAGGCACGCTACAGGGAAGAAGCCTTCTATGAACTTGAGAAGATTGCAAAGCAACGCATTCAGGAACGGCAGATAAGGCTAAAAAACACTAACACTTACATCGGCTCAAAGATTTTCGAGTGTCAGTATGTGTCAAAGGCTTACGGAGACACCGTCATTCTGCGCGACTTCTACTACAACTTCTCACGCTACGAAAAAATGGGAATTGTGGGCAACAACGGCGCCGGAAAGTCAACATTCATCAAACTGCTACTATCACTCGAGCAGCCCGACAGCGGACAGTTTGACATCGGGCAGACAGTAAAGTTCGGCTACTTCTCGCAGGAAGGTCTCTCCTTCCGACCAGACCAGAAAGTCATTGACGTCGTGCGCGACATTGCCGAATACGTCAATCTCGGCGGTGGCAAGCATCTCACTGCCGCCCAGCTCCTTGAGCGATTCCTCTTCTCCAGGAAACAGCAGTACGACTACATTGAGAAACTCTCGGGCGGAGAACAGCGCAAGCTATATCTCTGCACTGTCCTGATGCAAGACCCGAACTTCCTGATACTCGACGAGCCTACTAACGACCTCGACATTCAGACATTAGAGGTGCTCGAAGAATACCTACAGGATTTCCCCGGCTGCGTCATCGTCGTCTCCCACGACCGCTTCTTCACCGACAAAGTCGTTGACCATCTTCTCGTCTTCCACGGCAACGGAGAGATACAAGACTTCCCAGGCAACTACTCGCAGTATAGGGAATGGAAACAATCACCTAACTCCCAGAAAGGGGAATTGACTAAGACCTTGACACAGACTCAGACGAAAAGTCAGAGTCAAAGTCAGAATCAGAATCAGAATAAAAAGCCAAAGCTAAAAACAAAACTCTCATACAAGGAGCAGCGCGAGTTAGAGCAACTCGAAAAAGACCTTGCGGCATTGGAAGAAGAAAAGAAACTCATTGTTGAGCAACTGTCATCAGGCAACATCCCAAATGAAACAATAATATCTCACAGCAAACGACTGCCCGAACTGGAAAGTCTCATTGACGAAAAAGAAACAAGATGGCTCGAACTGCAGGAATAACTGACACACAGAGGGAAAAAGAAATCGTAAGGATAACCCTCACAGGCACCGTCGTCAACGCGCTCCTCATAGTGCTGAAATTTGCGGCTGGAATCGTCGCACACTCATCTGCCATGATTGCCGACAGCGTCCATTCGCTGAGCGACTTCCTTACCGACTTCATCGTCATCGTCATGCTTAGGATTAGTTCACAGCCCGACGACGAAGGTCATGACTACGGCCACGGCAAATACGAAACTCTCGCCACCACCATCATCGGACTCTTCCTCGTACTTGTCGGTGCGGGCATCATGTGGAGCGGCACGGAGAAAGTCATCGGCGTTATCAATGGAGAACATCTCGAAGCACCCGGCTGGCTCGCCTTCGCTGCAGCAATCATAAGTATCGTGTCGAAAGAGGGAATTTACCAATACACCATCATCAAGGGCAAGGACCTGAACAGCGACGCACTTCTCGCCAACGCTTGGCACCACCGAAGCGACGCACTCTCATCCATAGGAACAGCCATCGGCATCGGAGCGGCTTGCATACTCGGCAACAACTGGGCAATACTCGACCCCATCGCAGCCATAATCGTAAGCATCTTCATCTTCAAGATTGCCGTGAAACTCATACGCAGCAGCGTCAGCCAACTGCTCGAAAGCAGTCTCTCAAAAGAGGTGGAAGACAATATCGAGACCATCGTCAACTCCGTAGAAGGCGTTTCCGACATCCATCACCTGCGCACACGACAGATAGGAGTGCAGTACGTCATGAGCATGCACATCAGAATGGATGGAAACCTAAGTCTCAACGACGCGCACTCGAAAGCATCACTTATAGAGCGAAAACTCAAAACCGAGTACGGCGCAAACACCATAATCTCCATACATGTCGAGCCACTGAAATAGTCTCAAGTTATTTACATACGCAATATTGCGTATGAGCTTATAATTACAAAAAGTTCTTTGCAGGCAAAGCGGCAGAGCCGAGCGCATCAAAACGTATATGGATTTTATTATTGGAATATCTTACAATTTTCCGTCTTTTTGTTTTTTATCGCTGCTTGTCGTAATCTATTGCAGGTTTGTCTGCTTCCTTTAGGTCAATGTCCCAGTTGTCGGAGCGGAAGGAGCTTACTGGCAGTCCGTCGCAGAAGAGGTCGCCGTGAACCCAGTCTTTGAAAGCGTAACGTACGGCAACGGGGTATGGCACATTGGGACAGGTGACAATGACCTTGGAGCGCTGCACTTCTGCCTTTGCCGGATGGAAGACTTTGTCGGCACCCGCAAGCTCGAAGCACTCGCTGTAATATCCCTTCTCGCCATAAATCCACATGTCTGCGCGCTCAAACGAAACGGTGCAAGTGTCGTGGCTGACTGTCATATCCTTAAACCGCGCGCTCTTGGCAGGCAGTCCTTTTATGCCGTAAGTGCCGTCGAGGGCGAGAAGGGCAAGACGCTGTCCGGCGAGGTTCTTCTTTCGCGGATGAATGCCTGTCTCCATTCCGCAGTCCATCAGCACAGCCATTCCGCTCTCAGGGATGATTTGCTCTGCCAACGACTGTTGTTCTCTCAGCAGGGCGGAATTAGGTTTCATGTTCACGAGCGAGTAATCGTAAGGCGCTATCTGGCAGTAGTAGAACGGGAACATGCCTTGTCCCCAGGCGTCGCGCCACCCTTTGACCATTGTTCTCATCATCTCAGCGTAAGTCTGGAATCGTGGCACATTATCTTCTCCCTGATACCAGATGCAGCCGCGCATAGTGAAACCAATAAGGGGATGAAGCATTCCGTTGTAGAGAACAGTCGGCGTGCGGTTCTTCGATTTTATATCGCTCTCCGACAGCGGAATCTTTGCTTCCGGAAAAGCCTTCAGCCAGTCGGCAGTCATCCACGCCTCGCACGCCGATCCGCCCCACGCCGCGCATATCAGTCCGACGGGGACATCGAGTGCCTGTCTTATCTCCTTGCCGAAATAGTAGGCTGTGGCAGAAAACTCTCTCAGTGTCAGAGGTTCGCACTTTTCCCAGCTGCCCGTAACATCGTCTTTGGGCAGGAACGACGATGAGCGTTTCACGGTGAAAAGTCGGAGGTTGTTGTCCTTGCAGTGCAGAACATCTTCTACAGCGTTCTCCACAGGCTGGTTCTTGAAGCCTTTCATCGGCATCTCCATATTGCTCTGACCGGAACAAATCCACACCTCGCCGATGAGGACATTGTTTATGCAGACCTCGTCGGAAGTGTTCTTGCCGTCGCTGACGGTAATCTTGTAAGGTCCTCCGGCAGCGGGAGTCTGCAACACAGCCTTCCATTTTCCTTCGGCGTTGGCCTGAGTCTTGCAGATATCCTTACCGATAATCTTGCTTACGAAATTCCATGTGGCGGCGATGGTGACGGTGGAGTTGGGCGTTGCTGTTCCCCAGATGTTCACCTTGCTGTCACGCTGCAGCACCATATTGTCAGAGAATATCTTTGGCAGAACGACCTTTGCCTCTGCCACGTGGCTTAACGCAAACAAGGCGATAAGCGTAAGAATAAGATGTGATGTTTTCTGCATATTAGAATGTTACTTACTGAAAGAAATTAGCCTCCTTCAGGGGGTTGGGGGCCGATTTTTATTTTACAGCCAGGCTGTTTTCAAGTTCTTTAAGTCCTTTTTCGGTGAGTATTCCGCGGAGGAATACCATTATGAAGGTGTTGAAGATGTCTTTCGGTAAATACTGGTCGTAGATTTTCTCGTTGACCAAGGTGTTGAACGCAGCCTCGTTGACCCTCGCCAAGAGGTCGAAGTTCACATTATCGACAAGCAGTCCTTGGCGCACTCCCTCTCGGAAGAATTTCTTACGAATGATGATGTCTTTCTCCTTACGACTGTCGATATAATCTTTTACAAGTTGGTATTTTAACACATCGACAAAGAACTTGGCGTTGTAGTTGCTGAATTCCTCCAATCCGACCTTGACAAAGAAACACAGTATGTCGATGACGCCTTTGCTGTGTGAGAGATATTCCGCAAACTTCCGCTCCTTCAACTCCGCGTTCAGTTTGACACATTCGAGCAAGAGATGCTCTTTGTCGATAAACATCTCGTACAACGTGCGCTTGGACACACGCATCTCGTTTGCCACGTCATCCATCCGAACACCCTTTATGCCGCGTTCCCTGAACATCGACAAAGCATGTTCGACAATATTCCTTTGAGAGTCTGTTTTAGGATTATACATAATTATCGTTCTGTCATTGTTATGCCAACATCAACCACGCCGGGAAGCGTGTTGAGCGACATCTGATGATAAACACGAATATTTAAGGAATCGCCCTTTTCCAATATAAAGTCAGACAGGTTTGAACTAATCTGTTTTAGCGCAACTCCTTCGCCCTTGATTTTTCCGTGGGTTTCAAAGACAGGAATAGTCAGCTTCTCCATCTTCTGCATGACTTTAAGACTGTCTCTTATCACATTGCGCTCCACTATCATCACCAAATTCAAATACGGATAATCTCTGTTGACGCGGATATCACACTTGAAAGCGTAACGGCCGCGCTGTCGGAGAGTGTCTGTGTTGAACTCCAACGTGTCGCTTAAATTCCATCCATCGCTGCCGACAGGAAGAAACGTGCTGTATTTCACGCCGATGGAGCAAGCGCAAACACTGAGTATGAGACATAGTGAGAACAGTAGTCTGCGAAACTGCATATTTATTTTGAACGATTAAATCTTAACTCTGACTCAAGCTCCGAGTCAAGGTCAGAGTCAGAGTAAAAGTCTGAGTCTAAGTCAAGGTCAGAGTCTGAGTCAGCTCCCCCTTCATGGCTTAGGGAACTTCTACTTCTTTTCAGTCTGACGCTTCTTTTTCTTCTTTGGCTTGTCGAATCTGGTTACATCGCCAGCGAAGATGTCGTCGGGGCGCTTCTCCTCCACTCTATCACTGTCCTCGAGCAGGCCTTCAGGCTTTTCGCCCTTCTTGTTCATCTTGATAATCTCGTTAGCGCGGGCGGCGGTGATAGTCTGCAGGTTAGCAGCAATCCTCTTGTCGGTGCTGTAAGTTACAAGTCCTGCGAGGATGTCTTGCTTGAACAAGAAATAGTCGGCATCGAGAGTTTGCAGAACAGCGTCTTTCGGCGGCATCTTCTTTCCCGCCTCCATATAGTTGTCAATCTCGTAGTTGAGGCAGCATTTAAGCTTGGCACACATTCCGGCAAGCTTCTGCGGATTCATCGAGAGGTCTTGGAATCTGGCGGAAACGGTGCTGACGGACGAGAAGTTCTTCACCCATGTGGCACAGCAAAGTTCGCGACCGCAAGGTCCTGTTCCTCCGATTCGACCAGCTTCCTGGCGCGCTCCAATCTGCTTCATCTCAATCCTCACATGGAAAGTATCGGCAAGAACTTTTATCAACTGTCGGAAGTCAACACGCTCATCTGCAATGTAATAGAAGATTGCCTTATTGCCGTCGCCCTGATATTCCACGTCTCCGATTTTCATGTCAAGCTGCAGGTCTTTGGCTATCTGACGGCTCTGAATCATTGTGCCGTGTTCGCGCCTCTTCGCCTCTTCCCACTTTGCGATGTCGCCATCGGTGGCAAAACGGTAAACTCGCTTTATGTCGTCGGGCGACTTGAATCTCACCTTTGCAACCTGGAGCTCGACAAGTTTTCCTGTCAGCGTTACCACGCCTATGTCGTGACCTGGCGACGCTTCAACGGCAACGATATTGCCTTTTTTCAGGTCGAGGTGGTTTATGTTATGGAAATAACCTTTTCTCGTATTCTTGAATTGCACCTCTACAAGGTCTGTCATCTCGCTGTTTCCGGGAATGTCGGCGAGGTAGTCGAAGGTGTTTAATTGGTGGTCGGAGCGTCCTACTCCTCTGCGACAGAGTGGCAGTTCGCATCCCTCACCCACTTTATATTTGAAATTCGTATCTTGTGGTAGAATCATACTTTAATTCCTTCTTATTAATATTATTACTTTCAGCGCAAGGTCGTAAAAGACGATGTTGTCGCTTGCGTTGCGTGAAATGTCTCGAATAGCAGTGTTGTAGATGCTTTGGAAGTCAATGACATTCAGCTCGTTGATGAAGCGTGCAAACTTGCTTGCGAAAGCTTCTTCGGTGGGAGTCATGTAGCACAGCGAAGGCTCGTTGAAATTATACATGAAACACTCGCGCGTAATCATTGAGCAGTATTCGAGGAAGCGCTTCTGCTTCTCCCTTCCCCACTGTCTGCACGACTGACTCCAGTTTTTCAGTTCGAGAACATTCTTCTGATAGGCTGTTCGCATCAGATGTTGGAAACATTCCAAGAACTCCTGTCTTTCGCCTGAGCCGCTGATTATCTGCAATGCTTGCAGCCAACTGCCGCCAGATGCTCGTGCCACCTTGTTTGCCATTTCCCCTGCTACAGAGCGCTTTACAATCAAAGCCTGCACAAGGTCGGCGGTGGCAATGGGCTTAAAGTCTATGCGCTGCGTTCGGGAACGGATGGTTTCGAGTATCAAGTCTGGATGCTCGGTGGTTAAGATGAAGATGGTCTTTGATGGCGGTTCCTCAATGATTTTCAGCAGCTTGTTAGCGCTTTCCTGGTTCATCTTCTCCGCCTGCCATATTATGTTTATCTTATATCCGCCCTGACTTGATTTCAGCGACAACTTCCTGATGAGCGAATTGGCCTCGCCGACACCGATGATGGCTTGCTGGTTCTCGGCGCCCATTTGCTGCATCCATGTGAAATTATCGAAGTATAAGCCGTCGTTTAGCATCTCGTTCCACTCTGTCCTGAAATCGTCACTCTCCATCTGATGGTCACTGTTGGTGCCACGCGGACGGATAACGGGGAAGGAGAAAATGAGGTCCGGGTGAGACAGGCGCTCTACCATCGCTGCCGAATTGCCACGCTCGTCGTTTTTCGTCAGCAGATGTTTTGCAAACTCATAGGCAACAGCCATCTTGCCGACTCCTTGCGGACCGACAAACAGCATTGCGTGAGGCACTCTGTCTTCCTTGTCAAGAAGGAGCAGACGGTCGATAACCTCTTTCTGGCCTATGATTCTCTCTGTTTCCAAGAAACTTGAATGAATGTTAGTTATGAACAAGCGTACCTATCTTCTCGCCTTCCATCACCTTCTTCAGGTTGCCCACAACATCCATGTTGAAGACATAGATAGGAAGGTTGTTTTCCTTGCACATCGTTGTGGCAGTAAGGTCCATAACCTTCAGACCGCGAGTGTAAATCTCGTCGTAAGTTATTTCGGAGAACTTCGTTGCCGTCGGGTCTTTCTCAGGGTCGGCGGTGTAAATGCCATCCACGCGAGTTCCCTTGAGCATAACATCAGCCTCAATCTCTATGCCGCGGAGTGAAGAGCCAGTGTCTGTAGTGAAATACGGTGAGCCTGTTCCTGCGGAGAAGATGCAGACATAGCCCGCTTCCATTGCCTCGATAGCCTTCCACTTTGTGTAGAACTCGCCGATAGGTTCCATGCGGATTGCTGTGAGTACCTTTGTCTTCACGCCGACAGCGCCAAGGGCAGAGCTCAGAGCGAGAGAGTTTATCACGGTGGCACACATTCCCATCTGGTCGCCTTTCACACGGTCGAAGCCTTTGCCCGCACCAGAAAGACCGCGGAAAATATTGCCGCCGCCGATAACTATTCCTATCTGAACACCCAACTCGTGAACTTCCTTTATCTGGCGGGCATAGTCATTAAGACGCTCCACGTCTATGCCGTAGTTTTGCTTTCCCATAAGGCTTTCGCCTGAGAGCTTTAAAAGAATTCTTTTGTACATATTTCGTTTTTTTTTAGTTTTTTTTGGGGGTAATATATTCTACTTCTTTCAGCCAATATTCCTTCTCCTCGCCGCTTTCTTTCAGCAAAAAGAGTTTGCCGTTGTTCTGCACGCGGACAATCTTTGCCTGAAAAGTTTCCGTGCCTTCCTTGAAAGGGTGATAATGGTTGTCGTTTCTGAACAGCAGGCTGTGATATTCGGCTCTGACCTTGTCGTAAGACTTTTCACGCAAACCGTCATCAACTGTTATTTCGTCAAGCCTACCGCTATCAATCGTTATTTCGTCAAGCCTACCTTCACTCGCAGTCTTTTCTGTCATTCCCATCTGCCGCTGCATCTCGGAGAATCGTTCTGCCATTGCTTTCATCAGCGAAATGCCGTTGCTCTCCTCGCCTGTAATCTGCTTCAGGGAAACGGGATTTGGAGCGTCAGAGAGAAACTTTTCCTGATTGACATTGATGCCAATGCCGAGAATGCTTGTGGCGATGCAACTTCCTTTCAGGGCGTTCTCAATGAGTATTCCGCCAAGCTTCCGGTCTTTCCAATAGATGTCGTTAGGCCATTTGATGCTGAAACGATTTTTCTCTGCCGCAAACATCTCCTGCAACACCCTGACAATAGCCACCGAAACCGCCATTGAGATGACGAACTGCTCTGCGGGCTTTACCTTTGTCGGGTGAAAGACTATCGAGAAAGCTATGTTTCTGCCTGCCTCCGACTCCCAACTGTTGCTGCCCATTCCTCTGCCGGCAGTCTGGCTTTCGGTGAAAACCACGGCGACGCTCTCTGCTGCGTAGTTCCCGATGTTCTCCATCACATAGGAATTTGTGGAAGCAATCTCTGCCAGTTGATGATAGGACACAGTACTCATAATCGGCACAAATTTACGCATTTTAGCCCATAATACCAACTAAAAGAAGGAAAATGTGAGTAAAACATACCAAAAATCACACATCTTTAATATGGCAAACATAAAAACAGCTGAAAAAACGTACTTTTGCGCCATAAATGTCACATACGATATAACCCTCATTTCGAGTAAAAAAACAACCTTGCGAGATGGACAATAATGACGAGCGCTTTATGCGCATGGCTATAAAAGAGGCTGAAAAGGCGGCGGCTGAAGGGGAGATTCCCGTCGGTGCTGTCGTTGTTTGCCAAGGGCAAGTCATCTCTCGTGCGCACAATCTGACAGAGACTTTGCACGATGTCACCGCTCACGCTGAGATGCAGGCTATAACATCGGCTGCCGACTATCTTGGTGGAAAATACCTTCAAGACTGCGCACTTTACGTCACTCTCGAGCCTTGTATCATGTGTGCCGGAGCGATAGGCTGGGCGCAAATCAGCCGACTTGTTTATGGCGCAAGCGACGAGCGACGCGGCTACTCGCTCTTCGCTCCCAAAGCGTTGCACCCGAAGTGTGAGGTTGTGTCAGGAATTCTTGCTGACGAATGCAAAAAAATATTGCTTGACTTCTTCAAAGACAAAAGATTGTAAGGGGAAATAGTAAGTATAAAGTAGTAAGTATTAAGTACAAAGTATGATTTGCTTTGGAGGATTTTTTCTGCCTTTAAGCCGGTAATCATACTTACTACTTAATACTTACTTAGTACTTACTACTTTTAGCTTGAGCTTGCGAAGGTTATATATTTGTGATTTTGTAATTTCTTATTTCAGCGAGAACGACCTCTCGATATCCTCTACCTTGTTGGCATATTCCGCATCCTCCCTTATCCGCTTTTCAGCTTGCGAACAACTGTGCAGAATGGTTGAGTGATTGCGGTTTCCCAACAGTTTTCCTATTCTCTGCGCCGGCATCTTTGTGTGTTTCTGTGTCAGGAACACAACTGTCTGCCTTGCTTCAGCGATATTCTTCTGACGACTCTTTCCGATTATCGTCTCAACGGTTATGCCATACTCGTTAGCCACGCGCGAGAGGATGTCGTCAACTGTCAGAGGAGTGTTGTCAATCTTCACGCTTCTCTTCACCACCCGCTCAGCAAGCTGCATGTCTATCGTTGTGTGGTTATAGACGATGGAATAAGCCATGAGCGAGCTAATGATTCCTTCAAGGTAACGCACGCTGTCGTTGGCAGTGTCAGCGATGAAGTTCACCACATCTTCCGGAATGTCAAGTCCGTCGCGGCGTATCTTTGCAACAAGGATATTCTTGCACAACTGCCTGTCAGGCTTTCCTATCTCGAGCGTTGTGCCCCAAGAGAACCTGGTGAGCAGACGGTCGGTAAGCCATGTTAACGCCACTGGCGGGCGGTCGGAAGCAAGGATTATGCGTTTGCCGTTGCGATACAGATGGTTGAAAATATGATAGAAGGCGTCAACAGTCTTCGGCGCTGTCTCCCATTCCTGAATGTCGTCAACAATGAGCATGTCAATGCGCTGATAGAAGGCTATGAAGTAGTTTATCTTGTCGTTAAGGCGAGCGTCAACAAACTGCTCCATAAAGAGGCGCGCACTGACATAAAGCACAGCCTTCTCCGGGAACAGTTCTTTCGTGAGCACACCGATGGCGTTTATCAGGTGAGTCTTTCCACAGCCGGAAGGACCGTAAATAAACAGCGGATTAAACTGTCGGCTGTTGGCGTTCTGAGCCACTGTCAGTCCGATGGTTCTTGCCGTGCGGTTAGCGTCGCCTTCAATAAAGTTCTTGAAGGTGTATTCGAGCGACAACTGCGAGTCAATCTCCTCGTACGGGTTAGCCTCCATAATTGTCGGCGCCTTCTGCGGAAATCTCTTGATGTTCGATTTTGGAATAGCAGGCACATCGTCGGGCTGCACTTCCACCGAAACACCTTCATCCTTTGATGTCAACACACGGTACTTCAGGATAACCTCAGTTTTGAACACTCGGCGCAGCACCTTGTTCATAAGCTGCGCGAAATGCACCTCTATATATTCAAAGACAAACTGACTGGGAAGTTGTATGACGAGAGTACGACCAGCCTCAAAGTACTGTTCGAAAACCATGGTCGCAAAGAAAGCATTATACGTCTCTTCTGCTACATTGTTACGTATAATGCTAAGACATTGCTGCCACAGCTGCTGGTATGTATTCCCTGTTTTCACGCTGCAAATTTCGTACTTTTTATCAAAATACGCAAATCACTTTTTTCACCACCAAAAAGCCCTTTTTGTGCTAAAGGGCTATTTCTCATTATAGTTAGCAAAACAACCTCAAGGCTCGCACCTAAGGTCTATTTGCATTGTTGTAAGTTTTTGTATTACAAAAGGTTAACTTGTTTTCGTAAAGTAAATCCGATATTGTGAAACAAAATAAGGTTATGGTTATTATGTTGATTTTTTGAAGGTTACACGTTGCACATTTACACAATGTTTCAACGGATATTATTTAAAGTTTTTTTAAATAAGGACTTTTTCCCGCCAATCGTTTATTATTGATTTAGGTTTCGCAAGTTTCTGACTTGCAAACTTGAACCAGAACCATCATCAATTGTCTTTCTTTCCGAAAAGTGAGAAATGGACATATCTCTTAGGATGTGCCTTGAGGTCAATGAGCAGAGAGTCTGCCGAGCCTAAAGTGTTGTTGAGATTGTTGTACAAGCCTGGGTCGTTAAGGAGTTTGCCGAGCGTACCTTTCTGCGTATTGAGATTAGCCGTGAAGACATTTATGTCGCTCATAGAGTTGTTGAGCTTCACCACTGCGCTGTTGGCTGTGGCGAGAGTCTGGTTCAGCTGCGACATTGTGTTGGCAAGGTCTATCTGCGCAAGATTTCCCGTGAACTTTGCTGTGTTGTCCATCGTGACATCAGCCTTTGTGAGCACGCTGTTGGCAAGCGTAGGCACTTTCTCGTTGAGTGCGGCAATCAGCTTGTTGGCCTCTGACGTGGTAACAGTGAGGTTTTGGGTTGCCACCTCAACATTATGCAAAGAGTTAGTAAGCGCGGGACTTGCCAGCAAGTTGTTCACAGAAGTCAGTATGGAGTCCAACTTCGGCAGCATCTGCTCAACAGCGGGAATCATGTTCGACACCTGTGCCAACGCGCCGCTGTAGAGTCTTCCGTCGATTGTGCCGCCCGGTTCAACAGCCTCGCGAGGATTGTTTGCCATCAGCAGAGAGACCTTCATATTGCCCATCAGGTCACTTTCTATCTCGGCAGAGCTGCCCTTCGGAACACGCAAGTTCTTGTCCAGTTCCACATCAACAATTATCGTGCGCTCCTTCTCGTAATCGTAGGTTATTTTCGTCACGAAGCCCACCTTGTAGCCGTCGGCAAAGACAGGAGTAGTGTTGCCCAAGCCGTTGATGTTGTCGAATTTTATCTTGTAGTTGTTGGTGTCAGAAAACAAGTTTAGTCCTTTGAGAAACTGCAATCCAAAAAACAGGACTATCAAACCGAGAATTGCTACAATGGCAATCTGAACTTCCTTTGTAATTTTCATATATCTTATTCTTTTCTAATTCAGTTTAGATGGGTTCTATAAATTAGTTCTTTGCAAGCAAAGCGGCAGAGCCGAGTCCTTCCTTTCAGTCAGTGACATCATTA
>JABUUE010000022.1:0-14596 GCA_021443335.1 Bacteroidaceae bacterium
TGTAACGAAAGATATTATCTATCGTTACAAAATGAAAGTTAATCTACTCAATAAAAACTCTCAAATATGCCTCAAGCTAATTTATAGAACCCACCATATTTAATACAATCGCCAAAAAGACGCAATTGAGAGTGCAAAGTTATGTATTTTAGGCTGTTTTAGGCTCAAAATCACGCCATAAACCACTTTTTTTGCACTTTTCCTTGATTTTTTCGTACTTTTTATTTGCTATATGATTGTAAATGTGTACATTTGCAAACAGAAATCGCACTTTTAACGACTATATATTTTATAACTTAATACATAAAGTCATGACAAAACAAGAACTTATTGAAAAGGTTGCAGCTACTGGTCTTACTAAGGCTCAGGCTAAGGCAGCTCTTGAGGCAGCTCTTGATGGTATCAAAGCAGCTGTAGTAAACGAAGGTAAAATCCAGCTCCTCGGTTTCGGTACATTCAGCGTTAACGAGCGCCCAGCTCGCGAAGGTATCAACCCTGCAACTAAAGAGAAGATACAGATTGCAGCTAAGAAGGTTGTGAAGTTCAAGGCAGCTGCTGCTATCGACGAGGCTCTCAACAAATAATAGTAGCCAACAGTCATCTTTTCACATTAGGGCGGACCATCGTGTCCGCCCATATTGTTGTCGCCAAATTCATGCTACGCAAATACCGCCGCTATCTGAAACTCGAGCGCAACTTCACGGACAACACCATCGAAGCCTATATGCGCGACGTGGAGAGATACCTCGTGTTTCTCCAACAGGCAGGTATTGACCATCCCGAACAGGCGGAGCTAAAGGATGTGGAGGAGTTCTCCGCGTCGCTGAGGGATGTGGGCATCGGGCCGCGTTCACAGTGTCGCATACTGTCGGGGGTGCGCTCGTTCCACAAGTTCCTCCTCATAGAAGAATACACCGACAAGGATCCGACGGAACTACTTGAGTCGCCGCGCTTAGGCGACCATCTGCCGGAAGTGCTGTCAACAGATGAGGTGGATATGCTCGAAGCAGCCATCGACCTGTCGAAATGGGAGGGGCAGCGCAACAAGGCAATCATCGAGATGCTCTTCTCGTGCGGACTGCGCGTTTCGGAACTGTGCAATTTAGAACTGTCGCACCTGTACCTCGACGAAGGTTTTATCCGCATCTTCGGCAAAGGACGCAAGGAAAGACTCGTGCCTATCTCCAAGACCGCCATCCACGAACTGCAGCTATGGTTCATGGACCGCAACATGATGGGCAACATAAAGAAGGGAGAGGAGCATATCGTGTTCCTGAACCGCCGCGGCGCAAGACTCACGCGAACGATGATTCTTATAATAATAAAGAACCTCGGTATAGCGGCAGGAATACAGAAAACAATATCGCCGCACACGCTGCGTCACTCCTTCGCCACATCACTGCTCGAAGGCGGCGCCGACCTACGCGTCATTCAGGCAATGCTTGGGCACGAGAGCATCAAGACGACAGAGATATACACGCATATCGATGCACACACGCTGCGCGACGAAATACTAACACACCATCCGAGAAATAAAAGCAGAGGTGGAGCGTAAAAGCAAGTGTAAAGCGAAACTTGAATCATGAGCAAAACATTCCAGGACATAATAAAGCAAGCCGGAGAGAGACCGCTGTTCCTCGCTCCGATGGAAGATGTTACCGACATCGGCTTCCGAATGCTCTGCAAACGCTTCGGCGCAGCAATGGTTTACACCGAGTTTGTCAGCGCGGAGGCTCTGGTGAGGGATGTGAAATCAACAGTCTCCAAGCTCTCCATCTGCGACGAGGAACGTCCCGTAGGAATACAAATCTACGGGCGAGAGGTAGATGCCATGGTCGAAGCCGCAAAGATAGTGGAGCAGGCGCAACCTGACGTTATCGACCTCAACTTTGGATGCCCGGTGAAGAAGGTGGCAAGCAAAGGAGCGGGAGCGGGAATGTTGCAGAACATCCCAAAGCTGTTGGAGATAACGCGCAAGGTGGTAGATGCCGTGAAACTGCCGGTGACGGTAAAGACACGATTAGGATGGACTGCCGACAACATCATCATCGAGGAACTTGCCGAGCAACTGCAGGACTGCGGCATAGCGGGACTGACTATCCACGGACGCACACGCTCACAGATGTACACGGGCGAGGCCGACTGGGAACCTATCGGACGAGTGAAGGCTAACCCAAGAATCCACATTCCAATCATCGGCAACGGCGACATAACATCACGCGAAAAGGCTGACGAGGCCTTCGAACGCTACGGAGTAGATGCCGTAATGGTTGGCAGAGCAACATTCGGATGCCCGTGGTTCTTCTCCAAGAACCCGCTGACATACAGCGAGAAGATAGACATTCTCATAGAGCAACTGCGCATAAACATTGAACGAATAGACGAGAAACGCGGCATCATTCACACACGCCGACATCTCGCATCAACGCCAATATTCAAAGGCATTCCAAACTTCCGACAGACACGCATAGCAATGCTAAGGGCTGAAACGCAAGAAGAACTGCTCGGAATATTGGAGGAAATAAGGATTAGCCCCCTAACCCCCTAACCTTGGCTCTGAACATTGGCTTTGGCTCTGAATCAGCCCCAACCCCAACCCCCATTACCCACAACTATGAACCTAAACATTATAAAAGTAGGAGGAGCTGTCGTGGAAGACCCGCAGCAACTCGCGCAACTGTTAAAAGATTTTGCTGCCATCGAAGGGCCGAAAGTGCTCGTGCATGGCGGAGGACGCAGAGCGACAAAAGTAGCTGAACGACTCGGCATAGAGACAAAAATGGTCAACGGACGCCGCATCACCGACAAGGAAATGCTTGAAGTGGTGACAATGGTTTACGGTGGACTTGTCAACAAGAACATCGTCGCGGGACTGCAGGCTGTCGGTGTCAATGCCATCGGACTCACTGGCGCCGACGGAAATGTCCTCGCCGCTCACAAGCGACCGGTGGCAGACGTGGACTACGGATATGTCGGAGATGTTGACAAAGGAAACCTCGACACGCTGTCCGTACTCCTCAAGGCTGGCATCACGCCCGTCATGGCACCGCTGACACACGACGGCCATGGCAACTTGCTCAACACCAACGCCGACACCATCGCCGCGGAAACAGCAAAAACACTGGCACGCACATACGACGTCACGCTCATCTACGCCTTCGAAAAGCCCGGCGTACTCAGCAATCCCGACGATGACGACAGCGTGATACCGCTCATCACGCCAAAATCTTACGAGAAGCTGAAGGCAAACGGAACAATATCAGGAGGCATGATACCTAAGATTGACAATGCCTACAACGCCATAAAAGCAGGTGTCATTGAGGTCATCATAACCAAGGCAGACGCCATCGACGGAAAGCACGGAACAAGAATAATATAAAAAAATCACTCTTTCCTGTAACTTTTTCCACACTCAATCGTCATACATATAGAAGCCGATGAAAACAGTCAGTTTCCAAAACGACATACTGCCAATGAAAGACCTGCTCTTTCGACTGGCCCTACGCATAACGCTCAACAGACAGGATGCGGAGGATGTCGTACAAGAGACCATGATAAGATGCTGGAACAAGCGAGATTCCTGGCAAGACATCGACTCCATTCAGGCCTACGCCACAACAATCTGCAGAAACCTCGCGCTCGACTGCACAAAGCGAATGGGACGGAAAAGCAAGGACATCGCCGACACCGACAACAGCACAATGCAGCAGTCAACCGACGACAATAGCGACAACCCGCTTAGGAAAATGATTGACAGCGACAGGATGAAGCAACTGGAAAGCCTGATAAACCAACTGCCGGAAAAGCAGAAAATATGCTTGCAACTGAGAGACTTTGAGGAGAAAAGCTACAAGGAAATTGCTGAAATGCTGCAAATAACAGAACAGCAAGTCAAAACAAACATCTTCAGGGCAAGACAAACAATCAAACAACGATTCATTGAATAAAACACGATAATTATGATGCTGGACTACAAGTACATAGAGCAACTACTCGATGCCTACTTCGAGGGGCAGACAACCCTCGAGGAAGAGAAGATTCTCCGGGCATTCTTCCGTCAGCACGACCTGCCGGAGAATCTTGTCCAGTATCGGGAACTGTTCATCTATGAGCAGTTGGAGACAGAGGAAGACCGTCTCGGCAACGAGTTCGACAAGAAGATGATGGCAATGATAGCAGAGGAGACGCCGGCAGGCAAGACCTCACGCATAGTTCGTCTGCACAAGACAGTGGCAGTAGCATTGCGACCATTCTTCCACGCCGCAGCAGTGGTTGCAGTGATGGTTACCATTGGCACCGCTTCACAGGCACTATTCAAAGACAGTCACCGCGACAAGCAGCAGACAGGAGTGGCAACAATGCAGCCAGTGACAGGCAAGAATGTTGCAGATGTTAAGGCTACAGCCGACTCGCTGATTATCGACACGCTGAAAGTGCTGAACGATTAAACGGAACTTTTCTTAACTTTAATAATATACAATCGTGGATAAAAGGCACCGTTCTTTCGAGGGAAAGGATGGTGCTTTTGGCTTATGTACATGGCAGGTCAGATGCCCTCACCCTTCTTTATTCTTGGGATAAAAGTTCACGATGACCTTGTCAAATCCCACAGCCTTAAACAGCGACGTGAAGCGCAGCCTTGCCTGCTCGCGAGCCTCGCCGTAGTTTTCCTCGCTGACGAGCTTCAGCATCTTCCCCTTTGCCTCCTCGTACATCTCCTCCTTTTCCTCGCCACTCCATTTTCCGCTCTCATAGAAAACCTCAGTGTTTGCCTCGTCGATAAAGCGGTCGTCAAGCACGTGCGGCATCGGCAGATTGACATAAACGACACTGTCGCCCTCCGTCGTAAGCCAGTCATCCCCAGCATTCTTTATGTCAACACCTATGCGGACACAACCCTTGTAGATGCGCACAAGATAGTCGTCGTGGACAAGAAACGAGCGTTTGCGCTTTTTCTCAACAATCACCTCACAATCCACCGCGAGAAACTCCCATTCGCCGATATTCTTTATCTCCTTTATCCTGTTGGCGGTATTGTCAATCTTTGTCTCCGACACCTCGAGAGAGGGAGTCAAGAAGTCGCGGAGCGCATTCCATTTCATATATGCGAAACATCCCACACCGCCTAAAACAGCAATAATAAGTATATATTTTATCGTCTTCATAGCATTAGTCCTTAAATACAACATCCACCTTCTCAAAGCCCAGCGACTTAAACATCTGACTCATCAAATCTTTCGCATTCTTCTTGGCTCTGTCCACTATCCCCATATTCGGTATTGAAGCTAATATAACCTCGCGCCCCTGCTTCTCGAAGTTTGACATATCCTCGTCCGAGAAACTCTTCCTCAAGAAGTCGGTATATTCCCTTATCTCCTCATGCTTAATCTTCGTGGAGGTCAGTTCCGCCACCGGTCTTTTCAATGTCACTGTCAGTTTCCGCGGCGAGTCGCTTATCACCACATCGTCAACCGTCAGGGATTCGAAATCTACATACGCCTTCACGATAGCCTCCATCGGAATTGCTATCTTGCGGTCGCCGATAGATGTTCTTATATTAATGTTCACGCCAAGCACACGACCAGTAATCCTTTTCACGTCGTTCGCCGTAATTATCTTATGCACAACATATTCTGCGACATAGAGGCGGTCCGTCCTCCTTATCGCGTTCACAACCTCCGCTTTCGTCGGCAGCTTCGATTCTGACGGCGCGCCGCAACCTTTACAGCCGCTGATTGTTGCCGCCATAACAGCGACAGTCGCCATAAGCGCAATATGCCTGAGTCTTGATAATGTCATAGTTCTTGGGCTTTGGATTATAGGTATTTATGCTGCAAAATTACCACTTTTTGCTTAAAAAATATGGTTTATGAGTGATAAAAGTATTTATTCAATCTAAAAAATGATGATTTTATCAATTTGCTATCGTATTTTCAAGTCAGTTGCTATTTTTTTAGGCGAAATGATGCAATTTCTTGTTTAATGATGCAAATAATTCAAGAATTCTATGTACATTTGCATCGCTAAATATTTTGAAAAACAACATTACGGTGAAAAAAAATACTTCCAATCAAACGACGCTTATTGACGCTATATCCGCCATTGCGTTTGCTGCCATCACCTTTTATCTGATGGCAATAGACGGCGGTAACTATCTGAGAAAGATAGACTCTCTGTCGATATTCCTGCCTACCTGCGACTTTGCGAGAGAATGCCTGATGACTGCGGGCGGTCCTCTGTGCTGGGTGGCACGGTGGCTGACACAATCATTTTATTACCCATGGCTTGGGGCAACGGTTTACTGTGTATTGCTTCTTGTCATGGCAGTGCTGACAGTGAAGGCGTTCAAGCTTTCATGGCGGCTGTTCCCCGTAGCCCTTATCCCGCCAGCAATGACATTACTGTCGCTGCTTAAGTTCGGTTATCTGATTATTTCCCTAAAGACTCCCGGCTTTGCTTTCCTTATGCCTGTGGGTATAATCTGCTGCCTTTTGCTTTTCTGGGCATATAGCAGACTGCAAACATGGTGGCTGCGTCTTATAAGCATTATCCTTATCGCCGTAATCGGTTATGAGTGCATGGGCTTCTACGGACTTCTCGCCACTGCCATGTGTGTGGTAGCTGAGCTGTGCAAGGCTTTCGGCGAGAGGAAGGAACCGATATGGCAAGGCGTGCTGAATGCCTTTGTTGCCCTTGTGCTGATAGCTGCCGTGCCGAAGATTTGGTTTGAGAATATCGGCGGCCGTCTGATAGACGAAAAGATTTATGCCATCCAACTGCCACTGTTCAAAGACAACGAACAAACATTCTGGATTACATATATCATAGCTTTCATCACAATGCTTGCCTTTGCAACAAGCGGAATGAAAAGATTTAAGGACATGTCTTTCAGCAAGAGGCCGAAACTTGTGGGCTATGTTCCGTTTGTAGTGGGCATATTGGCAATGGCGAGTGTCTATCTGTTCCGCTATAACGACGCCAATTTCCGTCTTACCCTTGACATGGACCGCGCCTTGCAAAACAGCGAATGGCAGGAAGCGGTAGAGATAGGCGAGGCAATGCCAGAAGAGCCAACACGACTGAGCGTATTCATGAGATATGTGGCGTTGCTCAGAACCGGGGAGGCTGCCGACAGGATGTTCAAGAGCAATGTGGGCGGCGTTATGCCAAACACCACCCGCGATATGAGAGCCACGCACGATATGGGAGCCACGATGCTCACCTATCATCTTGGCATGATAAACTACGCTTACCGCTGGGCAATGGAATATAATGTGGAGTACGGAATGAATGTGGAAAGTCTGAAATTCCTTGCAAAATGCGCGCTTATCAACAAAGAGTACAATCTTGCGAAGAAATATCTTGACATTCTCTCGCTCACCACGTTCCATAAAGACTGGGCAGAACGCTTTGAGAAATATGTCGCAAATCCCAAACTGATGGAGGAAGAGCCCGAGATAGCCCCAATACTTAAAACGCTTGACAACGAGGAGGAGTTTATCTTCGACAAAGGTCAGCTTGAAGGTTATGTCTGGCCTCGATTGGCGGCTGCCAGACATGGTTCTGCAGATTTGCAGGAACTGTCGATGATTGGCGCATTGGTATGTCGTGATATGGACAGCTTCGTCAGGAAAATGCCATCGTATGTTATGCGTCATGAGCGAGTGCCGATACATTTCCAAGAGGCAATACTGATGTGGTCTTATGCCAACAACAATAATGCTTACCAGCAATGTAAGGTTGACAAGTTCACCGAACAGCGTTTCCAGGAGTTCGTGAAACTGTCAGGAAGTATCTCGAATATGTCGGAAGAAGAACAGCGCGAAGCCGTAAAACCGATGTTTGGCGACACTTACTGGTATTACCTTATCCATGTAAGTGGAATGAAAATCATATAATTTTTAGGAGTTCATGGAGTTCAAGACATTACCTATATTAAGTAATAATTACGAAGCAGAAAGTACTAAGTTTGATTTCCTCTTAGCGCTTGTCCTATTATGCCTTTCAGCCGTTTTCGCAGCGTGCTCATCGCCCTCGGTGCCTACTGATGCTGTGATGACTAAGAATGGCGCACACATCTATCCCGATTATAATGGCGTGACAATTCCCAAAAACATTGCGCCGATGAACTTCCAGATAAAGGAGGAAGGCGACGAGTACATCACTCATATCCACCTGAAAGGGCAGGACGGATTTACCGTTGCCGGACAGACAGCACAGATGGACGAGGACGAATGGAAGTCACTAACAGCACAGGCAGAAGGGAAAACCATCAACATTGACACCTATGTTAAGAAGGGTGGCAAGTGGACACAGTATCCCGCAATAACGATGAATGTGGCAGAGGAGATAGACCCTTACATCACTTACCGCCTCATTGAGCCTTCGTACGTGAACTTTGAGGTGATGAGCATTAACCAGAGATGCTTGGAAAACTTTGTCGAGAAAGAGATTTACAACACTTGCACCTTGCAGAACGACTCCAACGGCCAATGTATAAACTGCCACCATGCGCAGAACTATAACAAGGATGGCAAATGGCAGATGCACATGCGTGTGGGACACGGCGGCACAATAATCGCTGACGGCGACAATGTGAAGAAGGTGAACCTGAAAACCGACAAGACCATCTCCGCTGGCGTTTATCCCGCATGGCATCCTACGTTGGATGTCATAGCCTATTCCAACAATACCACAGGTCAGGTGTTCCGCACTGCTGACCGTAACAAGATAGAGGTGCAGGATGTGGCTTCCGACCTTATATTATATGATAATGAGAAGAACACTATCCAGATTATCGCCAACGACAGCACCGAATGGGAGAGTTTCCCTGCCTGGGCTCCCGACGGAAAAGCGCTGTATTATGTCTCTGCAACCATTCCTGCCATCAGCAAAGACAGCATAAACTTATATACTTACGGAAACTTCAAAGGTATAAAATACAATATCTACCGCCGCTCCTTCAATCCGCAGACGAGAGCGTTTGGTGATGCAGAACTTATATATAACGCCGCTGAACAGAATGCTTCTGCTACCTTGCCCCGAATATCTCCCGACGGCAAATATCTGCTCTTCACGCAAGGCGAATATGGCACTTTCCACATCTGGCACCATGACGCAGACCTATACCTCATGGATTTGAGCAGCAACGAGGTGCGCCCGATGAGCGAGATAAACAGCAAGGATACGGAAAGTTACCACTCATGGTCGTCAAACGGCAGATGGATAGTGTTCAGTTCCAGGCGAGACGACGGCAGTTTCACACGTCCATACATCGCTTATTTCGGAAAGGATGGCAAGGCGCGCAAGCCATTCTTGCTCCCACAGGAAGACCCATTCTACAACACGACATTGTTTAAGTCGTACAACTTTCCAGAGTTTATCGTAAAGCCTGTTGAGACAAAACGCAACACCATCGTTAATGCTGCCAAAGGCGATGCGATACAAGCGGAATAAGCATCGCTAAGCAACAATCTGTAATACTTAAACAACATCTACTGGCTTACCTTCTTTGAGGTAAGCCTTTATGTTTTTTATCATCGTAAGATTAAGGCGTCGCAGGGCTTCCTCTGTCATCCAAGCATTGTGGGGAGTGATGTAGGCGTGCGGATGCGACACTACAGGATTGTCTTTCCTTGCCGGCTCCGCAGAAATAACATCGGCGGCGAAGGCTGCCACCTTTCCGAAATCAAGCGCTGAGCGCAGGGCAGTTTCGTCAACAAGTCCGCCACGCGCAGTGTTAACTATTATCACTCCTTCCTTCATCTTTGCTATTGACGTGGCATTTATCATCTTCGTGTTGTCGGCGGCTAAAGGGCAATGGAGGGTGATGATATCAGCGTTTGCATACAAGTCGTCAAGACTGTCAGCCTTTGTTATGCCTTGCGGCAAATCAGTCTTGCTCGTTTTTGCCATTACATTCATTCCAAATGCCAACGCTATCTGTGCCACACGCTGGCCGATAGCGCCAAGACCGACGATGCCGAGAGTCTTTCCCGCGAGTTCATACAGAGGAGCGTCGGCATAGCAGAAGTCGGTCGTACTGCTCCATGCGCCGTTTCTGTTCTTCTCGGCATAATGTCCCGCTTGGGTGTAGATGTTAAGCAAGTGGGAGAACACTAACTGCGCCACACTGTTTGTGCTGTATGCCGGCACATTGCTACACCAGATTCCGCGCTTGTGGCAATAGTCGAGATCTACGACATTAGTGCCTGTTGAAGCCATAATGATGTATTTCACATCAGGCAACTGCTCCAAATGCTCTGGCGTGATTACGACTTTGTTCGTAAGAAGTATTTCCGCGCCCTTTGCCCTCTCGACAACAAGGTCGGGAGTAGAGTCATGATAAACAATGACATCCACACAACTGCGGATGTCATTCCATTCTTTCATATCAGCCTTAACGCCGATATCTGTTAGCATTACAAGTTTCATACGTCAAATATTTCGTAATCTTCCAGTTCCTCAATATCATCGTCATCCTCTTCCTGCAGGTCAGCTTCAAGGTCGTAGTCGTCTTCCGCCTTCATCTCGTTGGCGAAGCGCGTCATATCCTTGTCGCGATGTACGAGGGAATCTTCCGCCATAATTGTCTGCAGCTTATTGCTTTCGGCGTTCAACTCTTCCCAGAGAACATCTTTCAATTTCTCAATTCCTTGTCCCGTAACCGCCGAGATAAACACCACCTGCACATCTTTCGGTGTACTCTCGCGAAGCATGTCGCACAGTTCATCGTCGAGAAGGTCGCATTTTGTTATAGCAAGAACACGGTGCTTGTCAAGCATTTCAGGGTTGAACTTTTCCAATTCCTGCAACAGAATGTTATACTCTTTGAGGATGTCGTCGGTGTCGCCTGGAACCATGAACAGAAGCAACGAGTTGCGTTCTATATGTCGAAGGAAGCGAAGCCCAAGTCCTTTTCCTTCCGCTGCACCCTCGATTATTCCCGGAATGTCTGCCATGACAAACGATTTGTTGTCACGGTAAGGCACAATGCCGAGCGAAGGTTCAAGTGTAGTGAACGGATAATTGGCAATCTTCGGGCGCGCAGAGGAGAGCGCACTGACCAAAGTGCTCTTGCCTGCGTTGGGGAACCCCACAAGACCGACATCGGCAAGGAGCTTCAACTCCATTATCACCGTGCGTTCCTGCATAGGCTCGCCAGGCTGTGCATATCGTGGAGCCTGGTTTGTTGCGGTGCGGAACTGGTAGTTTCCAAGTCCTCCCCTACCACCTTTCAACAGCAGCACCTCCTGACCGTCGTGGGCGACATCGCAGATAAACTTTCCTGTTTCCGCGTCATAAACGACAGTGCCGCAAGGAACATCAATAAAAATATCCTTGCCGTCAGTGCCGTGGCACTTGTCGCGTCCACCATTGCCACCGTGTTCAGCGAATATATGTCGCTGAAACTTCAGATGGAGAAGTGTCCAGTAGTTGTGGTTGCCACGAAGATATATGCTACCGCCCTTGCCGCCGTCACCACCGTCAGGACCGCCATTAGGATTATACTTCACGTGGCGCAGGTGCATAGACCCTCTGCCGCCCTTGCCAGAGCGACAGTGAATCTTCACATAGTCTATGAAATTGGATTCTGCCATTTAATATTATTAAACATCTCCCCCTTTAGGGGGTTGGGGGGCTTACAACTTATCTACCACCGTCTTGATATCCGCGAATATGCGGTCAAGCTCGCCTGAACCGTTGATGTGGTAATGAAGGTTTTCCTTCTTGTACCAGTCTATCAGCGGTGATGTCTGGCTGTGATATACTGCAAGGCGCTTCTTTATAGTCTCCTCGTTGTCGTCGCTGCGTCCACTCAACTTACCACGATTGATAAGTCGTGCCATAAGTTCATCCTCAGGCACATCGAGCTCTATCATCGCTGACACCTGATGACCGCGCTTCGCAAGCATCACCTTCAGGGCTTCCGCCTGTGGAATGGTGCGTGGGAAACCGTCAAAGATAACACCCTTGTGGTCTGTTCCGAAATCGTCATAAACCTTTGCAAGAATGTCTATCATCAGTTCGTCGGGAATGAGCTGGCCTTTGTCGATGAACGACTTAGCGGTCTTGCCAAGTTCTGTCTCGCCCTTAATCTCCGCGCGCAACACATCGCCGGTAGAGATATGTCCGAGACCGTATTCCTCTATTATCTTATCGCTCTGAGTGCCCTTGCCTGAGCCAGGAGCACCGAAAATAACAATATTTCTCATTGTGCAAATCTATTATATATTGGTAAAACGCCTATTCTCTGTCTTCATCCACAACATAGATATCACGCAACTGTCGGCCCTGCTGGTCGTAGTCAAGTCCGTATCCAAGGATGAAATCGTTTGGTATCTCCATTGCGCAATAGTCTATCTTTATGTCTTCCTCTAATTTGCCCGGCTTGAAGAGTAGCGTGCATATTTTAATCTCGGCAGGGTTTCTTGTGCCAAGACTTTCAAGCATCTGCTTCATCGAACGTCCCGTGTCAACAATGTCCTCAACAACGACAACAGTACGTCCTTCAAGGTTCTCATTGATGCCGAAAATCTCCCTCACCTTACCAGTGGACATTGTTCCCTGGTATGAAGCAAGTTTCACGAACGATATCTCCATTGGGAAATTAATGAAGCGCGTAAGGTCGGCAGCGAAGATATAAGCACCGTTGAGCACTGCCAAGAATATAGGATTCTTGTCCTTCAGTTCTTCATTCATCCTGTCGGCAACAGCCTTCACGCGTTCCAAAATGGTCTTCTCTGACAAGTATGGCTTGAACCATTTGTCGTTAACTTTTATTGACTCCATATCTTTATTTGTCCTTATTTGGGTGCAAATTTACTATTTTTCTTTCTTTTTTTTGAAAAAGAATGTGGAAATTACGCTTTCATAATCAAATTTTTTGTATTTTTGCACCGATGAAACTGCTAACCAATACCGAAATACGAGAATTAGACTCCTACACAATAGGTCACGAGCCCATACGTTCCGTTGATTTGATGGAGCGTGCGGCAAAGGTTATGACACAGTCCATCGTCGAGCGGTGGTCTAATATTGTACCCATTGTGGTCTTTGCTGGTCCAAGGAATAATGGCGGCGACGCGCTTGCCATAGCCAGAATGTTGGCAGAGAAACGCTATAATGTTTCGGTCTATCTGTTCAACACGAAGAAGGCTCTGTCGGAAGACTGCGCCCTCAACCGCGAACGCATTCGCGAGATGAAGACCATTCGTTTCGAGGAGGTCATCAACGAGTTCAATCCGCCAGTACTGAAGAAAGGAATGCTCGTTGTCGATGGACTGTTTGGCACGGGACTCACGCGCCCTCTCGGTGGAGGTTTCGCAGCGTTGGTGAAGCTTATCAACCAGTCGGAGGCGGATGTTGTCAGCATCGACATCCCTTCGGGACTTATGTCGGAAGACAACACAAACAACATAAGGGCCAACATCGTTTGCGCCAACCTCACCCTGACACTCCATCAACCGAAGTTGGCATTCTTCTTCCCCGAATACCAGAAATACATCGGCGAGGTGAAAGTTCTTGACATCCAGCTTAATGCTGAATGGCAACGCAACCACAAGGCAACCTTTATCACACTCGAAGAGTATGATATGCGCAAGTTGATGAAAGACCGTTCGCCTTATTCGCACAAGGGAAGTATGGGCTATTCGCTCATTGCCGCTGGCAGCTACGGCATGGGGGGCGCCGCGGTATTGGCTACAAAAGCCTGCCTGCGCTCAGGAACGGGAAAGGTTGCTGTGCGTTCCGCACGCAAGAACAACGACATTCTTCAGATTTCTGTCCCCGAGGCTGTAGTGCTTCTTGACAGTAGTGAGTATCATTTCACCGAACCTGTTGACGTTGCTGACTACGACGCTGTCGGCATCGGACCGGGACTGGGCACCAAGGAGCCGACTGCCATAGCCATAATATCACAGATAAGACGCGCGCAAAACATACCTTGCGTGGTTGACGCCGACGCCATAAACGTGCTCTCAACGCACCGCGCATGGCTGCAACAACTGCCAAACGGCACAATTCTCACACCACATCCGAAGGAGTTCGACCGCCTTTATGAAACACCGGCAAAGGAAAGCTACGAGCGCCTGAGTCATGCTATGGAGATGGCTCAACGACTGAATGTATATATTCTGCTCAAAGGGCACCACTCGATGGTATGCACGCCTACGGGCGAGGTGTTCATAAACACCACGGGCAATGCGGGAATGGCAACAGGCGGTAGCGGCGACGTGCTTACGGGAATAATCACGGCACTGCTTGCCAGAGGATATGAGCAGTTGGAGGCGGCTTGCCTCGGAATGTATCTTCACGGTTTAGCAGGCGATATTGCGGCGGAAGAGAAAGGTGTGGAGAGCCTTATTGCATCGGATATTGTAGATTGTCTCCCAAAGGCTTTCCAAGCATTGAAATAACCGAGATAATTGTTTATTGTCAAGAGTAAGCGAGAAATGCCCACGTTTTGTTGGTCAGTTCGCAGAAATGTAATAACTTTGCATCCGCAAAACACAAAACGTTGCACAAAGACCTTGTATTTGGTGCGTTAGTTCAGCTGGTTAGAATGCCTGCCTGTCACGCAGGAGGTCACGGGTTC
>JABUUE010000022.1:16101-20601 GCA_021443335.1 Bacteroidaceae bacterium
ATAGAGATAGAAGGCACTCAGGTGGCAGAGGTTTCACAGGAGTTGCTTACAAAAGGTCGTAAGTTGGCCAATACGCTTGGCGTACAACTGCATGCCGTTGTTGCCGGCACAGACATTAAAGGAAAGGTGGAAAGCCAGATTCTTCCTTACGGTGTAGATAAGCTGTTCGTCTTCGACGCTCCACTGCTCTTCCCTTACACTTCCGCTCCTCACACATCAATCCTCGTAAATCTTTTCAAAGAGGAAGAGCCACAAATCTGTCTGATGGGCGCAACAGTTATCGGCCGTGACCTCGGTCCTCGCGTCTCATCATCACTGACAAGCGGTCTCACTGCCGACTGTACAGAACTTGAGATTGGCGAGTATGACGAGAAGAAGACCGGCAAGCACTGGGACCAGCTGCTCTATCAGATTCGTCCCGCTTTCGGCGGTAACATCGTGGCTACAATCGTTAACCCAGAGCATCGCCCACAGATGGCTACTGTTCGTTCTGGCGTTATGCAGCGCGAGATTCTCGACGAGAACTACAAGGGCGAGGTTGTTTATCCAGATGTTACTAAATACACATCAGCAGAAGACTATATCGTCAAGGTTCTTGAGCGCCATGTAGAGGCTGCAAAGCATAACCTCAAAGGTGCGCCTATCGTTGTTGCCGGTGGCTACGGCGTAGGCTCAAAGGAGAACTTCGAGATGCTCTTCCAGCTGGCTAAGGAGCTGCACGGAGAGGTAGGCGCAAGCCGTGCCGCTGTTGATGCGGGCTTCGCTGACCACGACCGTCAGATTGGCCAGACAGGTGTCACTGTTCATCCGAAGGTTTACATCGCTGTCGGCATCTCAGGACAGATTCAGCACATCGCCGGTATGCAGGACTCTGGCATCATCATCTCTGTCAACAACGACCCAGACGCTCCTATCAACAAGATTGCAGACTACGTAATCGTTGGCGACTGCGAGGAGGTTGTTCCAAAACTCATTAAGTACTACAAGCAGAATAACAAGTAATAGAGACCCCTCCCCAACCCTCCCTACAAGGGGAGAGAGTCTTAAAATTAGTTTTGCTAACAATATCAACAAATCAAAACAACTAACGCTACACCCCTCGCGCGGCAAAGGCATACTTTGAAACTCCTCCCCCCTGTGGGGGAGGCTGGGAGGGGGGCTAATATGGCAATTAATCCATCAATAGAATTTCACCTTTCTCATCCATTGATGAAAAGAGTGGTTGACCTGAAGGAAAAAGGTTATGTTGACAAAGAGCAGTATGCCGATGCGCCTGTTGACTTTGAAGACGCAATAGAAAACTACCGTCAGATTCTTGACATCACGACAGAGGTTGCTGAGACCGTAATAGAGCCAAACTCTGAAAGCGTTGACATAGAAGGTCCACACCTTGAGAATGGCAGAATGATTTACGCTTCAAAGACTTACGAGAATCTTGACGCTACTCGCAAGGCTGGTCTTTGGGGCATCTCAATGCCTCGTCGCTACGGCGGTCTCAACCTGCCTAACACCACCTTCTCTATGCTCTCAGAGGTTATCTCTGCCGCTGACTCAGGCTTCCAGAACATCTGGTCACTGCAGTCTTGTATCGACACTCTCTACGAGTTCGGTTCTGAGGAGCAGCGCGAGAAGTATATCCCACGCATCTGCCAGGGCGAGACAATGTCTATGGACCTGACAGAGCCAGACGCCGGCTCCGACCTGCAGAGCGTTATGCTCAAGGCCACTTACTCAGAGAAAGACGGCTGCTGGCTGCTCAACGGCGTTAAGCGCTTCATCACCAACGGCGACTCCGACATCCACCTTGTGCTTGCTCGTTCCGAGGAAGGCACTAAGGACGGTCGCGGACTCTCTATGTTCATCTACGACAAGCGTCAGGGCGGCGTCAACGTGCGCCATATCGAGCATAAGCTCGGCATCCACGGTTCTCCTACCTGCGAGCTTACCTACAAGAATGCCAAGGCAGAACTCTGCGGCAGCACTCGTATGGGACTTATCAAGTATGTCATGGCTCTCATGAACGGCGCTCGTCTCGGCATCGCAGCACAGTCTGTTGGTGTTGAGCAGGAGGCTTACAACGAGGCTCTCGCTTACGCCAAGGAGCGCGCACAGTTTGGCGAGAAGATTATCAACTTCCCTGCCGTCTATGATATGCTCTCTCGCATGAAGGCGAAACTCGATGCCGGTCGTTCACTGCTTTATCAGACAGCACGCTACGTTGACATCTACAAGGCCCTCGAAGACATACAGCGCGACCGCAAGCTCACACCGGAGGAGAAGGCAGAGCTCAAGAAGTACCAGCGTCTTGCTGACGCGTTCACACCAATGGCAAAGGGCATGAACTCTGAATACGCCAACCAGAACGCTTACGACGCCATCTCCGTTCACGGCGGTTCAGGCTTCATCATGGAGTACAAGAGCCAGCGCCTCTTCCGCGACGCGCGCATCTTCTCTATCTACGAGGGAACAACACAACTTCAGGTTGTTGCCGCCATCCGTTACATCATGAACGGAACAACACTCGGATATATCAAAGAGATGATGGAGAACGAGGTTGCCGACAACCTCAAACCGCTGAAGGCACGCATCGCACCACTCGTAGAGAAGCTCGAGGCTGCAATAGCTTATGTTAAGGAAGCAGCAAACCAGGATATGCAGGACTTCCTCGCACGCCGTCTCTACGACATGACCTGCGAAATCATAATGTCGCTCCTTATCCTTGACGACGCTTCACGCGCACCAGAACTCTTCGAGAAGAGCGCCAACGTGTATGTTCGCATGACAGAAGGCGACTGCAACGGCAACGCCGCTTACATCATGAACTTCAAGGCAGAGGAACTCGACAGCTTCAAAGCCCTTTAGAAGTCATAACCCCTGAACTCTATCCACAATAAAGCCTCCCCAACAAGGGAGGCTTTATTGTTTGCATTACGGAACCCACCTATAGATATTGTGAGAGCTCTTTTGGTTTAAGGTTTCAGCACATTGATAGGTACTACAAATATGCCATCCTCTCTTCGATATGCTCCACCAACGGCGGTAAGAACCATCAGGAAGGATGGGGATTTTTCATCACTCTTCTCATCAATCTTGGATTTGAGCGTCTTGAGCGATGTCGCTCCATCTTCAATAAGTTTATCACCACCCAACTTTATTTCCACAGCTCCCCATCTGCCGTCTTCAAGATGTATAACAGCATCGCATTCCAATCCCGCATTATCGCGATAGTGTTTGACCTCACCTTTAAGAGTACCAGCATAGATTCTCAAGTCTCGCACAGCAAAGTCTTCAAAGAACAACCCAAAACTCTCAAGGTCGTTCATCAAATCATCAGGGGTTATATTCAAAGAACGACATGCAATAGAAGTATCCACAAAATGCCGTGTTGGTGTGCTTCTGATGGAAGTCTTGGAGCGTATATTGGGATTCCATGCAGACATATCCTCAAGAATATACAAATCTTTGAGTGCCGTCATATATTCATCGAAGGTTTTCTGATCCATTGTGCGCTCATTGCTCTGTTTCACATCCTTAATGATGGTTGAAATGGCAGCCTCTGTCGATATATGGCGAGCATAGCTACGAAGAATCATTTTCAGAACCTCAGGTCTTTTGTTCCGGAAACGCTCGTTCTCGCTGTCCTCAAATACAAACAAACCATTAAAATAGTTCTTGGTAATCTCCATTGAAATGTTTTTTGGAGCAAGCACGGAAATTGGCCATCCACCTCTACACAACAAATGAGCAACTTCCTCTAAAGTAAAGTCTTGGTTCATGTCCCATGGGAAGTTCTCTGCACCATTGAAAATATCCTCCAATGAAACTATACCCTTAGATTCCTTGGATTCCCATAAACTCATAGGGCGCATCGTTACTGGGGCTATTCTACCCGCCCCACTGTGATGGATTACTGTCTTGTCGGCTGGTGTTGAACTACCCGTGAGAATATATTTGCCGAACTGATATTCAAAATCAAGATCGTCCTTCACATGGTTCCAAATGTCGGGAGCCATTTGCCACTCGTCAATCAATCTTGGTTTCTCACCAAAGAGTGCCCCTTTAGGATTCATTCTCGCCATGTTCACGGCTTGCTTTGTATTGAGTTTTACAAAACTCTTTTGGTATAGCATACATGTGGTAGTCTTGCCACAGAACTTAGGTCCAGCCACCACTACAGCACCTGATGTACGAAGTTTTAGCTCGATTTCCTTCTCTATAAGTCTATCGTAATACATACTTTAATAGTTTCTTTTTGCGCTGCAAAGGTATAAAATTCCCATGATTTTCAATAGAAAATTCCTATGATTTTCAATTTAGCAAGTAAAATTGTAGATTAAAACCAAAAAGTTCATTGGAATTTTGAAGTATTTTGGGATTTATATCGAGCAGATTTTTTTGCTTATAAAGTCACATAGCGGGCTATTTATATGAATTAATGGAAAGTCGCGTAGCGGCTGCAATAAGCGAAGAAAAGATGCCGATAGAAAACAAAAAGACGAA
>JABUUE010000022.1:21610-42324 GCA_021443335.1 Bacteroidaceae bacterium
GTGTAGATTATCTTTCATTTTGTAACGATAGATAATATCTTTCGTTACAAAAGGGAAGGAAAGATGCGAGGTACAGGTATGAGATGGAGAAGAATATCCGTGCGGAGATAGAGGCACGACAGCGGCAGACAGCGTTGTGGAACGAGATATGCTATAACGGCGGCAACGGAAGGGGAATGAGGGTTTATCTTCAGTAAAGCAAAAAAAGGAGGGTGTAGTTAGCATCCTCCTTTTTACATGGTGTATTCTTTTTCAAGGTCTTTCCCGAAGATAAGAGCCTGTGCGAGAAGAATAACAACACCGATAGGAATTATTATCAATGGAGCAATAAATCCTCCACAAATCATACACCATAAAACTAATATCGCTATATGATTTGAATTTATTGTAGGAAATAGTGTATTGAATTTAGAATATGATTTATCTGTAAGCGTCCATAACTCCATATCCTCATACTGCGAGAGGTCTCTGATTGTCTTTATCTTACCTTCTCTTTTCTTCTGCTTTATCCACACGAACATATTTTCTCGCATCATCCCGTTTGTCTCGCAATAATTTATCTTGAGTTTCTCTCTGTCTCTCTCTTTGAAACTTAGGAGAGACATCGGAATATCATAAAAAAGGTGTTTTGCCTCCTTCTTTTGGAACAGATAGTAGTGGTCGTAGAATCTTACTTTGAACCACTCTCTACCTTTGTCATCTCTTTTGAAATAGTATTTGCTCATAATATTATTATTGTTGTTGTTATATTGTTATTGTTGTTCGTAGTATTTAAGTCCTCGCATCTTCTTCATTGACAGTATGCGTGAGCGCAGTCGTATGCGGTCATAGGTATGCCCTTTCGGTGTCTTCACGCCTGCATTGTTGAGTATCATCACGGCCTTGTCGATGGCTGTGCTGTCAGCAGGATTGACATCCTTTATTATCTCCCACAATATCTTGTTTTCCGGGTTTTCAAGAGCCGCCTGCTTCTTCTTCACGCCTGACACCAATCCCGCCTTCACGAGTTGCTCGTGCGTCCAGTTAGGGTTTCCGAGTTTCGTCGTCCATATTATTCTTGTTATGATGTCACTTGATGGTGTATAAATAAATTTCTTCTCATAGTAGTATATGTTTTAGTTATTGTCTGCTTGTTTCTTTGCCTCCGTAATCTCTCTGGCGAAATCCCTGTAACCGATAGACACGATGGCTATCTCGTAACCGAAGATGGCGAGAATGTCTGCGTAGCGAGAGAGGGAAGGGATATTTCCCTGCAAGTACATTAGTCAGTGTCTTGCAGGGATAATTGTGCTATAATGCACGAGTGATTACAACTGGTCGAGTTCTTTTTTTATAGCCATCAGTTCGTCTCTGACACCTATGAGCAGTTGCTGAACCTTGGCTTTCTTCTCCACCACGCCTCGGTTTGCGGAGATTTGCTTGCGCGCGGCTTCTATCTTGAAGCCTCTTACCTTGACAAGATTGTAGATAAGCTTCAGCAGCTCAATATCCTTCTCGGTATATTGCCGCACATTGCGTCCCGTGGTCTTCGGCTTCAAGGTAGGGAACTGCGATTCCCAGAACCGCAGCACGCTCGGCTCTACGCCAATAATGCCAGACACTTCCTTTATGTTATAATACAGTTTTCCGGACACAGTTATTTGTTTAAGGCCTTTGCCTTGGCTTTGGCTTTGAACTTGAATTATTTAATTAAAACAAATCTCTCGTAGTTATTTCGTCTTTCCACTGGTGGTCTTTCGGGAACGGCTGTCCGCCCCACGCCTTTGCCTGCGTACATGGCTGCGGCGCATCTGTCCAGAATGGGTGTGTGGCAGGAAGACCTAAAGGCAGAAAGGCAAGGGAAGTCATATATAGGCTGCCGTTGTTTGTGTACCAGTCAGCAACATTCGGTTGTCTGCCAGCGAAGCCAATGGTAAGATAGCCCTTTTCGTTGAAGTTCTCCTGGGCTTCGTACATTCTCTTCATCACCGATGTCAATGCGGCGCGCACCTGACCATTAGAGAGTCCTTCGGGCAGTTTCTCATACCAAGCCATCAGCGCCAGAGGCTGCATGGTAGCCAAGCGGTACGGAATGGAACGGCCAAAGACAGGGAATGTGCCTTCAGGAGAAATCATTCGCTCAAGTATTATGGAGAATTTCTGCGCACGCTTCAAGGCACGCTCGTAATACTTGCTGTATTGGATACGCGTATAGATGCCGGCATCCATCATTCCCTGCAATGTCTCAAGATACATTGGATGGAACACATAACTGCTGTAATAGTCGAAGGCGAAGTTCGGACCATCGGAATACCAGCCGTCGCCGGTGTACCATTCCTCCATCTTCCTTACTGCTGAGTTCACGCGGTAGTCATCGCGAGGTGCGCCCGCCTTTGCAAGAAACGCCTCTATGGTTGAAGAGAAGAGGAGCCAGTTGGTGTATGGCGGGTCAATGCCGCGCAAGCTTGTAAACCTTTCGATGTAACGCTGCTTTGTTGTATCGTCCAACGGTTTCCACAACACATCGTATGCGCGAAGGAAACTCTCCGCGATATACGCGCCGTCAACAAGAATCTGTCCCTCACCCTTCCACAACAAGCAGTCGGGACTGTCAGGATTAACGGCGTTGGCGTAACTCTTCAAAGCCCACTCACGGAGTTGCTTGCGCATCTTGCCCTCCTGAGTGTCGTCGTCCTTGAGCGTAAGCCAAGGAGCGAGACCAGCCATCAGTCTGCCGAAGGTTTCCATAAATGTCACCTTCTTGTTCCTGCCATCCCAATTAGGACTTACCTCCACAAGCATATTCTTCTGCAGATTGCCCTCAGCCATATTGCTCAATACAGGCTCCGCTATCTTGTAAAGAAGGTTGCACCAGTACTGGCGGTCAGGCTGACTGTCCTTGGTAAGATAGCGGTAATACTCGCAAGCGGCAAGCAAGAACGCGCCTACGCCGAAGTTTGCCTCGGAATTGGCGTCAACAACCTGTCCTGGTATCGCTTTCTCGCCAATAGGCTGCACATAGCCAACCTTACCACTTTTCTGCAAGGCTTTGGTCTTAAGATATTTCCACGCACGCTCCACCACAGGCATGTAGGTGGCGTTGTCGAGATAACCGTTGTTTATGCCCCACAGCAATCCGTAGGTAAAGAAGGCCGTACCGCTGGTTTCCGGTCCCGGCGCGTGCTCTGGGTCCATCATACTGCGTGTCCAATAACCATCAGGCTGCTGGAGTGAAGCCACGGCAGACGCCATCTTCTGGTATTTCTTAACAAAGAAGTCCCTATGCTTGAAGTCGCTTGGCAGGTCTTTTATCACCTTTGCCAGTCCGGCAAGCACCCAACCGTCGCCACGCGCCCAGAAGTCCTTTTTCCCGTTTACGCTCTTATGCTTGGGATAGACATATTTGGCATCGCGGAAATAAAGTCCACTCTCTGCGTCGTACATTATACTGTCGGAATAAGTGATATACTCAAACAGCTTGTCAAGATACTGCCTATTGCCGGTTATCTTGTACAGTTTAGTCATCACAGGCATCACCATATACAAGCCGTCGCTCCACCACCAATAGTCGTGGCGTGGTGTACTCATCTCATACTCCATCACTTCGCGGGCACGGCTTATCCTGCCTGGGTCGGGAAGAATGTTATACAGGTCGGCGTAGGTCTGGAAACATATCTGATAGTCGCCAAAGAGCACATACTCGTCACTCTCGCCATAACTGTATTTCCATTTCTTCTTGTCCCTTTCCTTCGCTCCTTTCCATTGGTTATGGTTTGCCCACGCAAGCGAATAGTCCAAGTATTCTTGCTTGCCTGTAAGGAAATATGCCTCCATGTTACCTGTGTGGTAAGCGGCATTGTCCCAGAAGGAGCGAACCTGCGGTGAGTTGTTCTTTTGCCAGTAGCCATTAACCTTATTGATTATCTCTAACACCTCCTTTGCAGCCTTGCTCCCTGAAGGGGAAGAAGCAAACAAAGGTAACGAGAGCACTACCGTCAGAAGTAAAAACAGTTGTTTTTTGCTCATATATCTATTTTAAAGTAGTAAGTACTAAGTATAAAGTACTTAGTACTTACTACTTAGTACTTAATGAAATTAGTCATCAATCCATCACTGCCGCATCAAGGGCAACCTTCATCATCTCAGTGAACTTACACTGACGCTCTTCGGGAGTTGTTATCGCGTCCTCAACAAAAGAGTCAGAGATAGTAAGCAGACAAGCGGCTTTCTTACCAAGAACCTTTGCGTTTGAGAAGAGCGCAAAACTCTCCATCTCAACAGATTGGCATCCTTTGGCAAGAATAGACTCAAGATAGTCGGACGATTCATGATAGAAGACGTCGGATGAATGTATCAGACCTTGCTTCATTGGGATGCCAAGAGCTTCAGCGGCAGCCTCAAGCTTCTTGTTAAGTTCCTCTGAAGGATAAGAAGTGTCGCCTTCGTAGCCACATTGAACTTTTGCATACGAACTCTCGCTGTATGCACTTGTAGCAAGGATGAGGTCAAAAACATGAAGGTCTTTAACGTAAGAACCAGAGGAACCGATACGGATAATGTTCTCAACATCATACTCCTTATACAGTTCGTAAGAGTAGATTCCCATGGAAGGCATACCCATACCACTTGCCATAACAGTCACAGGCTTGCCTTTCCATGTGCCGGTATATCCCTGAATACCGCGTACGTTATTAACAAGTTTTGGATTCTCGAGGAATGTCTCTGCAATAAACTTTGATCTCAATGGATCGCCAGGCATGAGGACAGTCTTTGCTATCTCGCCTTTTTGCGCTTGATTGTGTGGAGTTGACATGGTGTTATCGTTTTAAATTAATATTTTTGCTGTGCGCAAATTTACGATTTTTATTTGACAACAACAACTTTTCTGCAAAAAGTTACTAAAAAAAATAAATTAATCGTAACTTTGCAGTATCTTTACGCTGGCTGCTCCTTCAGCCACATAATTAAGCAGAAAGAATAGATGAAGAAAATTTTACTTGCACTCGCAATGCTGATGACTGTCTGCGCGTATGGCAGTCAGCCAACAGACACTCTTGCCGTTCAGAACGGAGCGATATTAGATTCTACGCTCACATCTGTTTCATCATCAGCGGCAGTATCGCTTGGCGACACCTTAGTGGGGACGAAAAAGCCGAAGAACTTCCGCTTCTGCGTCTTGGGCGCACCGTCTTACTCCAATACCACATCGCTCATGCTGACAGTCTGCGGCATCGCCGAATACCGCTGGAACAGAGCCGACTCACTCATTCAGACGAGCAACGCCTCCATCTATGCCAACGCCTCTTTCAACGGCATCCTCACCCTCGGCATCGGCGGCAAGAACTTCATCAAGCAAGATGCCATGCGACTGAACTACGACCTCTTCGTGCAGAAGACGCGCGGAAGGACATGGGGCATAGGCTATGAGCGCGACGGACAGTTCGATGAGAATGAAACCAACTTCAAGCGCATACAGCTGAAGTTCGAGCCAGAGATGCTCTTCCGCGTGGCGAACAACTTCTACATCGGTCCGACGATAAACATGGAGTGGAACAAGATATACGACCTTGACCGCATCAACCCCGAATGGATAAAGGAAGCGGAGGCACAGTTCCCGGAGATAAAGAAATTAGAGATGCTCTCGCCTGAAGGCAATCCGCAAAACCTGCATTATTTCGACTTCTCGTGCGCAGCTTTCGGTTTCGGCTACACGCTCAACTATGACACACGCGACAATGTGCTGGACGCAAAGCAAGGCATCAACGTACGCTGGAGTCAGATGTTCTACCTACCCTGCTTTGTCAGCTCAAAGATGAAATACGACGAACAACTGCCGAGCGTCATGAAGAAAGGCTTCGACTACTCAGGCTTCTTCTGCTCCGACTTCACATTCAACTGGTATCAGAAACTCTGGAAAGGCGCTGTCCTCGCCTTCGACCTCCACGGACGCTACAACTACGGTGACAATGTTCCTTTCAGCATGATGGCAGAGGTGGGAGGATCATCGCGAATGAGAGGCTACTACCAAGGCCGCTACCGCGACAAAGGACTCTTAGAGACACAGCTCGAACTGCGACAGCACATCTGGGGATGGAGCGGTGTCGCACTATGGGGCGGAGGTGCCAACATATTCCCGTCGTTCAAGGATATGCGCATAAAGAACACCCTCGGAAACTTCGGTATAGGCTACCGTCTCCACTTCCTGCGCAGGATTCTCGTCCGCGCCGACATCGGCTTCACAAAGCACGGCGTGGGAATAGTCTTCGGAGCAAACCAGGCGTTCTAATAAAAAATCTCTCTACTTTTCTATCAGGCATACGGCATAGGCGGAGATTCCTTCTTGTCTGCCCGTGAAGCCAAGTTTCTCTGTTGTCGTTGCTTTTATGGATATGTTGTCCTCATCGGTGCCGATAACTTGCGCGAGTGTCTGTCGCATGAGTGGCACATGAGGGTTTATCTTTGGCTTTTCGGCGCATATTGTCGCGTCGATATTCCCTACCTTGTAGCCCTTGGTGGCGATGAGGCTGACGGTTTTCGCAAGCAGTATCTTGCTGTCTATGCCGTCTGTCTCTTCAGCTGTGTCAGGGAAATGGTAGCCGATATCGCGCATGTTGGCGGCTCCGAGGAGGGCATCGCAGATGGCGTGGATGAGCACGTCGGCATCGCTATGGCCGAGAAGTCCGTGCGTATGTTCTATCTTTATGCCACCAAGCCACAGGTCGCGGCCTGCGACCAACTGGTGAACATCGTATCCGAGTCCGACTCTTATCATGATTTATTGGTTAAGGCATTACTGGGAATTTTCGGGGTTTCGAGGTTTTCGAGGTTTCGAGGTTTCGAGATTTCGAGATTTCGAGTTTTCGGGTTCTTGAGGTTCTCGAGATTTTGGGTTTTCGGGTTTTCGAGTTTTCGAGTTTTCGGGGTTTTCGAAGGTAATGTCTTGAACTCCTTGAACTCCTTGTAACTCCCTGAACTCCTTGTAACTCCTTGAACTCCTTGTAACTCCTTGAACTCCTTGTAACTCCCTGAACTTCTTATATTACAGTTTCTGCTTAGCATCCTGCATTCCCGGTATTGACTTCAGTTCCTTGATGATTGCTTTGAGGTCGTCGAGGTCGTGGACGCGTAGGTCTATTGTTCCTTCGAAGATGTTGTCGTCGTTGACAGTGAGGAGCACTTTTGTTATGTTGATGTTCATCTGGTCGGATATGATGTTGGCGATGTCCTTAATCATACCCATGCGGTCGATGCCTGTGATGACGATAGATGCAGTGAAGGTGTGCTGCTGGTGCATGTCCCACTTGATGTCGAGTATGCGGTTGCCATAACTCGCCTTGAGTTTGTTGGCGATATGGCAGCTGCGCTTATGGATGACGATGTGGTTGTTGTGGTCGATGAAGCCGAGAGCGTCGTCGCCGGGTATTGCGTGGCAGCACTTAGGGAAGATGAACTGCTGGATATTCTGGTCGGTGATATATACCGGTTTCTTCTTGTTGAAGTTCTTGTCAACGATGATATAGTCTTGGTTTGGTGCCGTTCCCTTATCTTTTTTCTTACCGATGAATGGCACATATTTCTTCCACGATTTGCCTTGAGGCTTGCCTTCAATAGCGGCATTAATGGTCTTTATCTCCTGATTGTCAAGAGTTATTGTACCGTTGCCTATGTCGGTGAACAGTTGTTCGTGGGAATCAGTGTCGTGGATGTCGCAAAGAACTTTGACGATGATGGTTGAAAGTTCCATGCCGTTCTGGCGCAGGAACTCTGAAAGTATCTTCTCGCCCTTCTTTTGTTGCTCGCGTGCCTCGCGGCGGAGTATAGCCTGTATCTTGTTTCGTGCCTTTGCCGTTGACACGAAGTCTATCCATGACTGCTTTACATGCTGTGAGTTGGAGGTAAGAATCTCCACTTGGTCGCCGCTGTTGAGCTTATGGCTCAGTGGCACAAGCTTGTGGTTCACCTTCGCTCCTATGCAATGGCTGCCGAGGAAGGTGTGTATGGAGAAGGCGAAGTCGAGTGCCGTACAGTTGGCTGGCATGGTCTTAATCTCGCCTTTTGGTGTGAATACGAAAATCTCCGATGCGAAGAGGTTCAGCTTTATGGAGTCGAGGAAGTCCATAGCGTCCGGCTGTGGGTCGTCGAGAATCTCCTTTATTGTCAGCAACCATTTGTTAAGTTCAATGTCGGAGTCGTCGTCGATAATCTGTTCCGACGCTGTTGTGTCCTCGTCCTTATAGCGCCAATGGGCGGCGAAGCCCTGCTCTGCTAATTCGTCCATGCGGTCGGAACGTATCTGCACCTCTATCCATTGTCCTAAGTGCGACATAAGGGTAACGTGGAGAGCCTGGTAACCGTTGGCCTTTGGATGCGATAGCCAGTCGCGCAGTCGGTCAGGATGGCTGGTATATAGTTTGCTGATAGCCACATAGATGTTGAAGCATTCGTTGACTTCCTGGTCGCGCTTTTTAGGCTTGAATATGATGCGTACGGCGAGGATGTCGTATATCTGCTCGAAGGAGACGTGCTTTGTCTGCATCTTATGCCAGATGGAGTAGGGGCTTTTGATGCGCGCCTTTATCTCGTAATCGACGCCTAACTCGTTGAGCGTCGCCTTGATAGGGGCGGTGAACTCAGCGAAAAGACTTTGGCGCATGGCCTGTGTCTCTGCAAGAATGTTGACGATATGGTCATACTGCTCAGGGTGCTCGTACTTAAACGACAGGTCTTCGAGCTCAGTCTTTATCTTGTTGAGGCCAAGGCGGTTGGCGAGAGGAGCGTAGATATACAGCGTTTCGCCTGCAATCTTGTATTGCTTGTTGGCTGGCTGAGAGGCGAGTGTACGCATATTGTGCAGACGGTCGCATATCTTAATAAGGATAACGCGTATGTCGTCGCTCATGGTAAGCAGAAGCTTCTTGAAGTTTTCCGCCTGTGCTGAAGCCTTCTCGCCGAAGATGCCACCGGAGATTTTTGTCAGTCCGTCAACAATCGAGGCTATCTTGCTGCCGAAGAGATTCTCGAGGTCCTCTACCGTGTAGTCGGTATCTTCCACCACATCGTGCAGCAATGCCGCGCAGATGCTGGTGGAACCTAATCCCATCTCCTTGCTTGCAATCATCGCCACCGATATGGGGTGCATGATATATGGCTCTCCCGACAGTCGCTTCACCCCGGCATGTGCCTGACGGGCAAAGTTGAATGCCTTCGTAATGATATCAACCTTTTTACGATGGTTAGAGGCAAGGTAGGAATCCAATAGTTCCTGAAAAGCGTCGTCAACAAGTTTCTCCATAATCGTTGTTTGTTTTATATAACCTCCGTAGTTATTGTCCACCGATTTCCACTGTCGCTCTTCGTGGCAGTAGCGCTTCTCGGTTGTGGGCTGCAATCTCGTCAAAGTTGTCGATGAAGGTGTTTATGAACTGGTCTGGCAGTCGCAGTATGGCTGGTTTCGCCTTTGTTCCGCAGACGATGTCCTTGCGATATTGCGGATTGAGCTGTCGCAGTTCGTCGATAGAGATGCCGCATTTATCGACTATCTGTGAGAAATGCACCTGATTTGCCACCATTATCGTGTCGGAATGGATAGGCAGTGTGGTGCGCATAGGGCAGATGCCGTGGTCGCAGTAGTAGTTCATTGCGTAGTTTGCGGCAATGAATGTAGGCACATATCCGCGTGTCTCGCGAGGCAGGTATGGGTATAGTCGCCAGTAGTCTGTTGACCCTCCGCAGCGTTTCATGGCCTTTTTCACGTTTCCCGGTCCGCAGTTGTAGGCGGCAATCACTGTGCTCCAGTCGCCAAAGACATTGAACAGGTCGCGCAAATATTTTGCCGCTGCGTAAGAAGATTTCACGGGGTCGCGTCGTTCGTCAACGAGAGAGTTTATCTCCAGTCCGTACTGCTTGCCTGTTGTAGGCATGAACTGCCACAGTCCGGCAGCTCCCACGGGTGATGTAGCCTTTGGATTTAGCGCTGACTCAATGACTGGCAGGTATTTCAGTTCCAATGGCACGCCATAGGTCTCAAGGGCTTCCTCGAAGATTGGCGTATAGAAATTGGCTGCGCCGAGTAGCACGCTGACGGTTCGCGGATGCCGCATGTAGCGGTCGATGAGCTTGCGCACAAGGTTGTTGTACGGCATTTCCATGATGTACGGCAGTCGCATCAGACGCTCGATATAGTCTTTATCAGTGAACGATGCGCCGATGTTCATGCTGTTACAGTCGTTCTCTTGCAGATATTGTTCGGTATAGTACTGCCCGAGTAGGTCGTCTATCTCACTCTGCTTCAGACCCTCTGGTATGCCGATGACATTCTCCGAGCCATCCTCCTCAAAGAAGGAGATGTAGTCTTCTTCCGTGAGCTCTTGTATGTTCTTTTTGTTTTGTGCGCTGATGGTTATTGCCATAAGCAGTAAGGTCAGCACAAATATAGGTTTTCTCATGAATCGTTGTTGTTTTGACTCCTTGAAATTAGAATATCAATCCAAGGTTCATTCCTATGCCGTTGCCGTCGATGGAGTTGCTTGCTCCGTTGTTCTTGATGACGGTGGGCGTTACGCGGAGCGACAGGTTCTTGCTGATGTCGAATTGCGAAAGTGAGGCATCAACGTACGCATCAATGATGGACAGGACGTAAACGCCTATGGTGCAGAATATTGACAGGTCGCGGTTGCGGCGGTAAAAGTCCTTCCTTCGTTTGAAGATATCTGTGTAACGAGCCTTGTTTTCCTCTGTGATTTTCGAACCGAGATGGAGGAAATCTTCGTAGCTTTTAGTGTTTGGGTCGTCGTCAACAATGTCGAGATATGCGCGCGAATAGTCGGCATACATCGTGTTGTTCCATCGCCACGCATAGATACATCCCACAAAGCCTCCGTAGATGATAGGCAGTTTCCAGAACTTTCGGTTATATATCTGTCCGGCACCAGGCAACACCATTGCGAGCCACATCGCCCTTTTGGGGTTGGGAATGAAAGGCATAACCTCCTGAGCTATCTGTTCGGTGTTCTTTTTGTTCTTGCTAAGTAGCGAGTCGATAGTGAGTAGGTCTTCCTTGTCGGTGGTATAGCCTTCTGGCATAGCATCGCCGACAGGCGGTATAGCCGTCAGCGTGTCGGCACCAACAAGGTTCGCGTTCACCCTCTGCCCTATATCCTGAGAGACTTGGCGCACGATTGTGTCCATCGTCTCTTGGGAGAAGGACGGTAGTGAACAGAGTAAAAGGATTAATATGTAAAGAGTTTTGTTCAAGATTCTATCTGTAGTTTTTGTGAAAAGAGGTTCAAGACGTTACCTTTTGTCGTTAGTCGTTACTCGTTGGTCAACCACAAGACTATTGTCTTGGACTTCTTGGACTTCATGTAACTTCATGAACTTCTTGTAACTTCATGAACTTCTTATTTGTTTTTAGCTCAGCATCGCGATAATCTTTTCGAACTCCTCGTTAGAGGTGTAAGGGATAGATATTTTGCCGCTGTCTTTTGTTGTGCACGACACTTTGACCTTCATTCCGTTCAGGAGTGTTGCGAGACGTTTCTGCATCTCTTTCTCCTGTGCGGCGAGGGTATGCTTCTCTTGCGCAGCCTTTTTGGCTGTTGTTACGCCTTTCTTTATGGCGTTGACGAGATTTTCCACCTGACGGGTGTTGTAGTTGTTCTTTTTTATCTCGCGGAAAAGCCTCACCTGCTCCGATGGGCTGTCAAGTCCGAGCAGTGCACGCGCATGTCCCATTTCTATCTCTTTGTTCTGCAAAGCCATCTGCACCTCTGCCGGGAGACGTAGCAGACGGATGAAGTTGGCTACCTGCGCGCGGCTCTTGCCCACACGCTCAGCCACTCTCTCCTGTGTCATGCCTGTTGAGTTGACAAGGTGCTGGTATGCCAATGCTATCTCAATGGAGTTAAGGTCCTGGCGCTGAATGTTCTCTACAAGCGCCATCTCCATCATCGTCTCGTCGGAAACGGTGCGCACATAGGCTGGCACGGAGGAAAGTCCCGCGCGCTGTGCTGCCCTCCAGCGTCGCTCGCCGGAGATTATCTCGTACATGCCGTGGTCGCGCTCGCGGACAGTGATTGGTTGGATGATGCCTATCTCACGGATGGATGCTGCCAACTCGTCGAGAGCCTTCTCCTCAAAGTCGCGGCGCGGCTGGTCGGGGTTTGGCTGTATCTGCGACAGCTGTATATCGTTTATTGTCGATGAGCCTTGTGTCTGTGGAGCCTCTGTAGAGATTAGAGCGTCGAGACCGCGACCGAGAGTGCGGTTCAGATGGTCTGTTCCCCCGAGGTTATTGTATCGTTTCTTTATAGCCATTGCTTAATTATTGGTAATGTCTTCGAATTCTTGAACTCCTTGAACTCCTTGAACTCCTTGAACTTCTTGGACTTCTTGAACTCCTTGTAACTCCTTGGACTTCTTGAACTCCTTGGACTTCTTGAACTCCTTGATTTTCTATCCTCTTGCTTCTATTTCTTTGGCGAGAGCCATGTAGTTCTTTGCTCCCACACAGTTTGCATCGTACAGTAATACTGGCAGTCCGTGAGATGGAGCTTCGGAGAGTTTCACGTTTCGTTGTATGATAGTCTTGAAGACGAGTTCCTGGAAATGGCGCTTCACCTCCTCGTAAATCTGGTTGGCAAGGCGCAGACGCTGGTCGTACATGGTGAGCAGGAAGCCTTCAATCTCTAAGCTTGGGTTGAGCTTGGTCTTTATGATGCGTATGGTGTTGAGAAGTTTGCTGATGCCTTCAAGGGCAAAATATTCGCATTGCACGGGAATTATCACGCGGTCTGCCGCAACGAGGGAGTTCACCGTGATAAGTCCGAGTGATGGCGAGCAGTCGATAAGGATATAGTCGTAGTCGTTGACGATGGCTTGGAGCATATCCTTCATGATATATTCGCGGCGGTTGAAGTTAATCATCTCAATCTCTGCGCCTACAAGGTCGATATGGCTGCATATTATGTCGAGCCCCTCCATGTCAGTTGTGAACACCGCCTCGCGCACATCTTTCGCGCTGATAAGGCATTCGTAGAGAGAGCAGTCAACAGTGGAGATGTCCACGCCGAGACCACTTGAAGCGTTAGCCTGTGGGTCGGCGTCAATGACAAGCACGCTCTTCTTGAGGGCTGCTAATGATGCCGCAAGGTTTATCGTTGTCGTTGTTTTGCCAACACCACCCTTCTGGTTTGCTAAAGCAATGATTTTTCCCATATATACATATATTTGGGCGCAAAGATACGTAAAATTTATCGGAAACTCATTGCTTATAGACTTTTTTTGCTTTTAAGGCATATTTTTTGACATTCCTTTTAGTCTATGATTTATGAAAATAAGCCAAAACAGTAACTTTGGGGTGAAAATGAAGAAGATTCTGATATCCAATGACGACGGCTATCAGGCTAAGGGTCTGCGCTGTCTTGTAGAAATGCTGAAGCCTTTGGGCTGTGATATTCTTGTCTGTGCGCCCGACGGTGGACGCTCGGGACAAAGTCTTGCTTTCTCTGTTACCGATTATCTCACGCTGAAGAAGCGGCATGAGGAGGAGGGACTGACGATATGGTCGTGCTCAGGCACCCCTGTTGACTGCATAAAGATTGCGCTCAACCAGCTATGTGCTGATACTCCCGACCTTATTATCGCCGGCATCAACCATGGCGACAACGGTTCTGTAAACACAAAGTATTCCGGCACTATGGGAGCTTGTATGGAGGGCTGCATGAAACATATTCCGAGCATAGCCTTTTCCCTTTGCGACCATGACCCGAATGCCGATTTCTCGCTGATGGTGCCTTATGTGCAGAAGATTACGAGGGCTGTCTTGGAGAACGGACTGCCCGACTATGTGTGCCTTAATGTCAACTGTCCGGCGACCAATCCAGACTCTTTAGGGCAGGACGCTAATGCAAAAACCTTCAAGGAATACAAGGGCATAAGGATATGCCGCATGACAAAGAGCTCGTGGATAAACGAGATTGTCAAGTGCGACCATCCGCGACAGTTTCCATACTACTGGATGGTAGGCAGTTACAGGAACGATGAGCCGCAGGCAGAAGATACTGACAACTGGGCAGTAAACAACGGTTATGTGGCGATAACGCCGACGCAAGTGGATGTAACTGCTTACGAGGCAATGGACTATGTCAAGGAGATGTTGAAGCAGGAAGGATGAAGTATTACCTGATAGTGGGGGAGGCCTCTGGCGATTTGCACGCCTCGCATCTTATGGCGGAACTCAAGAAGCGCGACACTGCCGCTGATTTCCGCTTCTTCGGCGGCGACATGATGTCTGCCGTAGGTGGCACTTGTGTCAAGCATTACAGGGAGATGGCGTTCATGGGCTTCATCCCCGTGTTGCTCCATCTGCGAACAATATTCAGGAATTTGGCGTTGTGCAAGGCGGATATTCTTGCGTGGCGACCGGACGTGGTGATACTTGTGGATTATCCGGGCTTTAATCTCAAGATTGCCAAGTATCTGAATAGCCCTGAAGGGAAGGTCGAAGGACGAAAGTTTCCCGTTTATTACTATATCTCGCCGAAGATATGGGCGTGGAAAGAATACCGCATAACGGCTATAAAGCGTGATGTGGAAAAACTGTTCTCCATACTTCCTTTTGAGGTTCCGTTCTATGAAAAGAAGCACGGCTACGAGATAGACTATGTGGGTAATCCCACTGCACAGGAGGTCAGGGAGTTCAGGGAGAGTTATAAGGAAGCAAAAGAGGAGTTCTGTAGCCGCTATGGACTTGACGCTCAAAAAGATATTATCGCTGTTCTGCCGGGCAGTCGCAAGCAGGAAATACGCGATAATATGAAGAAGATGATGGGAGCGATAGAGCGATTGAAGCCGTCGGATGCGCAGGTTGTCGTAGCCGCCGCCCCAGGCATTGACATTGATTTTTATGGCAAGGAACTGTCAGCCAATTTGGTTTCCGACACTTACGCCTTGCTTTCTCATGCTCATGCAGCCATTGTGGTGTCGGGAACAGCTACGCTTGAAACGGCGTTGTTCCGTGTGCCTCAGGTGGTTGTCTATGATACGCCTGTCCGCTGGATTATAAAATGGCTGCGCAAATGGCTGTTGAAGGTAAGGTGGGTGTCGCTCGTGAACCTTGTGGCTGATAAGGAGGTTGTGCCAGAATTAGTTGCTGACAACTGCACCGTGGAAAAGATTGCCGCTGCCTTTGCCCCATTTATCGCTCATGATTCCGCGGCAAGAAAGGCACAGTTGGATGGTTACGATTATGTCTTGCAGCAGTTAGGCGATGACAATGCGCCGGAACAAACTGCAAAACTTATCGTGGAGTCGTTGATTTAAACTCTGTCAAAGCATATTATAACACAGAAAAGATTATTCCAAAAAGTCACTTTTAACGCTGTTTTGCTTACATTTTGACTTTTTTGCGTTGTGCATTCTTAGGCTTCATTTAGAGCGAAATGCAAGGACTTTTTGCAATAAAAGGGCTGTTCTGCGAACAAATCCCACGAAAAGGAAGTGAAAGTCCCACGAACTTGCATCGTTTCTCATAGGAACTTGCATCAAAAGTCATAGGATTTTTGCACGAAAATCGCCGCTTTTTAGACCGAAAAGCAGTGATTTTGCAGGCGTTTGTCCGCGCTAAAAAACTGAAGTATCTTATTATGAATAACTTACGTTTCTCGCAATCGTTGCCGTATTTCTCGCCTGTTTACAAGTTTGTTCAAAAGAAGCGATTCTGCCGCGCTGCGAATTTTGCAAAGTGTCAGTTTTATGCGCGTTTTGCTTACATTATGAAATTCCCGTTCCGCAAGTATGCTAACTTGCGAAACGGGAATAATTTTATCCCAAAAAAATCATTTGAGTTTTGCAGTTTTTTGGGAGGATTTATTCTTTGTTTTTCGTATCCATAACGATTGTTACTGGTCCGTCGTTCACTAACGCCACCTGCATATCGGCTCCAAACTCCCCTGTTGGCACTGGCTTTCCGAGAGTGTCTGACAGTTGTTTTACGAATGCTTCGTAGAGGGGCACTGAGTGCTCGTGTCTTGCTGCACGGAACCATGAGGGGCGGTTGCCCTTCTTTGTTGAGGCGAAGAGAGTGAACTGGCTGACAACCAATGCCTCGCCGCCGACATCCATCACTGAGCGGTTCATCACTCCCTCGTCGTCGCCGAAGATGCGCATAAGGGCAACTTTCTTCACAAGCCACTCTACATCCTCCATTCCGTCGGCTTCTTCCACACCTAACAGTATGAGCAGACCGTTGCCGATCTGCCCAACTATTTTGTTATCAATGGAAACCGAGGCTTCCTTTACTCTTTGAATAACTACTCGCATTAAATTAGTTCTACTTTACAACCTTTATAACTCTTTTTGTTCCATCATTGAGTGTGATGGCTTTCATAACAATACCTTTGGCGTTGCTGTTGGTCTTTATGCCTTGAGCAGTGAAATAATCTACTGATTTCACACTGCCTTCGCCGACGTTCGCACTTTCAATAGATAAAGGGTTTACGCAAGCAGGGTAGTATTCTTCTATGGCACTTATGGCATCAGCGTTCTGCGCCTTCACGATATGCTCAACGATAGAGTTGGCATACACCTCAAGATTAGTGTAGTAACCTTTTGTGTCTATGGTGTATGTCTTGGCATCGGAAGCGTCGTTAGGGTTCAGTCCGTTGGCTATTTCCCACGCGTCAGGAATACCGTCGTTGTCAGTGTCGTAGCCTGCAGGGTGTGTCTCGCCTGCTGTGCGGATAGAGTATGTGCCTTGGTCGGCAACAACATCAATAAGTCCGTATTTGCCGGTTACGCTGCCCTTATACCTTGCAGTGCCAGTACTTGCCTCTTCCATATAACGCTCGTCAGCCATATCGCGTTTCAAGGAAGCGCCGGCGTATGCAAGCACCTTCTCGTAGGCATCCTCAGCTTTGTGGGTGGTAACGGCAGCCATAGGCACTTCCGCATCGAGCTTCACGGGGATAACTGCATTTTCTCCTTGTCCGTACATGTTGTAAACATCGGTCATGGTGTTTCCTTTGTCATAGACAACGCCCTTCCAGTCATAGTTTTCACCATAGCCATGTACATAGTTTCCGCTGATAAAGTAGCGAGAATATAGTCCCATAATCTTTGTGTCGCAGCCCGATGAGTTGCCGCTATCGGCCATAGAGCATGATGTCACGCGGTTCTTAGAACTTGTGGCTGGTCCTGCCTTATAGTAGTTGTTTATCATATTGACAAAGCCGCCGCCAGGACCGCCGTAGCATCCGCCGCTTCCCCAGTTATAGACCACGCAGTTGCGGAAGTCAACTTGCTCTGCCAGCACTGTGTTGGCGAATTTTGTCTTGTCGAAGCCATCCCATGTGTAGCGCGCTCCGTTGAAGCGTGGGGAGCGGTTGTTCAGATGGGCGAGGAAATTGTGGTGGAAGGTCGCACCTTTACCACCCCAGATGCCGCCGTAGCCGTGAGCGCCCTTGCCGTGGCCGGCATTGTTGAGGGCCTCTGCAACGGTACACCACTGCATGGTGAAGTCGCGGTTGTCGTAGAACGATGCCACCTCGTCAATGCTCCAAGAGAAGGAGCAGTGGTCGAGGATGATGTTCTTGTGCTGGCGTGTCCATGTAGCGTCTGCGCCGTCGTTGACATCCTTCTCCTGTCCGCGGCGTACGCGGATGAAGCGCAGAATGATGTTGTCGCCGCCGAAGAGCAGCGTTCTGTATCTCAGCGTGATGCCTTCTCCCGGTGCTGTCTGTCCGAGGATAGTCTTGTTGCCCTTGATGGTGAGGTCGCTCTTCAGTTCGATTACGCCGCTGACATCAAAGACGATGATGCTCTTCGTAGAGGATGTGGCAGCAGCGCGGAACGAGCCTGTGCCGGAGTCGTTGAGGTTGGTGACGTGGACAATGTTACCTCCGCGTCCGCCAGTTGTGGTATAACGAGCGTAACCTTCCGCACCCGGGAAAGCAGGCGCAGCCTCTTGGGCGTTTATCCCCATTGCCGTAAGAAGGGCAATAAGGGAGACGTATATTTTCTTTTTCATAATTAGTAGTTGTTGTGGTTCGCTTTCTTTACAGGCTGTGCGAGTTTCTCTACATCGTAGCCCATACGCTCCATTTCGAGTGATGCCCAGATGAAAGGACCAACACCTTTGGCGTCGTTGTCGCGGATAGGCTCGCTGATATAATATTCGAATGAGCCGTCGCGCTTAAGGTTGCTCTCAGGGCCAAGGCCAGAAACGGAGCAGCACTTCGTCAAAGAGATAGTCTTGTCGTCGTTAATCTGGATGAACTCGTTGATGATACCCTTGTAAGCCTTGATACCAGCCTGCTTCATGTCTTCGCCAACATAGCCGAGACGAGCTGACTTGAGCAAGCAATAGGCGAACATTGACGAAGCTGTAGCCTCGAGGTAGTTCCTGTTGTCGTTGACGTCCATAACGTCATACCATACGCCGGTCTTCTTGTCTTGGTAAGCAACAGTGTTCTTTAGCACCTTGGCAAGAAGGTCGATGACCTCCTGACGCTTTGCGTAATCCTCTGGCATGGCGTCAAGAATCTCAACGAGAGCCATGGCATACCAGCCCTGGGCGCGTGCCCATGTGTGCTGTGACAGGCCTGTTGTCTTGTCTGCCCAGAAGATAGAATGCTTCTCGTCCCACGCGTGCTTCCACAACTGTGTGTTATTGTCAAAGGTGAACTTGTCGGTTGTGGTTACCTGCTTTACGGCATCGTTGTAAATCTTGTTGGCCTTGTTTGGCTTCAGGTATGTCTTAGCGTAGTTGCAGTAGAACGGCAGACCCATGAAAATTCCGTCGAGCCATACCTGATTGGCGTAGATGGCTTTGTGGAACCATACACCCTGCTTTGTGCGTGGCTGCTTCTGGAGTTGCTTCCAAAGAAGGTCGCAGGCGAGCTTGTTCTTCTCCTCAGGATAGAGCTGCTCCATGCGGAGGATGTATTTGCCTGTGCGTATCTGGTCGAGGTTGTAATCCTCAATCTTGTAGCCTTGGATATTGCCGGTCTCGTCAATCATCTCTTTTGCGTATTCGTGGAGATAGTTGATGATGGCTTCGTTCTTCTTGTTGTCTTTGTAAGTGAGGTAAGTGTCGAGCATACCTTCCATCTCGATGCCCATCACATAGCTCCACTTTGGCTTCTTAGCAAAGTCGAGCATATAAGGATGCTTCACGCGAGCCATCTCTGAATGTGTCATCCATTCGCTGTAGTTTGCGAATGTAGGCTTGTCGAGGATGACTTTTCCGTTAATCTTCAGACCGTCGTAGTTGAAGTCGCGCATCTGTCCTGACTTATAGACAGGAGCGTCTGTAACGCCGTTGAACTTGCAATTTTTGAGGTTGATGTTATAGACATTGCATACATCCTTCAGACCGACAGCCATGATGCCGTACTTTGACTTCTCGCAGGTGACATTCTCCATATATACGTTGCGTACTGTAGGAGGATAGTCGCGGCAGCAAATTTCTTTCGGCTCATAGTCGAGGTTAATCTTCAGCACAGCCTCTTTGCACTGTCCAACCTTCACATTGCGGAAATAAACATTCTCGATGATGCCGCCACGACATGGGTTGGTCTTGATGCGGAGCACGCGGTCGAGGTTTGGAGAGTCCATCACGCAGTTGTCAACATAGAGGTTTTGGTAGCCACCAGATATCTCTGAGCCGATGACCACGCCGCCATGACCGTCTTTGAAGGAGCAGTTGCGTACGATGATGTTCTTGGAAGGGATGTTCCACAAGCGACCGTCGGCATTACGGCCAGACTTGATGGCTATGCAGTCGTCGCCAGTCTGGAAGGTACAACCCTCTATAAGCACGTTCTCGCATGACTCAGGGTCGCAGCCGTCGCCGTTAGGACCGTCGTTGATGACCGTCACATTGCGTACTGTGATGTTCTTTGAGAGCAGTGGATGCATTACCCAGAAAGGAGAGTCGAGCATGGTAACACCCTCGATGAGTATGCCGTCGCATTTGTAGAGGTTCACGAGCTGTGGGCGCAGACCTTTGCCTTTGCCGAAGACGCGGTCGTTCTTGTCAACACCGTCTTCTGCCTGCTTCAGGAGCAATGGGCGGCCGTCAGGGTTGCGCTGTGTCTCTTCGAGCTCCATGTTTGCCGCCTTTGACTTGCCGCACATAGGCCACCATGTCTCCCAAGAACCACCGCCATCGATGATTCCTTCGCCAGTGATACCTATATTATTCTGCTCGTAAGCGTAGATGCAAGGCTGGTAGTTCCAGCAGTCGAGACCTTCCCAGCGTGTCAGCACGTTAGGGTAGAGGTCGCGGTCGAAGGCGAATTTCAACACTGCCGCCTTGTCCAGATGCAGGTTGACGCCCGCCTTGAGGGTGATGGCGCCTATGTTCCATACGCCGGCGGGTATGACAACCACGCCGCCGCCCTTCTTTGAGCATTGGTCGATAGCCTTGTTTATGGCTTTCTGGTTCACTTTTGGGGTTGCCGTGAGCTTCGCGCCAAATTTGGTGATATCAAAAGTTTGGTCAGCAAACTGTGGCTGCTTGATGCTTGCCTCAAGAGCTTTGTAGTCCTCGTCCCATATCTTGTTCTGGGCAAACGATGGGATTCCAACAAGCGCCATGAGCAGCAGGAGCATTGATTTCTTTAAGTTCTTCATCCTTTTATTATTGTTTGGTTAGGTTTTCGGTTAGTTGTTAGGTAAAGGTGGGTTCTATAAATTAGCTTGAGGCATTTTTGAGAACTTTCCTCTATCAGATA
>JABUUE010000023.1:0-3716 GCA_021443335.1 Bacteroidaceae bacterium
TAGCTCGCCAGGCTCATAACCTGGAGGTCGCATGTTCGAGTCCTGCCTCCGCAACAAAGTCAAGGTGGCTGTCGCCGCCGCACAACACGAAGACAAAACTTCCTATACAAAAGTTAAGTAATATGGCAACATTCGCTCCTTTTTATTACTTTTACTTTTACTTTGCAGAGACGATGTAAAGCGGGAAGTCGTGTGCTTCAAGGAACAAAGAAATTAGACTGAAAACAAACAGAAATCCCGCTTCTTCACAGAAGTGGGATTTTTTGTTACCAACACAACAGACCAACACATGAAACAGGTAGCAATACAAGGCTTGAAAGGGTCGTTCCACGACATCGCCGCCCACCAGTTCTTCCAGGGCGACGAGTTAGACATAATATGCTGCGCCACCTTTGAACAGGTGTTCAAGAGCGTGAAGGATAACGGTGAGGCGATAGCGCTGCTCGCTATTGAGAACACTATCGCGGGCTCTCTGCTCCACAACTATGAGCTGCTGCGCGACAGCGGACTGTCGGTCGTGGGAGAGCACAAGCTGCACATAGAGCACTGCATCTGCTGTCTGCCAGAGGACGACTGGGAGACGATAGAGGAAATACACTCGCACCCAGTGGCTCTGATGCAGTGTCGCCAATTCCTTGCGAACTACCCTAAGATGAAGGTTGTAGAGGACGAAGACACGGCAGGAAGCGCGAAATACATCGGCGAGAACAAGAAACGCGGATGGGCGGCGATATGTCATGCGGAGGCAGCGAAGCTCTACGGCCTGAAGGTGCTGCAGAACTCCATCGAGGACAACAAGCATAACTTCACCCGCTTTTTGGTGGCAGTGCCGCAGCAGCACGCCGACCAGATGCGCAACATCTACGCGGCGAACAAGGCGAGCATAGTGTTCACACTGCCTCATGAGGAAGGCTCGCTGTCGGCGATACTGAGCATCCTCTCGTTCTACAAGACTAACCTCACGAAGATACAGTCGCTGCCGATAATAGGGCACGAATGGGAATATATGTTCATCATTGACCTGAAATACACAGGCAATGAGCGCTTCCACTTGGCTCTTGAGGCGATAAAGCCGTTGACAAGCAAGATGAGACTGCTGGGGCAGTATTCGGAATGTAATCTTTAGCCCCCTGCCCCCTGAAGGGGGAGATGGCTTTGGCCTTGGCTTTAGCTTTAAACTTTGAGTAATGACTAATGAGTAATGACTAATCAATAATCAATAATCAATAATCATTAAACATTGAACATTAAACATTGAACATTAATAAATAAACATGATAACAGCAGCAAAACGATTAGACTTAGTACAGGAATACTATTTCAGCCGCAAGCTGAAAGAGGTGGCACAGATGAATGCTGAAGGCAAAGACGTGATAAGTCTTGCCATCGGCTCACCCGACATGCCGCCATCGGAAAAGACTATCGACACTTTGTGCAAGGTGGCGAAAGAGTCAAATACCCATGGCTACCAGCCTACGATGGGAACGCCGGAACTACGCGAGGCGATAAGCGAGTTCTACAAACGATGGTTCGATGTTGATCTTGACGCAAAGACAGAGGTTCAGCCGCTCATCGGCAGCAAGGAGGGCATCCTGCATGTAACCCTCGCCTTCGTAAATCCGGGCGACGAGGTGCTTGTGCCTAATCCTGGTTATCCTACATACACGTCGCTATCCAAGATTCTCGGCGCGACGGTCGTGAACTACGACCTCGACGCGAGCAACGACTGGCAGCCTGACTTCGAGGCATTGGAAGCGATGGACCTCTCGAAGGTGAAGCTGATGTGGACAAACTATCCTCACATGCCGACAGGAGCGCGCGCCCAGAAGGAAACCTACGAGAAGCTTGTGGCTTTCGGAAAGAAGCACGACATCGTGATAGTGAACGACAATCCGTACTCGTTCATCCTCAACACCGACCGCCTCTCCATCCTGCAGGTGCCGGGAGCGAAGGACTGCTGCATAGAGTTTAACTCGATGAGCAAGAGCCACAACATGCCGGGCTGGCGTGTGGGCATGTGCGCGACAAACGCTCAGTTCATCTCCTGGATACTCAAAGTTAAGAGCAACATCGACTCGGGAACCTTCCGCGCCATACAGTTGGCAGCGGCGGAGGCTATACGCAACGAGGACGAATGGCACCAGAATGCGAACATCGAGACTTACGCCAGTCGCCGAAAGATAGCCGAAGAGATAATGGATGTGCTCGGATGCACATACGACAAGAACTCTGTGGGCATGTTCCTCTGGGGAAAGATTCCAGAGAGATACACCAACTGCGAGGAACTAACGGAGAAGATACTCCACGACGCCCGCGTGTTCATTACCCCTGGCTTCATCTTCGGCAGCAAGGGCGACAGATACATCCGCATCTCGCTATGCGCAAAAGACAGCAAGATGAAGGAGGCGCTGGAAAGAGTCATAAACATGCGTAACACAAGAACAATATGGAACTAAACTTATCTCCACTAAATCTCCCTTGCGACGACGAGAGACTTTTTGTCATCGCAGGACCTTGTTCCGCAGAGACAGAGGAACAATTGCTGACAACAGGTAGGACACTCGCCTCAAAAGGCTGTCACATGTTTCGTGCCGGCGTATGGAAGCCACGCACAAAGCCGGGCGGTTTCGAAGGTCACGGCGAGCCTGCGCTGAAATGGATGAAACAGTTGAAAGAGGAGACGGGCATGCTTCTCGCTACAGAGGTGGCAACACCTGAGCATGTGGAACTTGCACTGAAATACGGCATTGATGTGCTTTGGATAGGCGCGCGCACCACGGCAAACCCTTTCGCTGTCCAGGCTCTTGCCGACGCTCTGCAGGGTGTTGATATTCCTGTGTTGGTGAAGAACCCTATAAATCCTGACCTCGAGTTGTGGATTGGTGCCTTGGAGCGCATCAACGGCGCGGGCATCACTCGTCTTGGAGCAATACACCGCGGCTTCTCAAGTCTTGACAGCAAGATGTACCGCAACCTGCCGATGTGGCAGATACCCATCGAGCTTCGCCGCCGCATACCGCAGTTGCCTATCTTCTGCGACCCAAGTCATATCGGCGGTCGCCGCGACCTTGTAGCCCCTCTCTGCCAGCAGGCTATGGACCTCGGTCTGAACGGCCTTATCGTGGAGTCGCACTGCAACCCTGACGAAGCGTGGAGTGACGCCAAGCAGCAGGTAACGCCAGAGGTTCTCGACTACATTCTCGGACTGCTCGTGATACGCGATAGCAAGGTGACAACGGAGGACATCACTGCTCTCCGCAAGCAGATAGACGAGATAGACAACAACATCATGGATATGTTGGCGAAGCGTATGCGCGTATGTCGTGAGATAGGACAGTACAAGAAAGACCATAACATGACTGTGCTCCAGACCTCACGCTACAACGAGATTCTCGACAAACGCGGCGCTCACGGCGTGCTCTGCGGCATGGCCAGCAAGTTTGTCAAGACTGTCTATGAGGCAATACATGAGGAGTCTGTACGACAGCAGATAGAGGTTATTAATAAGTAAGGAATTCAAGGAGTATTTTTAAGGAGTTCAAAACATCACCAAAAAGAAGTTCAAGAAGTTCAAGAAGTTGCAAGGAGTTACTTTCAGTGACATCATTATCCATCTGATAGAGGAAAGTTTCTTCCTTTCAGTCAGAGACATCATTATCTATCTGATAGAGGAAAGTTCAAGACAATAGCTGTCATAAAGTACAAAGTATTAAGTA
>JABUUE010000023.1:3777-10575 GCA_021443335.1 Bacteroidaceae bacterium
TACTTTGTACTTCGTACTTCGCACTTACTACTTACAAGACAATTGTCTTGAACTCCTTGAACTCCTTGCAACTCCTTGAACTCCTTAATTTGAACTTCTTGAACTTCTTGTAACTCCTACATATAAATATTACTGACTATGAAGATATTAGTTTTAGGCGCAGGGAAGATGGGCAGCTTCTTTCTCGACCTGCTCAGTTTCAACCATGAGACTGCCGTTTACGAAAAAGACCCGCAGCGTCTCCGTTTCACATACAACACTCTGAGATTTACCGAACTTGAGGAGATTAGGGATTTCAAGCCTGAGTTGCTGATTAACGCGGCGACAGTGAAATACACTATCCCTGCCTTCCAAGAGGTGCTTCCATACCTCCCGGAGCAGTGCATCATCAGCGATATTGCGTCTGTGAAGACCGGACTCAAGGAATATTACGAGACCACAGGCCACCGCTATGTGAGCACACACCCTATGTTCGGTCCTACCTTCGCCAACCTTAACCAGTTGAGCGAGGAGAACGCCATCATCATCAACGAGGGTGACTATATGGGACAGTGTTTCTTCAAAGACCTTTACAGTCGCCTTGGCCTGAACATCTTTGAATACTCTTTCCAGGAGCACGACGAGACAATGGCCTACTCTCTAAGCATTCCTTTCGTAAGCTCCTTCGTCTTCTCGGCGATAATGAAGCACATCGACGCACCGGGAACAACCTTCAAGCGTCATGAGAAGATTGCCAAAGGTGTGCTCAGCGAGGATAATTTCCTGCTTCAGGAGATTCTCTTCAACCCTTATTCTGCAAGTCAGGTAGGCCGCATCCTTGACGAACTTACCGACCTTCACGACATCATCAAGCAAAAAGACCATGACCGTATGAAAGCCTATCTTGCGAAGATTAGGAAGAATATGGAGAAATAAATATGCTGACACTATTCCTCATCATCTTTACCTTTGTCGAGTTGAACTGCGAGAATCTTTTTGACACGCAGAAGGACTCGGTGAAGCATGACGAGGAATATACGGAACAGAGCCTGCGCCACTGGACAAAGAGACGCTACTACGAGAAACTGCACAACATCGGTCGTGAGATTATCTCGTGCGCGGAGCTTCATACAAGCAACAACCAAGAGGGACATATCCCGGATATGGTGGCGCTGTGCGAGGTGGAAAACGACAGCGTGATGAAGCACCTCACCCGCAGCACAATGTTATGGTCGTATCACTATGAGTATCTCATAACACACTCGCCCGACACTCGCGGCATCAACACCGCTCTTCTATACAATCCTCTATCCTTCAAACTCCTTGAAAGCAAAGATATTAGAGTCAGTCTGCCCGACAACCGTCCTACGCGAGACATACTCTACGCGAAAGGACTTATCGTAAGCCTTGACACGCTCCATGTCTTCGTTGTACATTCGCCCAGTAGGCGCGGCGGAGAGAGAGCAAGCAGGAAAAACCGAATGGCTGTCGCTGAACGGGTGTCTGAGCTGATAGACTCACTGCCTCCAAAAGCGCGCATAATCGTTGCGGGCGACTTCAACGACTATTCTGGCGATGGCCCACTGAGACATTTGGCAGAACATGGACTGACGGAAATATCCAAAGACGCAGTAGGATATTACAACCAGACGAAAGGCACATATTTTTATAATGGCAGTTGGAACAGTCTTGACCACATCTTCCTCTCGCCAACACTGTTGCCATCGTTCATCAGTTGCGACATCAATGACCACTGCTCACTCATGGAACTTGACCAGCGAGGAACGGCTGTCCCCAAACGGAGTTACAGGGGCATTAAGTATAATAACGGCTTCAGCGACCACCTTCCGCTTGTCGCCCGATTTAACATTAATATCCCCTAAGAAGATATAACGTATGTTTAGGATGTTGATAATCATCAAAATAACGTAACAACAAGAACAAAATACTGGAAATAAGTTGCAGTTAATAGTTAAATATTCCTAATTTTGCATCGATTTTCCTATTTACCAAAAGCAAGATATAAATTTATTTTACACTATAGGTATGAAAAAACTCGTTATTTTACTTTTCGCAGTTGCAATGACCCTTACTGCTTCTGCACAGCAAGAAAACAATGCAGCTACAGAGCCAGCACAGAAGCAACTCAAGGCTTATTACGACAGCAAGGTATCTGACAACTGGTACATCGGTGCAAACCTCGGTGTCTCTTTTAAGACTACCAAGGTAGCAGTGATGAAGAATCTTAACCCAATGTTCGGTATTCGCGTAGGTCGTTGGCTTACTCCTGTATTTGGTCTTGCAGGCGAGCTCGGTCTCAACTTCGCAAATAAGGGTGTAGACGGTAACAAGCACTTCAATGGCATCGGTTACAACACTATTGCAAAGAGCGACCTTAACCTCCTCACTACATGGAACTTTAGCAATCTTTTCGGTGGCTACAAAGGTGAGCCACGCTTGTTCGAGGTTATCCCAGTTGCAGGTATCGGTTGGTCACACTGCTGGCAGCCAGGTTTGGACTTCGGTGATCCAGAGAGCGACTACTTCAACACAAAGCTCGGCATTGACTTCACTTTCAACCTCGGTTCACAGAAGCAGTGGCAGCTTTACATAGAGCCAGCTCTTCTCTACACTATTGCCGATGGTAACTCTGATATGGATGTTAGACCAGAAGGTGGTAGCAAGCCACTCAACCTCAACATCAACAAGTCACAGTTCCAGCTTAGCGTAGGCTTCAACTACAAGTTTAGAAACTCTAACGGTACTCACAACTTCAAGTTTGCTCCACTCCGCGACCAGTCAGAAATCGATGCTCTCAACGGCAAGATTAACGACCTCCGCAACGAGAACGACCGTCTGAAGAAGGCTCTTACAGACTGCGAGAACAAACCTGTTCCAGTACCTGTACCAGTACCAGCTCCAGCACCAGTAGTTAAGAAAGACCCAATGCAGACTAACCTCATGCCAAAGGTTATCTTCCGTCTTGACAAGTATGTTGTTGACGCTTCTCAGGTAGCTAATGTTGACATGATTGCAACATACATGAAGAAGAACCCAGAGGCTCGCGTATTCATCAAGGGTTACGCTTCTATGGAAGGTAATATCGAGCACAACATGGAGCTTTCTAACAACCGCGCACAGGCTGTTTACGATATGCTCGTAAAGAAGTTCGGTATCTCTCCATCACGTCTTTCATTGGAAGGCTGCGGTCCTACTTCAGAAATGTCTGACATTCTTGAGTTCAACCGCGTAGCAACATTCGAGGACCTGAACAAAAAATAATCGTTATTGGTTGGTGGTCTTATCCACCGCGAAATTAAGTTAAGGTGGGTTCTATAAATTAGCTTGAGACATTTTTGAGAGTTTTTATTGAACAGATTNTAAGATGCCAATAAAAAACTCAAAATGACCAAGCCAGATATAAACTCATTAAATTAAAACACGTGGGAACTAATTTATAGAACCTACCTTAATATATATAGGGGCAAAGTAGTCGGATGATTACTTTGCCTTTTCTTTTTTTCCTTTTTGTTTTGCTGATGAAAGAAAAATAACTAACTTTGCACCATTGATTAAAACTTTTTACGCACCCATGAAAAGAAAAGCATTAATATTAATTGTAACCCTTTGTGTGTCATTAACCCTTTCTGCACAGACTGTTGAAAACAAAATAACGGAGCAGCGCTATAAGATAGGCGTATGTGACTGGATGACACTGAAGCGCCAAAAGCTTGGCGAGTTCAAATTAGCTTGGGAACTTGAGGCCGACGGTGTGGAGATGGACATGGGCGGCTTAGGCAAGCGCGACTCTTTCGACAACAAGATGCGCGACCCGGAGCAGGTAGTAAAGTTCAAACAACACGCTGACAGTTTCAAGATTGCGGTGGGCGCTATTGCCATGTCTGGCTTCTACGGGCAAAGCCTTGTGGAGAAGAAATCGTATAAGTGGCTTGCGGAAGACTGCATAAACACCATGAAACTTTTCGGCGCCGACGTGGCTTTTCTGCCATTGGGAGGCACTGGCAACGACTGGGCGACAAACCCTTCCGTTCGTAAAGAGGTAGTGAAACGCTTGCGAACAATAGGAAATATGGCTGCAAAACAGAAGAAAGTTATCGGCATTGACACTCCTTTGTCGGCGGAAGACAACCTCACCCTCCTGAAAGAAATAAACAGCAAAGGCATAAAGATATTCTACAAATGGCAGACAGCCATAGAAAACGGCCGCAGCATACCAGCGGAAATACGCACATTAGGAAACAATATTTGTGCTTTCCACGCATCAAACACCGACGGCGTATGGATTCAGAATGATAAGTTCCTGCAGCTTGATTCCATAAAAGCTGCCCTTGACGAGACAGGCTGGAGCGGATGGCTGTTCGTGGAACGCAGCCGCGATATCAGCGATGTGAAGAACGTGAAGTTCAACTATGGCGCTAATGTGCGCTACTTGAAGAAGGTTCTGCAGCCGAAATATGTAACGCTAAAGAGTGACGGGCTTGACGAGAAATATGTAGAAAACATCCTCTCCCGCTCAAAGAAAGCCGTTGATGCTCTTGAACTGAAGGACGAGGTTGACCGCAAAAACGTACTTCATATCATAGCAAACCGTTATTTTGAACTGAACAAGATATACGCTGACAGGGATTCTCTGAAGAAAGACAAGTCGCAGCGCGAATTGGCGCAGGCTGTTTGCGACTCACGACTGTACAAGTCTCACGAGGGATTTCTCTCTAATCTTGCGATGTATCTTAACAACAAGCAGATAGACACGGTGAAGGACGTTATGACGTTCAACTCACTCCAAGTGCAGTATGACGCCCTCTGCGACATGATTCCATCGCTCACAGAGGAAGAACGCCACCAGGTTTATATCTGGTATAAGGAGGCAAGGGAATATGCAATCGACGCGGAAAGCAGTAACAAGAAGCACGAGATGTTCGGAAAATACAAGGGCCGCATCAACAATTACCTGTCGGCACGCGGCTACGACCTCGTCAAGGAACGAGAGCAGTGGTACAAAAGGCTGAATGAAAGAGAAACCAAAACAGGTCATTAACCTCCCTATCATTCTCAAATGAACCATTTGGTTTAAAGGGAACATTTGGGAATAATGCAAAGTTGACATTGCAAAATAAGGGATAGATGTATTTTATTTTGGCAAAAATACGCAAATTGAACGAGAAGTTTGTGCTATTTTTGCCAAAATTGTTCTATTTTTGTGGCATAAAAAGACTCAAACAACATGGAAAATAAGACTTTCGGTTATTTTGATGACGCTGCACGCGAATATGTAATCACCAACCCAAAAACTCCTTGGCCTTGGATAAACTACCTCGGCAACGAAGACTTCTTCTCACTCATTTCCAACACTGCCGGTGGCTATTCCTTCTACAAAGACGCTAAGTTCCGTCGCATCACCCGCTACCGCTATAACGGTGTCCCAATGGATAATGGTGGCCGCTACTTTTATATTAAAGATGGCGAGACAATTTGGAGCCCGGGATGGAAGCCATGCCGCACTCCGATGGACAAGTACGAGTGCCGTCACGGCATGAGTTACACTCGCATCATCGGCGAGAAAAACGGCGTTGAGGCGCAAGTCCTGTTCTTTGTTCCACTGAAAACATGGGGCGAGGTGCAGAAGATGACGCTCACAAACAAGAGCAATGAGGCAAAAACTCTGAAGCTTTTCTCGTTTGCGGAGTGGTGTCTTTGGAACGCGGCTACCGATATGGAGAACTTCCAGCGCAACTTCTCCACAGGCGAGATAGAGATTGACGGCTCAACAATATACCATAAGACTGAGTACAAGGAGCGCCGCAACCATTACGCTTATTACAGCGTGAACACGCCAATCAACGGATTCGACACCGACCGCGAGTCGTTCATGGGACTTTATTCAGAGATGTCGCTGCCAGACGCTGTTGCTGAAGGTAAGTCACGAAACTCCGTCGCTCACGGTTGGAGTCCTATCGCCTCACATTATATAGAGGTGGAGTTGCAGCCAAACGAGAAGAAAGAGTTTGTTTTCTTCATGGGTTATGTAGAAATGCCAGATGAAGAAAAGTTCCAATATACCGCTCAGTCCGACATAAAGAAGGCTGTTGAGGCAGGACTGATAGTATCAACGACAGCCTCTCCTATTATAAATAAGGTAAAGGCGACAGAGACTCTCAGCAAGTTCGACACAGTGGAGAAGGTTGACAAGGCGTTCGACGAGCTCTGCGCATACTGGGACAAACTGCTTGATATCTTCTATGTCAAGACACCAGAGGAGAAACTTGACCGAATGGTGAACATCTGGAACCAGTACCAGTGTATGGTAACATTCAACATGTCGCGCTCCGCATCGTTCTTCGAGAGCGGCGTGGGAAGAGGAATGGGCTTCCGCGACTCCAACCAAGACCTTGTGGGCTTCGTGCATCAGATACCATCTCGCGCTCGCGAAAGGATAATAGACATCGCATCTACACAGTTCCCTGACGGTGGATGCTACCACCAATACCAGCCGCTGACCAAGCGCGGCAACAACGATATCGGTGGCGGCTTCAACGATGACCCTTGCTGGCTCATCTTCGGAACTGTCGCTTATATAAAGGAGACAGGCGACTTCTCCATCCTTGACGAGCCAGTACCATTCGACAATGTGGCGGGTTCAGAGGTTTCGCTGTTTGAGCACCTCCGCGTCTCATTCAACCATGTTGTGGAAAATCTCGGTCCACACATGTTGCCACTCATCGGTCGCGCCGACTGGAACGACTGCCTTAACCTCAACTGCTTCTCATGGGACCCTAACGAGAGCTTCCAGACAACAGA
>JABUUE010000023.1:10591-19019 GCA_021443335.1 Bacteroidaceae bacterium
ACACAGGCAGAATCGCTGATGATTGCCGGACTTTTCGTGGTCACAGGTCGCGACTATGTGGAGCTTTGTCGTCAGATTGGCAAGAACGATGAGGCAGACCGTGCCCAGAAATTCATCGACGATATGGTCGAAGCCGTCAAGAAACACGGCTGGGACGGCGACTGGTATCTCCGCGCTTATGATTTCTACGGTAAAAAGATAGGTTCTAAGGAGAACGATGAGGGTAAAATCTTCATCGAAAGCCAGGGTTGGTGTACAATGGCAGGCATCGGACTCGAGGAGGGAATGGTAGAAAAAGCCCTCAACTCAGTCAAGGAGCATCTCGAGTGCGAGCATGGCATTGTACTCAACAATCCTGCTTTCACAAAGTATTATGTAGAGATGGGTGAGATTTCAACCTATCCTGCCGGCTACAAAGAGAATGCCGGCATATTCTGCCACAACAATCCTTGGGTAATCATCGGCGAGACAGTCCTTGGCCGCGGCAACCGCGCATGGGAACTGTACCGCAAGATATGCCCATCATATACAGAGGAACACTCCGAACTTCATAAGGTTGAGCCTTATGTAAACTGCCAGATGGTTGCCGGCAAAGACGCTGCAAAACCTGGCGAAGGCAAGAACTCATGGCTTACAGGCACTGCCGCATGGATGTGGTACACTATCAGCCAGTTCATCCTTGGCATAAAGCCACAGTACGCAGGCATTATGGTTGACCCTTGCGTGCCTGCCGACTGGAAAGGCTACACCGTAAAGAGGAAATTCCGTAACGGTATATATAACATCACTGTAGAAAATCCTAACGGTGCAATGAAAGGCATCAACAAGCTCATTGTTGATGGCAAAGAAATAGAAGGCAACATCATCCCTGCTATGGATGGTGAGCACGAAGTAAAGGTGGTGATGTAAAAACAAAGCCCTCGGCTGTTGGCCGAGGGCTTTGGCTTTGAACTTTGGCTTTGGCTTTATTTTGGCAGGTTGAAAGCCTTTGTCATTTCTGCCATCTGCTCGTCGCTCATTCCCTCTGGTTCCTCGCCCATATTCTTTGAAGCGATATAGATGAGGGCAGACTTATTGAGCACGTCAATCTGGTCGAATGCCTGCATGACATCGGTGTCAATAGCGAAGACACCGTGCTTCTCCCACATAACTACGTCATAGTCGTCGAGTTGGCGAACTGTCTCTTCCGCGAGCTTCACCGATGAAGGCAGCTCGTAAGGAATAATGCCGCAGCCGCGAGGACAGAAAGCCTTAGTCTCAGGAATCATTGACCACAGCAGTCTTGTCATAACATCCTTGCCGAGGAACTTGCGTATGTGAGTCATGGCAATAAGTTCAATAGGATGAGTGTGAACAGAAGCGCGATAAGGAGAACCTTTCTCGATGAGATGGTCGTGAACCATCAGGTGAGAAGGCAACTCTGATGTAGGATTAACCACATTGTCGGCGATGATGACATACGACTTGCAGTCGTCGAGAATACGGATAATAGAACCGTTATCCATCGGCCAACGAGCCAAGTCGCGCATGCGGCGGTTAGTACCCTTGCAATAGAAATAAGCGCCTTTGAGATGAGGCACTTCCACGCCTATCTGCTTAACCTCGCTGATAGCGGGCATTTGACGAATCTCATCGTCAACAAACTCTGTTACATTCACTGTGATGTTGCCGCCGTTGCGCTCTGCCCATCCCTTTTGCCAGAGATAGCCTGCAACCTCCGCAACCTTCATAACCTCGGCTTTGAGAGCCGGACGTCCTTCAAGAATAGATTTCATAAGATTAATATAAGGGTTTATGGTTTGACCTTTATGACTGCAAAGTTACCTTTTTTTTCTTTATCGCAAAACTAAAAGCGATAAAATAACGCGTCAAAGTAGTTATTTTAGCGCTTTTACCGTGGACAAAATTGACATATCTATATAAATAAAGCGTATTACACACAATTTTCTTAAGCAAAAAACTAATAATTATCAAGAAAGCCGTACATTTGCGGTAGCTAATACCACAGGGAAAAACAGATAATCTCCCTCTCCATGCACTAAGGATGAAAACATTATTCTAATACCGTATTGAATATTATCCTAATAACTAACCTAATAATAAAATGCTACAAACAAATCAGAAAAGACGCCTTGTGTCACTATTGGTGATGCTTGTTGTGGGCCTGGTTGCGTTTGCCCAGTCGCTTACCGGTGTGGTAAAAGACAAGGACGGTAATCCAATCATTGGTGCCAGCGTGATGGTGAAAGGTACATCGTTCGGAGCAATTACCAATTTCGACGGACAGTACTCAATCAACAAAGTGCCTCAGAAGGCAACTATCGAAGTGTCTTATGTAGGCTATCTCACACAGTCTGTTGCTTACAAAAACCAGTCAGAACTTAATTTCGTTCTTGAAGAAGACGTGGCTTCTCTCGACGAGGTAGTGGTTGTGGGTTACGGCGTGCAGCGCAAGAGCGATGTTACAGGAGCTCTCGTTCGCGTTGACGAGAAGGCCCTCACCGCAAAACCTGTCAACAACGCCCTCGAAGCATTGCAGGGCAAGGCTGCCGGTGTGGATATCACATCAGGCACTCGCCCAGGTTCTCTCGGTAGCATCCGCATCCGTGGTAACCGCTCTCTGAACGCTTCCAACGAGCCTCTTTATGTTGTTGACGGTGTGCCATTGAACTCTGGCGGTATCGAAACCCTCAACACTCACGACATTGAAAGCATCGACATTCTCAAGGATGCTTCTTCAACAGCCATCTACGGTAGCCGCGGTGCCAACGGTGTTGTTCTCGTTACCACAAAGCGCGGTAAGGCAGGACAGTTCCACCTTAATTATAATGGTAGCGCAACATGGGAGACTGTCAAGGACAAGTCGCCTGCTATGAGTGCTTCCGATTATATTACATGGCGTCGTTGGGCTTACTATAACACCCCTGGACAGACCAAGTACAAGCCAGGCAACGAGCCTGACAAGGACCTCGACCAGGAGATGTTCGCCGGCGACAATGTAGCTCTCGCAAACATCAACAAGGGTTGGGCATCCGGTTCATGGGATCCATCAGCAGTAACAGATACCGACTGGACAAAGTTCGTTTCCCAAACAGGCTTTACCCATGAGCACTCACTCTCTGCTAACGGTGGTAACGAGCGTATTCAGGGCTCCGCTTCATTCGGCTTCCTCAACAACGATGGAACCGTCAAAGGACAGAACTACCGCCGTTATAACTTCTCTGCCAATGTCGATGTTCAGGCTAAGCCATGGATTAGATTGGGCGGCTCTGTAAACCTCTCATACTCTGAGCAGAAATACGGCTTCTCTAAGACTGGCCAGTCTTCTAACTCAGGCCCAGAAGACCTATATGCTGCGGCAAAGGCTATCCTTCGCTACACTCTTCCTTACGACGAGAAGGGCGATCTCATAACAACACCTGGTGGTAACACAACAAACACTTACACCGTCATTGACGAGTGGAACAAGTCAACAGATAACCGTCAGGGTTTCCGTGCCCTCGGCTCTTTCTACGGACTTATCGACTTCGGCAACATCGTTGATGTGCTCAACGGCTTGCAGTACAAGATAGCTTTTGGTCCTGACTTCCGCTTCACACGCCAGGGCATCTTCATCGATGCTAACTCTGCTGTTCGCGCAGGCTCTTCTAATTATGTTTCTCGCAAGGAGACTCGCGACTTCGCTTGGACCCTCGATAACATGATTCTCTACAACAGAACTTTCGGCAATCACACTGTCGGTGTTACCCTCCTTCAGTCAGCTACGAAATATAATATCGAAGGCTCATCACTCTCAGAGCAGAATCTTCCTTACCCATCAATGATGTGGAACAATATGGGAGTTATCGACATCACCAACTCTGCTTATAAAGCGAGCATGGGCACAAGCCTCAGCGAGCGTGCGCTTTCTTCTTATATGGCTCGCGTGAACTACTCGTTCATGGACAAATACCTCGTTACTGTTTCCGGTCGTTGGGACGGAGCGTCAGTGCTTGCCAAGGGCAACAAGTGGGACTTCTTCCCATCAGCAGCTATCGGTTGGCGTATCGACCAGGAAAACTTCATGAAGAATGTTTCATGGATTGACCAGTTGAAGTTGCGCGTGGGTGTCGGTGCCACTGGTAACTCTGCCGTTGACCCATACGGCACTCTCGGTGTTATCTCATCTTACTGGATGCCATTCTCCACAGGCAACTCTATGATTCTTGTTACCAACGAGCCTTATTACACTTCCGGCTCTAACAAGATGCCTAACAAGAACCTCAAGTGGGAGCGCACTACACAGTGGAACTTCGGTGTTGACTTCAGCTTCATCCGCGGTCGTCTCGGCGGTTCTATCGATGTTTATACAAGCCGCACTTCCGACCTTCTCATGACTCAGACTATTCCTTCCCTCTCTGGTTATCCTTCACAGCTTGCCAATGTCGGTGCGACAAAGAACTGGGGTATCGATATCACCCTCAACGCAGTGCCTGTAAAGGTTGCCGGCTTCGAGTGGAACTCTGTTCTCAACCTCGCTTACCAGAAGGACGAAATTACAGCTCTTGCCGATGGAGCGACAGAAGACATCAACAACTCATGGTTCGTGGGCGAGCGCATCAGCGTATTCTACGGATATGCTGCCAACGGTCTCTGGCAGGAGTCTGACAAGGACGAGATGGAGAAATTCAACAAGAACGGCCACAACTTCCGCGCAGGTATGGTTCGCCCTGTTGACCAGGACGGCAACTACAAGATTGATGCTAAAGACCGTGTCATCCTTGGCAGCTCTACTCCTAACTGGACTGCAGGCTGGGTGAACACCTTCTCTTGGAAAGGCATTGAACTTGCTCTTGAGCTTTACGGACGCTTCGGCTTCATGGTTAACACTGGCGGCGAAGGTCAGCTCGGTATGTATCAGCAGCGCGAAATCAGCTACTGGACACCTCAGAACACAGGCGCAGACTACCAGATGCCTATCTACTCTACATCTGGTGGCGACTCTTACTCAAGTCTCCTCGGCTTCAAGAAGGCTTCTTTCATCAAGCTCCGCAACATCTCTCTCGGTTACAACTTCGACAAGAAACTCTGCAAGGCAATGCGCATAGAGAACCTCAAGGTTTATTTCCAGGCAAAGAATCTCGGCGACGTTTACTCTTCTATCGATTTCATGGACCTCGACCTCGGCCGCACATACTATAACCGCGGCTTCACCCTTGGTCTTAACATTGGATTCTAATTATAAAGAAGTTCAGGAAGCCCGAGAAATCCGGAACCCAGGAACCTCCGGAAAGCCCGGAAAACCTGGAAACTCTGGGACAATAGACTCGAAAATTCGAAAACTAAATGCACTCTATCACTTTATGGTAATGTCTTGGACTCCTTGGACTCCTTGTAACTCCTTGGACTCCTTAATTTGGACTCCTAAAAAACAAAACAACTATGAAAAGATTCGCAAAAACAATACTTTACGGAGCGCTTTCTCTCACAATGGTCGCTGCCACAAACTCTTGTAGCAAAGACTTCTTGGACGAGGAATCAGGTCACATGGTAACCGACGGTCTTCTCGAGACCCCTGACGGTGCGCTCTCTGTTGCCGCTGGTTTGTACGCAAACATTCGCTGGCATTTCGGTTACGAATGGGCTTACGGTATCACTCTCTACGGATGCGACGAGTTCACTTCCGCCAACGACCTTACCGCTGAGCCATGGAACAGTTACGACAACCGCCTCTCGCCACTTGACTGTACTACAGCTCTCGGCGCGGCTAACAACAACTGTCCACCTGTTTCTGGTCTGTGGGACGAGATGTACTACGGCATCTCTACCGCCAACCTTGTGATTTCAAAAGCTGACCTTATCGCTGACGAGGGCACTCGCAAAAAGGTTAAGGGCGAGGGTCACTTCCTCCGCGGATACAACTACTACCGCCTCTTCGCGCAGTATGGCGCAGTGGTTCTTCAGACAAAACCTGTTGATGGTGTCGTAAAATACTTCAACCGTGCTACTGAGGAGCAGGTGCTCGATCAGATAATCTCTGACTTCCGCACAGCCTACAACATTCTTCCTACTGAAAAATGGCGCGGCAACGGCACTTGGACAAGATACACTGCCGGACACTTCCTCGCCAAAGCGCTGCTCTACCGTCAGTCCGAGCGTTGCGCTTCATGGAACAAGCACGACAAGGCTGCTGACCTCGACAGCGCAATCATTGTCTGTCGGGAGATTATCAAAGAGTGTCCACTCGCTTCTAAATATGAGGACCTCTACGGAAACTGGACAGGCACAGACTGCAAAAACGAAGGTCTCCAGGAGATTCTCATGGCAGCCGAGCATAATGCTGACTCTTCCACTAAGGGCCGTTATGGCAACCGCACATACAACTATTTCAACCCTCAGTTCTCTAACTTCTCTGGTGGATGGGTACAGCGCGGACAATATATCGGAGGTATGGACTTCCAGCGCTGCCGCCCTACAGAATATACTTACTCAATCTTCGACAATGTGAACGACGCTCGTATGTGGAAGTCCTTCCGCACCATCTACGGCCTCAATGCTCAGGCGCAAACTGCCGAAGCTGCTGCAAAGGCTAACGGTGTTGACGTGAGCAAGATTCCTGTTCTCAACGCGGCAGACTTCAACGCAGAGAACACCGGAGCACAGTGCAAGGGTATAATGTTCATCCTTAACAAGAAGGATTACAACGATTTCAAGGCTAACGGTACGCTCGGCAAGGCTGGCACACCTCACACCTTCATCGACCCGGAGACCGGCAAATGGGTGCCAAATGTGTTCGCCGTTTATGAGGATGGCAAATATTCAATGGACACTTACAATCTCACTCCTGCCACTTGCAACATCTTCTGCGGTATCAACAAGACCGACGACGGCTCACGTACAGCCGAGAAGGGCGACGCCACTCGCGACGTAATCATGGCGCGTACTGGCGAGACTTACCTCGTACTTGCAGAGTGCTTAGTACGTAAGGGAGATAATGATGCCGCTCTCAAGATTATCAACGAGCTCCGCGATCGTGGCACATGGAAGGCTGGCGAGAACCGCGAGACATACGTTGGCGGCGACGAAGCTTTCAAGACCAACTCTACTGCAAGCGCTACCACTGTTAAGAAGAACAAGGACGCAAAGGGCAACACCCTCAACAACCTCCAGGCATGGTACGCTTCTTATGTGAAGAAGAACACTTACTACATCTCTACTGGTATTCCTAAGACTACAGAGGCATCAAGCCTTAAGATTGAATCTTGGGACGAGCTCCCTGCAGAGGATATGGCAGTGCTCAACAAGCTTGGCGTAAGTCCATCAACTCTTGAAGGCAAGCTCCACTTCATCATGAACGAGCGCACACGCGAACTCCTCGGCGAGTGGAACCGCTGGGATGAGCTTTCACGCACAAACCTCCTTATCAAACGTGCAAAGGCATTCAACGCTCAGGCAGCTCCGAACATTCAGGAGAAGCACAACCTCCGTCCTATCCCTCAAAAGTTTATCGACGGACTTCTCAATGAGGACGGCTCAAGCTTGACAGACAAGCAGAAGAGCGAATGGCAGAACAAAGGCTGGTAACAAAATGTTTCACAGCCGAACATGAAATTTCCCTATGACTTTTGGTCCAAAAGTCATAGGGAAATTATTTTTTTCGTGGGAGTTTTATGTGTTTCACGGGGAGTTTTCAAAACTTAAATCCGTACTTCTCGTGCAGACGTTTAAGAGTGCCGTCCTTTTTGCATGTGTCAAGGATGGCATTCACTCGCGTTAGGAGTTCTTCGTCACCCTTGCGCATCAGCACTCCTATCATGCCGTTAGTAAAAGGCTTGTCTATGAGAGGGGCAGCCAGTCGTGCATCGTTCTGCACATAATAAGGTGCTTCGACAATCTCGGTTATCATGATGTCTGCCTTGCCCTCGGCAATGAGAGACGGAATCTCCTCGTTCTTCTGATGCACCACTATCTTTGCCTTTGCAAGATGCTCGTTGGCAAACTTCTCATTCAGTCCGCCAGGGTTGACCATGACCGTCACTTCAGGGCGGTTCATGTCGTCGAGGCTCTGAAAGCGCTGCGCATCGTCCTTTCGGCAAAGGATGGTCTTGCCGTTGTTAAGATAGCCTTCGGACATGAGCATAATCTCCTTGCGCGCATCGGTAATAGATATTCCGCAGATGGCGATGTCGAAAAGCTTGTCGTTGAGCATGTCCTCCGTCAGCGTAGGCCATGAGGTAGGCACATATTGTACCTTCACCCCAAGGTCCTTGCCTATAATCTCCGCAAGATCCACGTCGAAGCCCCAATATGTGTTGGTGTAGGGCTCGAGATAAGAGAGAGGACGGTAGTCGCCAGTAGAACCTACAAGCAGAGTACCGCGCTCCTTTATCTGCTCAATCCTGCTTGTAGTAGCTGGCGTGCAACTTACAAGCAGGAGGAAGAACAAAAA
>JABUUE010000023.1:19562-25253 GCA_021443335.1 Bacteroidaceae bacterium
AAACTAACACCGGCCATTGGCTTGATAGAAAAACCACCGGCTACATTCTGAGCACTTGCAGTCAATGTTGCTACAATCATTGCTGCGATAAATAATACTTTTCTCATATTAATATAAAATAAATAAAAAGATATCCTGTTCGGGGTGCGAAATTACGACTTTCTCTTTGTCCACCAAAACAAATCAACACCGATTTACATTTAACGCATAATATATGATTATAAATCAACAAATCAGAAATCTAAAGTGAATCAATATTTATTTAACACAATTGTAACATGGTTTTAACGCAAATGTAAAACATAAGTGCTATCTTTGCAGTGAAAAACAACAACTAATGAGTAATGACTTTGAGTCTGAGTGCGAAACTATGAGAATACTTGTTGTAGATGACGAACAGGATATTGCGGAGATACTGCAATATAACCTGAAGACTGAGGGCTACGATGTGGATGTGGCTTTCTCTGCCGAGGAGGCGTTGCCTGTGATAAAGAGTCAGCATTACGACCTGATATTGCTTGACGTGATGATGGGCGAGGTGTCTGGCTTCGGACTTGCGCGCATTCTGAAGAAGGACGATGCCACCGCACACATCCCGATAATCTTCATCACAGCCCTTGATGGCGAGGAGGAAACATTGAAAGGGTTTGACCTTGGCGCCGACGACTACATACCGAAGCCTCTGTCAATGAGAGAAGTGAAAGCAAGGGTAAGAGCTGTACTGAGGCGTGCGACACAAGCCCCACAGCCTCTTAAAGGGGATGTAGAGGACCGCCACCTATCGTACGAAACTCTCAAGATAGATATGAACTCGATGGTTGTGACTGTTGACAATCAACCCGTAACGCTCACACACCTTGAGCTTGAGATACTCATCTTCCTGCTTCGAAACAAGGGGCGTGTCTATTCGCGACAGGAACTGATTGACCGGCTTTGGCCAGAAGACACCATCGTATTAGAACGCACAGTGGATGTGAACATCACACGACTGCGTAAAAAGATTGAGCCTTACGGCGAACACATTAAAACAAAAATAGGATATGGATATTACTTCTCATAACAACTTCGCAAACAGGATGTTTGTCAGCGTGGTAGGCATCTTCCTGCTGTTAGCGATAATGTTCCTCGTATTTCAGTATCAGCGAGAGACGGAATACAAGGTGGATATACTGCATAACAGACTTCAAGTAGTGAACTATCAGGCGGAGGAGGCATGGCCCGACACGCTCTCCATATTGCCTGCCAACTGTCGCCTTACGGTGCTCTCCACCGACGGCAAGGTGCTTTACGACAACGAGAAGCCCGCGGCACAAATGACAAACCACATAGACCGCAAGGAGATAAAGCTTGCGTTAGACAAGGGCACAGGTTACGACATACAGCGAAAATCGGAGACTGTCGATGAGAAGTTCTTCTATTCGGCAACATTTTTCAAGGAGAAAGGACTGATAGTGCGCTCGGCACTGCCATACGACAGTCAGCTATACAAGGAACTGACCATCGACAAGACCTTCGTTTACTTCATCCTCGGCATCACCATCGCCCTCTGTCTTGTACTCTACCAGATAGCGCGCCGACTGGCACTCTCTGAGAGACACCGGGTGGAAGGCGAGAAGCAGCAACTAAAACGACAGCTGACACAGAACGCCGCCCACGAGCTAAAGACACCAACGGCAAGCATCAGCGGATATATAGAGACAATGCTCAACGACCCCAACCTGCCCGAAGAGACACGCCAACATTTCTTGGAGCGCAGTTTTGTGCAGTGCAAGCGCATGACAAACATTCTCAGTGATATGTCGGCATTGGCGAAGATGGACGCCGTGGAGCAAGTAAAAGAGCCTATGCGCATAGACGCAAGGCAACTGCTTGAAGACATTTCCAGCGATGTACAGTTGGCACTGAAAGAGGCACAGATGGAGATGAAGATAAACCTGGATAACATCACCATCCTCGGCGACCGCTCGCTCATCTATTCCGTGTTCCGCAACCTTGTCGATAACGCTATAGCATACGCAGGCAAAGGGTCAGAGACAGACGCTCTGAGAATAACCGTTTCTGCAACACAGATAAATAGCGAGATGGTGGAGTTCTTTGTTTCCGACAATGGTGTTGGCGTACCGCGCGAGCATCTGCCGCACCTCTGTGAGCGCTTCTACCGCATAGACAAAAGTCGCTCACGCAAACTTGGCGGCACAGGTCTCGGACTTGCGATAGTGAAAAACGCCATACTTCTCCACGGTGGTGAAATAGATTTAATGCCAACTCCTGGTGGCGGACTGACCGTAAGATTCACTTTGCCTGCTCCCACACTTTAAGGGGTTAGGGGGGCCAGTTCAGAGCCAAAGCCAAAGCTCCCCCTTCAGGGGGCCGGGGGGACAATCACCTTTCTTGCCGCCTTTCCATCGCGTGTTACTATAATGTACAGGCCTCCTTTGGCCTGTGCGTTTTCTTTGCTTACCCTTATGCCCGACGGGGTATAGATGGCAGCTGACTCAAGGTCAAAGCCAAAGCCAAAGCCAAGGCCATAGTCAATGTCGCGAATGCCTGTAAGTATCTGACACTCCTTCACTCCTGCCACCGGGTCTATCTTTCCGTAGCCCCACAGGTTGGATCCAGCGGATGCTATCTGGCCAGTGAAAGAGTCTGTGCGCGACGTCTTCCTTATTATCTCTTTTAGTTGTTCTGGCGTAAGCTGCGGATACGCCTGCAGCCAAGCGGCGACAATGCCTGCCACAATCGGCGATGACATTGATGTGCCTTGCATATATCCGTAACTCGTTTCCGTTCCTCCATCATTGAAGAACTGCGACAGGATTTTCGTACCCGAATTGTCGTACTGCGACACAGCGGCACTTATGAATGCTCCGGGAGCAGTTACCTCTGGCTTGGTGCGTCCGTCGGCTGTCGGTCCACAGCTGGAAAACGAGCAGAGGTCGCCGTCGGTCTCATTGAGTTGGTGAGGATTAGGGTCTCCGTAAATCTTGTATTCGGCGCGAGTGGTATATGCTCCTACGGTGAGTATGCGGTTTGCCGTTCCACCTATCTCGCATATTGTAGCATCGTCGGCAGTAGGTTCTGCGAAGCCCTCCATGTCATTGGATGTAAGGCGCAGGCTTGTATTGTCTGCCCAGATGTCGAGGGTGCAAGGCGTTTGCGGCGTTACCTCTATCGCAATGGCATAGCCAGAACGGATGGCGGTAACAGCCGATTGCAGCAGTATATGTGTCTTTCCGTTCAGCGGACTTACCTCCGCCTTCGCGCTGAAAGAGCCTGTAACATTCCTTCCAAGCGAGAGCGTCTGGACTTCTTCACTGCCGAGACTTATCGCGGCGCGCTCTACCTCCTCGCCAGTGGAGAGTTTATAGAGCACGAGGTTGGTTTGCAAACTCTCTGTCCCCCAAATATCAACATCCCCTCCCACTCTGCTTACTGACGGAGTTTTGATATAACTAATGAATGTTGACAATGGCTTGCCTTTGTCGTATGCAGTAAAATCGCGGTGGATATGGAAACGGTCGGCGCGGTGGTTACCTGCCGAGCCTACGATGAGTCTGCCTGGTCCTTGCAGCTCGTCGGCAATGCGGTCGAAAGTAGAGGTGCCGTCGTGCGGTCCGCTATGAGAGCCGAGACTAAGGTTTATGACGCAAGGCTGTCCGTTACGTTCTGCGTAATTAAAGATGTAAGCGATGGCATTGGAGATGTTCACATTGTTGCTACCTCCATCAGTCATACTTACCAACACAATGTCAGCATCGGAAGCCATTCCGCGCAGACTGCCGTCGGCATGTAGCGAAGACCCTGCTGCTGCGGAAGCCACATGAGTGCCATGGGAGTTGTTGAGGAGGTCTGCCTTGGCATTGAGAATCTCATCGGGAGTTGTCAGTTCTATGCCATAGCCGAAAGGTTCTGGGCTTTGGCTCTGGCTTTGGCCTTGGCTTTGGCTTTGCTCCCACACACTCTTTATACGAAGGTTGCCATTGGCATCGCGGAAGGCAGCATGAGTGTAGTCGAAACCATAGTCAACGATACCCACCACAACACCTTTGCCCGTATAAGGCTGTTGCAGTCCTATGCCGGCATTCATGTCAGCTCCGCCGGTCTCCCTGCGCGCTATGTCCATCATAGGCTGCACCGTAGTGCTTGTCTCAATATACTCCACTCCTTCCACTTCCGACAATTGCGCAATAGCCTCCACAGGCATCCTGACGGTCATCTTGTTGCCTGCTTCAAGGCACACCTTCACACCAAGACGACTCAGAGCCTCGCGGTCAAGAGCAGAAGAATTGACTGTTAAATAAGCAGATATCGGACAGGAGCGTACAGAGTCTGTTGGGACATTTTTGGTTGTCAGCGCTGCGCGTGCCGAAAGTCTTTGTACCGGTTTCTGCGCATTCGTGACTAATGGAATGGCGCAAAGTATAGTTATTAATGCAACCTTGGAAAGTCTCATTTCACTCTTATCTTTACTGTTTTAGCACTGTTGCCCTTGCTCACGCTTACGACATATACCCCACTCGGCAGTCTTGTATCAGTCTTCATCGTGCGGCCGTCAAGAGCATAAACCTTCATACTGTCGTAGTCGCCATCGACACTGACACATCCGTCCTCCACTCTGATAGATGGAGCGTCGGAAGAAACAACAGTCTTAATGGCAGCAGCAGAAGGATGTGCCGCCTGGGTATGACTGCCACCTAACGGCACTTCTATAGCATTGTATATCTGACGCTTTGCAGGACCGTCGCCATGGGCAGCCACATAAGCCACAAGCCGCATCTTCTCAGGTATTGCCGGCCAGTTACACTTTGAAGGGTCTTTTTGGGTATATTCCATATCAGAATAAATGCTTTCGGGCAGAGTAATTGTTGTCGTCCACTTAGCCTCACCACCTTTCTTTACTGCATCTGCGTTAAGGAGTATGCCCCATGAGTTGCCCGTTACCACGCCACGGCACACGGCGTCGTGTGTATAGCCTTCGCCTAAGGGAACCTGCTTGGAGACAAGTCCATCCTGCACGAGCATCACGTTCAGTGCAGCATCGCCTGCGGGCAGGTCGGTATGGGCGAAAGAAGAGAAGTCTATCTTCAGTTCACGACTATCAGCATTGAACGCGCTGTTGAGTTGCAATGAGACGTAAGGCTGAAACTTTTCCTCAAGAACGCCATAGACATAGGTAAGATAATCCTCACCGGTATTCATCACAGGCACCTCTTTGAAAGTGGCAGCGCGATTGAGCATCACCGCCGGAGCATAGGTGCTTGGACTACCATAGAAATAAGTGTAGTCGTAGTCAACATCCATAGAGAAATAGTCTGGCTGATAGCCAGAGTGGTGCATGACCTCAATGACAGGTGTGGTAGTGGCTGATGCAAGGAATTTCGCTATCTCGCTGTGGCCGTTCGGACAGTTTGAGCAATCCTGTCCCGTGAAACCCTCAAGCAGTACGGTGCGCTCCATGACAGCAGGATAGAAGAAGACGCTCTTGTTGAAATCGTTGTCTGAAGGGTCGCTATCGGCAGTGCCGTTGATGTTAGACACCTGCATATTGAGAGAAACATCTCCTGCCGATGCAGAACTCCAGTTTGGGAGCATGAAGTCGTAAACATCCCCTGGCTCAACAGATATTCCGCTGATATGACTTACAACCTCATCACTTCCCTCAACCTTTACTTTGAGATCGAAAGATGTAAC
>JABUUE010000023.1:25326-53596 GCA_021443335.1 Bacteroidaceae bacterium
GGCAACGGCTTCATGATAAGGTCGTTGACGGTAGGAGCGTTGTCGATGGTTACGCGGATGCTTGCACTTCCATAGCCCATGCCGTAGATATCGACCCACTCGCCGTCCTTGTAAGCAAATGAGCATCCCTTCGTGTCAGCGCTATAATCGCCCATAAGCATTGTGGAACTGCTTGATATCGCGCCCGTATATCCGACATACAGGCAGAGCTCGTCGCCCGTAATGGTGTAAGGCGTTTCCAACTGGAAAGAAAGCCATTTTGTGGCTTCTGTCACTGCGGATGTCTGGCTTACGAGCGGCGTTCCGTTAGGGTCGGTGGAGATAAAGAGGTCAACAGTTCCGCCAGTCGTGCGGCGAGAGCCGAAAGCTGCGTTGATGCCACTGATGGTACATCCCTTGAGAGCAGCAAGTTTCTCAGAACTTAGCCTTATGGCAAGTCCCTGCTTCTCTGTTGAACCTACGCGGAAGATGTTGCTTCTCGCTACATTGTCTGTGCAGAAACCGAAATCGGATGCTGTCGAAATCTGGATATTGGCAGCCATAAGAAGAATGGCAAGGCTGCGAAGTATAGTGATTTTTTTCATGTTCATAGTGCGAAATTACGCTTTTCCACCCGTCTTTAAGGCAATATTTTTCGGTTTTTTTGCGCACAGACACACCTTTTTTTTATATTTATAATGTAATATATGAAAAATGCTTATATTTGCACAACTTTTGGGAGTGTGTACCAACGGGAAACATTAATAAATAATAATGATTAATGATTAATTCGGGGGAAAAACGGGACACCGCATTAATAAATAATAAATAATAAATAAATAAATAATGATGGTTAGTTTTAAGAAACTGTATTTCTCGCTTATCGTAAGTGCCTTGTCGGTATTTGGTGTTAGCGAGGTGTTGGCTGATAATGTAGCCATCCATACACCTGAAGGTTTCCAGGTGTTGTCGGTGTCGCCCAACGGCAAGTGGGCTTGCGGCGTATATATCGACGCAATGATGAACACAAACCCTTTCCGCTGGAACCTTGAAAGCGGAAGCATTGAGGTATTAGGATCTGAGTCGGGAACAGCATGGGACATTGCCAACGACGGAACAATCTCTGGCGACTATCCTGACACCGACGTGTATGAAAACCACGCGCCTGTTCGCGTGCCATGCTACTGGCGCGGCACAACGAGATACAGAGTAGAACTGCCTTCAGGAAAGCCGACCGACGCTATGGGTCTTGGCATCACTCCCGATGGCCGCTATATGTCTGGCTCCGTATGCGTCAACGGCATCTACTCACCATACATCTGGCAAGACGGCAAGATTACGCGCTCGTTTGGCAATGGCAATCATGGAGTGCCTTACTGCATTTCTCCCGATGGTCAGGCAGCGGCTGGCTGGAATATGGTAACAAACCGCGTGGCATGCTACTGGCCTGCAAAAGGTAATATCATCTATTTTCAGGACAGTCCAGAGAGCACAGGACCATGGTGCTACTCGCGCAACTTCTCTCCCGACGGCAAGAAAATCGTCTATTGGGGTGGATATGAGATGGGAAGCGACGGAAGAACGCTCTATCTTTACGCCATTTACGACGTAGTGACAGGTGAGCGCAAGAAGGTTGTAGTGCCATCAACGGAATATTCAATTGAGTTCTACGACATCTCAAACAACGAGACACTTGTGGGAACCGTCAACAGTCGTGGCTACCTGAACGTGGCTGGAACAGGAATGTTTATCGACGACTATCTGAAGGCACGCGGTATTGATATCAGGGCTCTCTGCGACAACATGTACGACAAGGAGGAATATTATGTCGGCCAACTGCCTATTTCAAATGTCATGGCAGTGAGCGAGGACGAGAAAGTGCTCTTGATGCAATACTACGACACTCTCGGTCAGATGTGCTCAATGGCGTTGAAGATGGACCAAGACTTCACGAGCGTTACCCCCACAGAGGTCAAAGCCGAACAACTGCAGGGACTGCACACTGTGGGAATCACATGGAAACGCCCTGTTGGAGCGAACAATATCAGAGGCTACAATGTTTATCGCGACGGAAAGAAGCTGAATGTGCTGCCTCTCAACCAACTGTGTTACTACGACTCAAAGCTTGCCAACGGAGAATACGCATACGAGGTGTCTGCCGTTACCACTGGAGGTGTTGAGACAAAAGCCACGGAGATAAAGGTGAATGTCGCTGACGCGGCTCTTGTAGGTCCCTACTCTCTCTTTGCGCGCCAGAAGGGAATCAATAATGGCTATCTGGCTTGGAAAGCGCCTCTGAGCAACCTTGTCCATAAGCGTTACTATGATATCGAGACAACCGACTACTCCGGATTTGCAATCTACGAGGACTTGGCGATGGAGGTGGCTGTAAGCTACACCAAGGACGAGATGAAGAACTATGCGGACTATAATGTTTCAGAGATTTCGTTTGTGCCTATGGGAGCGCATAAGTCATGGGCAGTAAACCTCTACACCACTGCTACTGACGGCTCCCTGCAACTGCTTTACTCACAGCCTGTGAGCCAGCAACTCGTTTACGGTGCCCTGAACACCGTGAAACTCACCACACCACAAGCAGTGCCTCAAGGAGACCTCATCGTAGCAATAGAGGTGAACACAGATGCAGAAGTGCAGCAAGTGATAGGCACACAGACAGGTGTCACCGTTCCAGGACATTCAGACCTTTTGCGCAGAAAGACAGACAAAGGCTTTACCTCTGCTTACGAAAGTTCTGTCGCATCAGGAATATCCCTGTCATGCCTGTCATGGGCCATCGACCTTGGTCTGGAAGCAACGGCAGGAAGCAATGCTACACTGTCAGGATACAACGTAACTATTGACGGCAAGTCGGTAGCAAAAACCTCTGACAACACGATAGAACTTAAATCTCTTGCTGATGGAAATTATACCGTAGGCGTTGAGGCGGAATATTCTGACGGCACAAAATCCGCAGCACAGACAGCAGCACTCGCCATAACGGCAAAATATCCACCTGTCGTTGATGTCACGGTTAGTCAACCTTCAATCAGGGGAATAGCCGCCACATGGAAAGCTCCGAAGAACAATGATGCCACTTTTGTGTCTCATGCAGGAATAGACAAGTTCAGCCGCGGCATTCACGGAAACTCATCTACAAGCTACGCTCTCATGGCTGCTGCCGAGTATCTGCCAAACAAGCTTCGCGGATATGACGGCTACCGCATTGCCGCCTTCCGCTTCTACCCTATGTCAGATGCTATCTTCACCTTCTACCTTTATGAGAATGGTAAACAGATTTGCGAGTTTGAAGCAGAGAAACTGACCTACAAGGCATGGAACACCTGCTATCTGCCTAAGGATATATATATCAACGAAAACTCCGAGTATCGTCTTGTCATAGACTGCTTCGACCCAGAGCCTAATGCCGATGTGCTTGCCATCGACACTGAACTTCCATTGGAATATGTTTCAGACCTCGTGTCAACAGACAACGGCGAAACATGGAACTCGCTGTCTATTGAGTCGGGCGCTAACGGAAACTGGATGATGGGAATGCTCTTGGAAACAACAACGGGCGAAGACCTCGTCATCGACGGATACGACTTTAACATTGACGGTAAAGCCCGTAATACAGAAAAGATAAAGGGCAACACATACGAGAACAAACTGGTATTCGACGGCACTCACACTCTGAGAATAGACACTTGGTATGCAGGCTTGTCCAAGCCGGTACAGGGCGACTCATACACTTTCAGAACTGGTGCGGCTGCCATAGAGAGTGTTTCGGCTGACACGAATATCCGTCTCGTCAAAGGCACAAACTTCCTGCAGGTTGAGGGCGATGGCGTAAAGGCTATCGAGATTGTCAATACTGCCGGCGTTGTCGTTGCCAAGGCTGCGGGTGAGCGAGGGCAAACAAGCTCGCTTGATTTGCCGAGCGGGAGCAGGCTCGACACCGTCAAGGCTACGGGCGCAAAGGTCAACATATCGTCACTTGCCGACGGCGTTTATATCGTGAAGATTGCAACTGCCAATGGTGACGTAACACGTAGGATTGTGATAGAAAAATAATACTATAGAGAATATGTTCAAGAAACTCCTAACACTACTGCTGCCACTGCTGTGCACATCTGTTTTGGCGGCAGTGCCAGAACTGACAAGGTTCTATCCTGACTCACGCGAAAAGATTCAGGAATATAAACCATACAACGGAAAGATTTACGCATATTTCGCCACAGGCTCAAAGATTGTGTCTGCCAAAGGACAACTGACACAGAACGGCGAGTTACTTGGTGAAGTGGTCTTTGCAGGTAACGCTGCTCCCACCGCTTACGCTACAATGAAGGCTGCCGACAACCCTGCCATGGAGAAAATACAGGTCGGCGAGTTCTCTATCTCGCTTTATGAGGTCACTTATATTGACGCGGAAGAGACAAAGACTTATAGCGACATAAGCAAACCGCTGGGCACAACAACATATTACGTGCTTGGCGAAGGTGGAACGATTGTCAGCGAGACAGGCTTGACAGAGCGTCTGCTCGTCTCATATTATGACCTTAAAGGCGATGATGGCGTGAAGACATTCACTTTCTCAAAGCCTGTTGACCCCTCAAAGATTAACGTCGCTCTCGAATACGGCACAGGCGATTTCCCTTACATCACCCCTGTTCCGTGGACGCTTTCCGACGATGGACTTACGCTGACAGTAGATTTCCGCGGACTGAGCCTCAACACTGACGCTCTTGCTTACGGCCACATCTTCTATGACCTTGATGGCAATCCTACCGCTCCGCCAACAACGATTGTACTTATCGTGAACAATCTTAACTGCACTGACGGCACAAGAATAGCGTACGAGTCCATCAGCCTTGACGGGCAAAGCGTCTATACCGTTCGGGGACAAATATACCTTTCGCTCAACTACAAGGACCTGAGCCATCCGAACCCAGTGCTCAAGTCCGTAGTGTTCTATCCAGCGGCAAAGCCATCCGACACACACGCCTCTATCACTCCTGAATGTAACATGATGGCGCTGACAGTGGAGAATGCCAACGTGCTTGCCCAAACCGACATTACACTTAATGTCGGCGTGAGCAAGACAATAGCATGGAAAGACATAAAATTAAATGGAAACGTGATGATTGCACCACTGCCAGAGGAGATAATATCGGCAGGCTCTGATGCTCTCGTTATAAGTCTTACCGACTACCAGTTCATTTCCGAAGACGGCGTAAAACATGTGATTAAGCCTCTCGACCTCTCACGTCAGATGCGAGAGGTAGGCTCTGTGGCAGCAGTCAAAGCCCTGCAGGTGGGTGAGATGGTTGCACTGAATGTGCCTGGTGGAGTGAAGGTTACTCTCTCTAACGATGCTGGCTACTGCTTCCTCGAAGATGCCACAGACGGTTTGTGCATCATCACACCCGACTATTCAAAGGTGTTGCAAGAGAGTGTCCTGCTCACGGGCAAACTCGTAGGCACATATAGTGGTGGCGGAATATTCAATATCCGCCCTGACCTGAGTGACTATACAGAGATTAAGGTCAACACTGCTGTCGGTAAGATTCTAAATGATGTTACGGAAATACAAGGTGGCGAATACGATTACCGCCTGATATCGTTCATGGCACACGATAAACTTGCCATCACTTCCGATGGAGAAAACATCTTTGTTGGCGGCACACTGCCAGTGATAACAAGCTTTGTTGAAGGGTTTGTAATCCCGGAAAAGATTATCGATATAACAGGTGTGCTCTATGCCGACGAGAATCTCGGACAGCCTTACCTCATAATCCGCTCTGCCAACGATGTTAACCAAGATATTCCGTATGAGCCTGCCAACATCGAAACCATTGGCGATGAGGGCACAACGGTGGCTACAGAATACTATTCTCTCTCAGGCGTGAAACTGTCACGACCAGCAAAAGGCGTTGGCATAAAGAGGGTAACTTACTCCAACGGTAAGAAAACAACTCAATCTTTTATCAACTTATCTAATCCTGACTAACGTGGAGCCTTTAAGTTCAGGCTTATCAGTTACCACTTCCACCACATAAACCCCAGGCGTGAGCCTTGGGGTTTTTACTTTCGCTCCGTTCGTAGTGTAAATGTTTATCTGCAACAGTTCGTTGCTATCTTTGGCGTAAGCCTCAACACTGTTGCCTTTAACGGCAAAGCGCACGGCTTGTGGCTGATGATGACTGATGCCCTCGATGTTTGATATGCCAAGGATGTCAAGCAGTCCGGCGTAAGCGTCAATCTCGCCATAACCATAGATGGCATTAGGATACGACAGTGTCGGGTCGGGATGTCTTGCGGTGCGTTTGAAAATATCCTTGATATCTTGCGGTGTGAGCCGTGGGTTGGCTTCAAGCCACAGGGCAATAATACCCGTTACAACTGGTGCGGACATGCTGGAGCCACTGTTTACCGTCCATGCGTATTTACGGCCGTCGTTCATGAAATACTCCACCGTGGAGTTCACCACATCTGATGCTTCGGGATTAGCCTCCTCGTAAAAAGAATTGTAACTTGATATCACAATTGTTCCTGGAGCCATGATATCAGGCTTCTGATAACCATCGAGGCGCGGGCCGACGGACGAGTTCTCATTGGCTTTCGTCAGTTCGCCCTGCGGCCAATATTTCTCCTCGCCCCTCGCATTCATTATGCGGTCGCGATAGTTCATATAGCCGACGCTTATCACATTGTCGTAACAACTGGGAAAATTCACAGAATAGTTGTTGTCGGCATCACTCCATCCCTCGTCGTCCATAAAGACGACGCCGTACGTAAAAAGATGAGCTTCCGAGTCCTCACTGCCAGACAAGTGTGAATACATAAAGCCCAACTTCTGAGGCAGACTGTCGCGAAGTACTATGCATTTCACCGGCGTAGAGTCAAAATCGCTGACGGTGTCTAATACGGCATAGCAGGTCTCAGGTATAGGCTTCAGCTCTTCATCCTCATTGTTGCGGTAAAACAGTTCTAATTTACAGTCACCATTCTTCTGAAGAAAGAACGCTCCACCACTAAACGGCGGATAGAAGCGGCTCTGCACAGTCTGCTTTCCCTGTGGTTTATGCAGGTGAACCTTCTGCTTGCCTTGGTTTCCCGCCGATGCCACAATGATGCGTCCAGGACCTGTAAGCTCGTCAATCATCCTGTTATATATAGGAAAGTTGTCGTAAAAAGTCTGCCGTTGTCCGCAGCTCATATTTATAACGCAAGGTTTCCCCACGCTCTCCGCATAGTCAAAAGCGTATTTGAAAACCTCAAACTCATGGTAACCATTATATTTTGACCATTGCAGGGAGTCAACAAGTGCGGCATTATTACTGAGCACATTACCTATAAGCACAAGGTCGGCTTCGGGAGCAATGCCGCGATATTTGTCGGTTCCATATACATCCTTGGCCCCTGTTCCCGCAGCTATGCCAAGCACATGTGTGGCGTGTGTCTCGCTCTCTCCGTCGTAACTATGTTTCAGAGCGCGAATCTCTCCCTCGTCAGTATATTCGTGTCCCGTGAAAAGATGCTCCTGACCGATAGTGTCGCGCGAAAGCATGTCCCAGAAACGCACTATCCTTGAGTCGCCGAAGTTTGGGTGAGTGAAGTCGAAGCCTATGTCTGCCACCGTCAGCAGCACGCCCTCGCCGTTGAACGCTTGCGGCAGACTGATGCCCTGCTGTGCCTTGTCAGACCTGACAATACCATGCGTCAAGTCCATATCAGCATTAAGCAACCGTAACGGTTTCTTTGTTTGCGCTACGCTATCGGTGGCACATACAGCACAGAGTGCCATAAGAAAAAGGACACAATGGTTTTTCATGTGAAAGTTCAAGGCCAAAGCCAAGGTTAAAGTTCTAAGTACTAAGTTCTAAGTACTAAGTATGATTACCTTTATTAAGTACGAAGTACGAAGTTCTAAGTACTAAGTTCTAAGTATGATTACCCACTTAAAGGCAGAATCGAAACTTCAGAAGCAAATCATACTTAGTACTTCGTACTTAGAACTTCGTACTTAGTACTTTTGGAGCATGAGGTGGTTGAAGCCCTTCCTTCTTTTATAAACAACCTTGCTCATAAGTGCGCAGGCAAGGTCTATGCCCAATCCCCCCAATGTCAGTTCGTCGTCGTATTCGTGTGGCGGCTTCACGGTAGGATCGAAAGGGAGGCCATTGTCTGACAACTCTATTGTCATAACACCATCCTTAAACTCCGCCGTGAAATCAATGAATGTACACTTGGAATAAGAAACAATGTTGACAAACAGTTCCTCCACAGCAAGACGAACATCCAAAAGGCTGTCGCCCAACTGCATATTATCAAGAACAGTCTTTATCTCGTTAAATGCTTCTATTTCCGGCTTGAGTTTCATTTAATCCAAATAGTCCTTTAGAGAATGATTTGTGTTGAATTTTATTTTTGATTATATTTTTTGTCTATTTGATTGAACAATGGGATTCCATTGTGATTGAGAATAGGCAAAAAAGATAACGAAAAGAAGGTTTAAGACGAGTTATTCTTCTAATGAACTATTTGGATTTAACCTGTAGGATTTTGTTTAATCCTGTTATCGTGAGAACTTTTGAAACACTGTCCTGCAGATTTGTTACTTCAACCGTACCCCCCTTTGCGTTTACAATCTTATATGCAGTAAGAAGTACGCGCAGACCAGCAGAAGCGATGTAGGGCATCTCGCTCATATCAATGACTATTTCATTTATCTCTTCTTTTTCACACACCGGTATCAGTTCTTTCTGCAGTGATGGGGCAGCCTCTGTGTCCAGGTATCCTGACAGTGACACTTGGGCTGCATTTCCGTCGATATTGATTTTAGTTTCTAAAGCCATGTCTGTAATATTTACTGATTTAGTGTGCAAAGATATAAAACATTATTGTTTTTCCGTCATTTATCCCGCATCTTCTATACATTTTTTATTATATATTAAGGATATGGCTCTGGCGAAGCCTATGCTTACAACCATTTCTTTATTCTGTCGATTGCCTCCTCGCAGTTCGCACGCTCGCCAAAAGATGTCAGGCGGATATAGCCTTCGCCGGCAGGTCCGAAGCCCACTCCTGGCGTGCAGACCACCTGGGCGCTGTAAAGCATCTGCTCAAAGAAGCGCCATGAGGTCTCACCGTTAGGAGTCTTCACCCAAAGGTAAGGGGCATGCTCGCCGCCATAGACCTTCATTCCGATGCCTGTCAGCGCCTCGCGCATTATCTTCGCGTTGGTCATATAGTAACCGATAATCTCCCTTACCTGCTGTTTGCCCTCTGGTGAATAGATGGATTCCGCAGCACGCTGTGAGATATAGCTTGTGCCATTAAACTTCGTACACTGGCGACGCTCCCACAGCGGGTTCAGAGGATAGCGTGTGCCGTCGAGTGCCGACACCGTAAGTTCCTTTGGCACCACCGTATAACCGCAGCGCACACCAGTGAAGCCAGCCGTCTTGGAGTAGCTGTGGAACTCTATCGCCACCTTCTTTGCCCCCCTGATCTCATATATAGAATGAGGTATGCTGTCGTCCTGAATATACGATTCGTAGGCAGCGTCATAGAATATCAGCACATCATTCTTGATGGCGTAGTCCACCCATTTCTTGAGCTCCTCCTTGGTAATTACCGTGCCGGTAGGGTTGTTCGGATAGCAGAGATAGATAATGTCAACCTTGTGGTCTGGTATCTGCGGAACAAAGTTGTTCTGCTCGTTACAAGGCATATACGTGATGTTGCTCCAGCGGCCGTCAACATTGACACCAGCCCTGCCAATCATAATGTTTGAGTCGATATACACGGGATATATAGGGTCGGCAACACCCACACTGTTGTCCCATCTGACAAGCTCCTGAATGTTTCCCGTGTCGCTCTTGGCGCCGTCATTGACAAACACTTCTGTCGCGTCGAGCTTCACCCCTCGTGGCAGGAAATCGTGCTTGATGATTGCCTCACGGAGGAACGCATAGCCTTGCTCCGGACCATAACCGTGGAAACCTTCAACTGTCCCCATCTCGTCAACCGCCTTGTGCATCGCCTCAAGAACTGCTGGCGGCAACGGACGTGTCACATCACCGATGCCAAGACTTATCACGTTAGCCTTTGGATGAGTAGCCTTGAAGGCATTAACCTTTTTCGCTATGTCAGCAAAGAGATAGTTCTTTGTAAGTTTCAAGAAATGATCGTTTATCAGAGCCATAGTGCATGATTTTATCCTGTTTTCGGCTGCAAAGTTAGCAAACAATTGCGAATTACAAATAACAGATTTACGATTATTGTTCCCTTTTACGCCACAAAATAAAAGATTGTAAGCAAACAGACATCGTTTTACTTACAATCTTCACTTGTATTGATGGTTTTTAGTTATAGTTTTTCAGAAAATACTGTCCTTTGCGCGAGGTCATCCCGTTGAAGCTTATTGCGTGCCGCGGACAGACATGATAGCAAGCAAGGCATGTCAGGCAGCGGTCGGTGTGCCTCCATTCAGGTTGCTTTGCCTTGTTGAGCAACATATTATCCACCTGACACACCTCTACACATCTGCCGCATCCTATGCAAGCGCGTCTGTCAACACGAAAAGTCTTGTCTGTAATGAGCACATTATGAAAGAAACCGCCAATGATTTCCGACTTTATTCTTGCGAAGCTTCCCTCATGCACCTCATAAACGCCCCTTTTATTTTTGCGGATAACATCTGCGATATGCTGTACAGAGTGTCTGGCAGCGGCTATCTTCTCTTGCTCCCTGCGCTTGTTGTCAACATCCATGAACGGCAGTCCCACATAACTTTCCGGCATCTGTATGGAGAATGCTCCGGCGATACTCACGCCTAATGGGTCAGTAATCTTACGAAGCCATTCTATGGCCTTGCCACAGTCGTCGCCACAGGTGAAGACCACATACATACTTCCCTCGACGGGATTGAATGTGCGGGCCTTTAGGAATTTCTCCACAATCTTTGGCACACGCCAGCCGTGTACGGGGAAGCAGATCACCGGCACATTGATGTCGCTCTGCTTCTCCGTTATAGACACAGCCTCGTCGCCAAGCTCCTTTGCAAGAAGGTTGGCCACATATCGTGTATTGCCTGTTGCGGAAAAATACCAGACCATTTCTCACTTATGTTTCCTATTGGCACGCTGTTGGCGGTATTTCGCCTTTTGCTTGGCGCTGCCAGAACCGTGGGCACCGGTGATGTAAGCCTTCTTTTTCGCCTTTGTCTTCACCTTGCCACTGTCTTCTTTTTTTCGCTCCGGTCGGAACACTATGCCGCCGCCAGCAATGATATCGTCAATATTTCCAGACATAATTATTGGTTTTAAGCCTCACCCCTAACCCCTCTCCATCAGGAGAGGGGAATGATTTGCTTCGGGGTTTCTACTCTGCCTTTAAGTGGGTAATCATACTTACTACTTAGTACTTCGCACTTACTACTTAACAAGACTATTGTCTTGGAGTTACCTTGTCAACGAGAACTTGATGCTTACTCCGAAGTCGTGGGTGGATGTAGGGTATGATGATGTTGTCAGAAGGGGGGTGTTCTTCTGGAAATCGTAATACAGGCTCATTGACAGCAGTCGCGACAGGGCATAGTCGGCAGAGAACGATATCTTTGTCGCATCGTTCCCGCTGCTTGCGGTGGATGTGCGTGTTGAAATGTCGCGTGTGATGGCTGCCTGGTTACGGAAGGAGATATCCAGACGCAGGTTAAGGTCGGTATTGAACCCGCTCTTGTTCTTGTTGTTTGTCGCGGTCTTCGACTTCTGGTTGTTATCATCTTCTTTAGTGCCGCCCTTCTTGTCATTGCCTTTGGCCTTGCGCGCTCCGCCGCCACCAAAGAGTTTGAAGTTGTTTATCTTGTAGCCGAAGCCTATCACCCAGTCTTTTGATGTAGCCTCGTTAATCTGAATACTTGTTGTTGAGAGCGACACTACGCGAGTGGTCTTATACTCTAACTTTGCGGTCATGTTGTTGTTCAGCGTAAGATCCAGACCGAGCAATGGCGAGAAAGCCTCGTTGATGCTGACGGTAGAGATGCTGTACATGGAACTTGGTATCGGATTGTTGGTCTTGGTGTCTGTGATGAAGCCGAGACCGTTCATATATTCATGATAGGTGGAGTATGAGGAGTAAGAGCCAACAGCATACACGCTCTTATACGCGTGGTTGATGTTCACACTCTTGAACCAGCGGTTCAGCAGCGGCAACTTGGAAAGTCCGCTGTATCTGATTGACCAGTTTGGCAGCAGTCGTGCAAGAGAGGGGAAGAAGCCAAGCGAGTTGCCGCCCATGCTTGTATATGATGCGAGGAACGCTGGTATAAGCACATCCGACGAATGCTCGCTCACACGTCCTATCTCGGGGTCAAACTTCTCGCCCTCGTGCGCCATGCCCATAGGATAAACCGCGCCTGCATACTGGCTCTCGACACGCTGACGGAAACTTTCGAGCGAGTTGTAGAATTTCTCGAAGGTCTTCGAGTAGAAGCCGTTTGAGATATTGCCAGTCTTCTCGAACGCCGAGCCGAGAGAGATTGTTGTCATCGTGAACGTGCCACTTCGTGTGGTTGGCCTGTCCTTAAACATATACTGTACGCTCTGGGAGCGTGTCTCCGTTCTTGAGGCGTTGAGGTCAATCTTAAAATCCCTTACAGGCTCGAGGGTGGCCTTTAGCTGCAGGTCGGTAGTGCTTGATGATGCGGCAGGCGACGCCACACTATCGTTCATCAGCAGCCAGCCGCGATCGGCAGCCTTGTTTATGTAGTCGTCGCCAGTGAAGCCGAAGGCGAAGTCGAGCCCGGGGGCGAAGAAACCGCCTGTCTTGTTCTGTCCGAAGATGTCGCCGGCATTAGGAAGGAAGCCTGGCAACGCCATATTATACTGGTTGCGATAGGTTACGCTGACATTGCGCACCAACATAAGTCCGCGGGCTATCACCTGCATCGTCTTATACCATTTCATATCGTCCAACGGCTCCTTCGGCAAAACAGAAATCTTCACCTTCGTTGCCGAGTCAACGCTCGCCGTAACCTTTATCGTGTTTGCGTCAATGCGCTTATACTTCAAGGCTATCTGCTTGCCGTCCTCCGTCTTTCCGGAAACGATAATACGCTTGGTGTTTTTAGCGTGTTTCACCACGGTGAACGAGTCGGGCGTTATTATTATCTCTTTCTGGAAAGCCCTGTTGTTGGCGTTGGCTTTGGCGTTGGCGCTGGCGTTGGCGTTGGCGTTGGCTTTGGCTTTGGCGTCAGGGATGTTTCTTGCCGGTGTCTTCGGCGATGTCATTTTCTTGTTTGCGGGACTGCTTGCCTTGCTGAAACGCTCATTTGTTTTCTTGAGGAACGGCACGAGATTGTAGAGTTTCTCAAGGTTCATCTGACTGTTGACGTTCAGTTGACGATTGTTCGCGATATTGTTTCCGAGCGACTTGCCGTCGTCGAGCACCGTTCCGCGGTTCCACTGGTAGGTAGCATTATACGACGCGTCGGCATTGAGCCATGCAAAACACGGCAGAAGATTCAGCGGCAACTGGTATGACGCTTGGAAGGTCTGGTGGTACTGCAGAGGCGAGCCGAGATGTCGGATGCTCTGCCAGATAGAGTCTTTCCACGCATGGTATGCGTCGGGATAGAGGTCTTTGTTTATTGGAGTGTAAGGCTCATCAATCTGCGCGTTTGTCGCGGAAGTGAAAGTGGCATGCAGGTTCTTGGTGAGGTCCCAGCGAATGGAGAACTCACGGTTCCACAAGAACTGCTCATTGAAGGTCAACGGCAGTTTTGTTCCGCTGACACTTTCCATGTCACGCTCCTGCAACTCGTAGTAGTTGCGCAGCATATTGGTGTTGAACGACAGCGTCTGCGGCAGCCAGTTCAGTCCGAAACGCTTGAACAGTTCAAGGTATTTGCTCTTGCCCTTCAGTTTCTTGAACGGCTCCAAAGGCTTGTATACCGGAGTATATGCGTAGTTCAGCCCGCCCTGCCATCTGAACTCATCCTCATAGACGGTGGTGTTGCCAGTTGTTCGGCGTGTAGTTCGAGAGAACGACAGCGTGAAATTGGCTGGGTCGTAAGGCATCGGATGCCTCTTGGTGGCTATGCCGAAACGCACGTTAGAGAGCGAGAGGTTGGTGTTCTTGGTCTTCGACAGCGCAATCTCCTCTATTGAGTCGCGCTCATGCTTCTCCATCGCGTCAAGGCTCTCTTCGAGTTTCATGTCCGTGTCGAGAGGGTTGTACTTAGGACGCTTCTGGTCCTGGCTGATGGAGTAATAGAAAGGTATGGACACCTTCGCCTTATCCGGGAAGAACTTTCCGAACTCGAAGTTTGTTGTCAGCGAGTACGACAGGTTCTTTTCCTGTGCTCGGGCTGCCACACCGTCCTCTATGCCGCCGAAACCGTCGTTGATGATACGGCCTTGAAGGTTCACCGTTCCGAAGTCAGACAGTTGGATGTTAAGGTTTCCCTGTGCCGCCCAGCCGCCAGAGTTATCATATTCAAGCAGACGGAGTTCGTTCACCCACACCTCGCCCGACTTCTGGTTTGCTGACAGGTTACGCACACCAATCATCATCGTCTTTATATCGCCGAGCGAAGGATTACCCATCACTGTTATCTTGTTGTTCGGGTTTCCATCGTCGTATGCTGAGTAAGGTTTGGAGTATGAGGCAAGACCTTGTGACTTGGCCTTGTTACGGTCTTTCTTAAGCTTCGTCAGTGCTGTCAGCGGAATGTCAAGCATATTCGCCTGCGGCCACACCGTCTGGCGGTCGGCTGTGGAGTAGCGGTCGTAGTGTCCCGGCTCTGTCAGCGAGAGAGGAATCTCGTATTCATAATAGTTGTTCTTGTAGTCGGAGCCAAGACGCACGAACACGGCGAGCTCCTTGTCCTTAAGGTTTGTAACATTGTTCTCGTCGGCGTTGGCGTGAACAAACATCTGCAGACGTTTGTACTGGCGGATGTCGAGGGTGGTGTTCTTATAAACAGCCTTTGACTCTCCTGTTGACAGTTTCTCGACAGAAATGTTCATTGCCTGCTCATTGTCCTCTACAAGCTGTGGTTGTGTAGGGTCTTGCTCGCGGCGTATGCCTGGAGGCAGCACGTAGTTCACCGGCTTCTTATCGTTGTTCTCCTCTATGTTCACGCCCGTAGCGGTCATTGTTCCTGTGTTGGCAGAGGTGTCAAGGTTCTGCTCATAGATACGCCACTCGCCGCGAACGAGGTCTAACGACGCAAAGCGTAGCACGATAGGCTTCTCGCAACCAGTGAGGAACATACGCATAAAGCGGATTGAAGAGAAGTCGCTGATACTTCCCACCCTGCTCTCGTACGAGCGGACAGGGATGCGGAACTGGTACCACTTCACTTTTTCCTTTGCGCCGTTTGCCAATGGCACCACCGCCTCACGCACATCGGTGATGAAGTTGTCCTTGTTGCCTTCGCGCAAATCCTGCGGACGGATGCTTATTTTATATTGGAAATACCGGTCGTATTCGTTGAGGGTGAAGTCCTGGTTTATGTCTTCCACATCAGGAGTTGTCTTGTAAGATGTGTCGTAACTCTCTGTACGACCTTCCACCTCCGACGAGTTGCCCTGCGGGTTGTTGATAAACTTATAGCGGCGAAGGATAGGAACTTCCAGACGGTCATAGTCTGAACCACGGAAATAGTGGTAGTCGTCGCCAGCAGGGTCGGCAAGGATAGAGTCGCGCGCAGCCTGGTTTGTCACGTTTGCCTCAACATAATTCCTGAAGTCTTGATAGGCTTCCCACTGCTGTTCCTCCTCGTTGCGCAGGCCGTTGAAGCCTACATCCTGCATATAGCGTGTGCCACTCTGTGTGGTGAAAGCGTAGTTCACCGCCGACTGCGTTGGAATCTTACCCCACTGCGACGTGGTGAAAGTGTTGGAGCCGTCAACAGGCATACCGCTCTCGTAGAATTTCTTTCCGTCCAAGAGTACATCCTCGCTGACCTCACCAAGGTTGACATAAAGGTCACCACCGTATTTTGCCGACTCTGCTGTCTGCGAAGAGTAAATGAACGGGTCGAGAAGCCAGAACTCAAGATATTCAATATTGGCAGTCTCGAAGTCGTTGGTGTCCAAACGGCGCATCATTCCGCCCCACTTGTCTGCTGGCTGTTTAAGTTTTCCGTCTGCTGTGAGTTCTGTTGAGAAGTTATACGCTCCGCGGTCCTCTGGGTAATATGCGAGGTTAAGCACGGAGAGGTTTGTGGAAGAGCCGTTGTATGAACTTTGGTTGCGGTTAGGATAAACCTCGTTTACAGGCACCTCACGCACATAATGGTTGGAGAGCTGGTTGAGGTCGGCCTTGATATGTGCCGGTGTGAGCGACGAAGACTTGCGCGTGAACAGCGGGTCGATGTAGTACCAAGCGAGGCGCGCGCGGTCGAAACCACTCTTCAGGGTGGTCTTCTGCTCGCCGGCAGGCACTCTGTTAAGGAACATCTGTGGCACGCTCGACATTATCCACGCCGTAGGTGTTGACACGTCAATGCGGCTCTTGGTGTTCTCAAAGTCGTCGAGATACGACGCGTTGTCCTGTGTTCCAGAAGACTTGCCCGCTATCAAATGGGCAAACTCGCCCGTGAACGAGATATGCGACGGCTGGGTAACATGCAAGAGCGGTATCTTGTCGAGCACATTCGTCAGCCACTGGCTTTCCTTCTTCCAGTTGATATTCACGCCCCACAGCGTGTTGTTCAGCGGCTCCGAGCCCATCGGCACCTTCGTGGTCAGAGCCTGTTCAGAGAGGTGCTGCAGGGTACCGGATATCTGGAAGTCCTTTGAGAAATCGTAAGACCAGTTAAGTCCGAGCATCGTCTTACGCATCTGCGAATAGTCGCTCTGGCTTTCCAACGACACATTGACAGGCGTTCCAGCATCGATGATGCTCTGGTTGAGGATAGTTACCTCGCCGGCAGAGTAATCCACGGAATAGTCTGTACCTTCTTTCAGCGTAACACCTCCGGCAGTTACTAACACTGAACCTTGTGGCACATTGTATGCGCCGAGGCTTATCACATTTGCCGATGTGCCGCGGAACTGACCGATTATCTGATACTTGTTCTTTTCGGCTATCTGCTTCGCCATCGTCTTCGTAGAGTCGTAAAGGGCTTGGAAGGTGTATTTCTCCGCTATCTCGTCTTTGATGCCCTTTTCTTTCAACGCCTTGTTCATGGCTTTACCGAAAGGCTCCGCAACAGGGAAGAACACGCGACCGTTGTTAATGGTGTAGCCTTCGATGAAATCAAAGTAACCGTTAGGGTTTGGACGGTTGTTATTGTCCAGGCGGTCAGCACCAAGCAGTCGTATGATAGGAGTTTCCTTTACCGTCTGCTCTGGTATATAAGATATATAAACTCCAGCCGTGTCGCTCTGGAACTTGACATCAAGGCGGAACTTGTCCTTTTGCACTGACGAAGCGAGATAATACACGTTCTTCATCATCAGTTGCCAGTTGCCCTGTCGAGGATTGTTGCTTGTGTTCTTCAGCGACTTCACGAACAGTGTCTGCTTGGCATTGTCCTTATTGTCGGTAGAGAACTCTCCCACCTGGAAGGTCTGACCTGCGTAAGTATATTCGTATGCCACGGCAAGCACCTGGTCTGTCTGCAACGCTGTCTTGAGCGAAATATAACCCAACGCTTTGTTCACCGTATATTCCGAACTTGTGAGCAGACGGGCATTTTCGAGTTTCTCGTAGTCGGTGCCACCCTTCAAATGTTCCACACCCTCGTCAAAAGCCTGACTCACTTGGTCTATGGACCTTGCCTTCTCATAGTCGCGAACGAGGATGCTATATTCTGTGTTGGCATTGTTGGAAGGCACTGGCGACAGGTTAAGGTCCCACAGCTCTGGGCGACTAACCTTGGCGTTCTCGCCGAGGTCGGTAAAGGCAACGATGTTTCGCGTGTTCTGTGTCTGACCAGATTTATTTGTTACCCACACCTCCACACGATTGATGTTCACGCCAGTCGTCAGGTTTGGCAGGGTGCGCATCGAAGCGTCGTAACGGTCGTAGAAATATTGTGCGAGGAAGAAGTGGCGGTTCTCTTCGTAGTCCGCCGCATTCAGTTCAAAAGGAGTCAGCTGCACGCCGCCCTTTGAACTCACACTCTTGCTGCTCGATTTCTTCTGTGACACCACCGCTTGCAGTTTCAGTTTGCCGAACTGCCAGTCGGTGCGGATGCCGAACAGCGCCGACGCTCCTTTTACGAGGGATGAGTTTCCAGGGAACGACACATTTCCCGCTTCCACGAGTTTCACCATCTCGTCTTCCTTTCCGTCGTATTTCAGCTTCAGGTTTTGCTGGTCGAAGTCGAAGGTAGCGTCAGTGTTGTAGTTAAGGTTGAGGTTCAGTTTGTCGCCCACCTTACCGTTCACGCTGGCATTAATCTTCATGTCGAAGTCTATGGCCGTTGTCTTTCTGTTGCGTATAGGCAGCGTAGGATTGTCTATATTCTTCACATTGCCGCCCAACTTCAACTCCGCATTACCCTGAATCTTCACGCGCACACCGCCGGGACCGAAAATCTTTTCCGCCGGTCCGAGGTCAAAATGCATATCGGTGAAGGAGAATTTCTCTTTGCCTTTGGCAACAAAAATCTCGTTGTTCTTCTCGCGGAAGAATTTCTGGAACTCCTGTTTCTCGCTCCATTTCAGATACTCCTCCGTATTCAGCATATAAGGCGCAGTAAGATAACTGCTGCCTAACTTCGTTCCTATAGTGTAGATGTTGAGCGAGTCGTTGTATTCCGCCTTCTGCTGCAACGCTTCGGGAGTGGTGAGGTCGGCAGTACGCGACTCCATATCCTCGAAGGTGGTGGCTGTCGTCGGCTGCACCTTCCAGCGAGGATGGAGCAGAGAGTCAGGTATCTCCTCCTCATCGATGATTACCTCCGCCATCGTTACTTTCTTTGTCGAGTCCTTCGGCTGCGGCTGGCTCTGGCCTTGGCTTTGGCTTTGGCTCTGGCCTTGGCTTTGGCTTTGGCCTACCCTATTGTCCTGTGGTCGTCGCGCTCGGTTTTGCAGTTGTGCCCTTCTGTCATCTTGCGGCTGAATCTTATTGACGTCTTGTAACTGCTCTAACTGTGAAACGTAAAACTCCGAAAGTCTTTCGGGCGCAGCAATCCAACCTAACATATTTATGCTAAGCAACAATGCCACAATAGCCATTATGACTTTCAAAGTCTTCATTGTATTACTTTATCCTCTTCAGCGCCTGCTTAACCACCTGCTCAACAGGCATATCTGGTGTTTCTTTCAGCAACGCGATAACCACCTTGTTGCTTATTGCCGCCTGGAAGCCGAGCATCGTAAGCGCACCGACAGCCTCTTCCTTGACCTCTGTATTTATGCCTACAGATGCCGTCGCCGCTGCGCCCGTGTTGTCACTAACCTCAATGCCGTCAGCGACACCTGCCTGAAGCACCTTGTCCTTCAACTCGATGATTATGCGCTGCGCCGTTTTCAGACCTATACCCTTAACGCCCTTCAGCGTCCTCTCGTCGCCAGAGGTTATAACACTCACAAGGTCCTGCACCGTCATCTCCGACAGTATCACGCGAGCCGTGTTAGCGCCCACTCCAGAGACCGCGATAAGCATCTCAAACATCTTCCTTTCCTGCTGTTTCGCGAAGCCGAATAGCACGTACGCGTCTTCCCTTATTGCCTCATAAACAAACAGTTTCACCTGCTTATCGCGCTGTATTGCCGTGTATGTGTTCAGCGAGATATTCAGTCCGTAACCCACACCATTGACATCAACAACAGCATAAGCGGGAGTAATCTCCACAAGTTCACCTCTTACATATTCTATCATAGTGAAAATATTTAGCGTAAAGTTAAGTAATGGTAAAAAATAACCAATAAAAAAACGCAACATTTCCCTTTTTATTGCATCTGGACCATGGATAAGAAACAAATTAACATTAAGTAGTCGTTAAGTAACCGTTAAATTTATTTAAAAAGTTTAATATTTCTAAAAAAACTCATAATATGAGTGAGAGTTTTTGTTACTTTGCAGCGTTTATAATTAACAAAATGGTATGAAGAAAAGATTATGCCTGATGGGAATGTTTGTAATTTTTTCGTTCTCTGTTCAGGCCCAAGTAAAGGGGTGGTCACTGCAAGAGTGTCTTGACTATGCACTGGCTAACAACATCCAATTGAAAAAGAACAATCTGCAGACAGAGTCGGCTGCAGCAGATGTGAAACAGTCGCGAGGGCAACTGCTTCCTTCGGTTTCGTTTTCCACATCCCACCAAGTAAGCTATCGGCCATTTCCTGAAAGCGGCGGTACCACAGTAACAAACGGTTTTGTTGATAGTAACATAAACAAAGCCAACTACACAGGAAATTATGGCATCAATGCCAACTGGACAGTATGGAATGGAAATAAGAACCGTTACAACATCCAGCAGGCAGAACTGAGCGAACAGCAGGCAGAACTGACAGCCGAGCAAACAGCAAACAGCATTCAGGAACAAATCACCCAGCTTTATGTGCAGATTCTTTATAATACAGAAGGTATAAAGGTGTATGAACAGATTGCTGAAATAAGCAAGAATAATCTGTCGCGAGGAAAAGAAATGATGCGCGTGGGAAGTGTTGCACCGGCAGATGTGGCACAACTTGAAGCCCAAGTTGCAACAGATAATTATAATATTGTAAGTGCAAAAGGTCAACTTGCTCGATACAAAATGCAGCTTAAGCAATTGCTTGAATTGGACGGTAATGAGGAATTTGACATCGTTGTGCCCATGACTCCTGATGAGCAAGCTCTTGCCGTAATACCATCGGTTAATGATACTTACCTGAACGCCGTAGCCACTCGACCTGAGATAAAGAACGCCAAGTTAGGAATTGAGAGTAGCACCATTTCTGTAAAATCAGCAAAAGCAGGCTATATGCCAACCATCGGAATATCTGGTGGCGTGGGCGCAAGTACTACATCTGCTTCTGATAAAGGTTGGGGGAAACAGATGAAAAGCAATCTGAACGGTTCTATTGGTGTTAATGTCAGCGTGCCCATCTTTGACCAAAAGAGTACAAAGGCTAATATCCTAAAAGCAAAAATTCAGCAGGAAGAGATGCAGTTAGAACTCGCGAGCCGCCAAAAAGAGCTTTGGAGCACCATCGAAGGATATTGGATTGATGCCACCACTAATCAGGAAAGGTTCCGCTCCGCTACTGCCAACGTGAAAAGTGCTGAGACAAGTTTCGAGCTTCTGAGCGAACAGTTTAACGAAGGCCTCAAGAATGTTGCTGAACTGACAACAGGGAAAACAACACTGCTTAATGCCCAGCAGAACAAACTTGAAAGCAAATACACAACAGTACTTAATATCCAACTGCTGAAGTTCTACAATGGTCAGCAGCTGACACTATAAGAGATTTATTAATAATAAATGATACAGTATGAAAACAATAAATAGAATAGGTGTTGTCCTTGGAGCAATAGCTCTCACTGTTTTGACCTCTTGTAAGAATGAACAGTCAGTGTCCTATAACACGGAAAAAGTCTCTCTGAGAGACATCTCAACAAGCATTTCTGCAACAGGAACAATCGAACCTGTAACGGAAGTGGAGGTCGGTACGCAGGTTTCTGGTATCATCAGTAAAATCTATGTTGACTACAACAGTACTGTGAAAAAGGGGCAGGTCATTGCCGAACTTGACAGGACCAACCTTATGTCGGAATATGAAGCTGCCCAAAGCAACCTGAAATCTTCTGAAAGCAATCTGAGGTCTTCTGAGAGCAATCTGAAATCTATGGAAAGTGCTGCCGCTTCGCAGAAAGCTACACTCGAATACCAGAAGGCAAACTTCAATCGTTACACTACTCTTAATAACAAAGGGCTTATCAGTGCCAACGATTATGAATCAGCTCGCTTGTCATACAATCAAGCGGTGAAATCGTATGAGCAGGCTAATCAGCAAGTGGAGCAGGCCCGTCAACAGATAGCACAGGCTCGTCAGCAGATTTCTGTTCAAAAGGAGAATGTGTCAAAGGCAAGAACAAATCTCGGATATGCTACGATTACCGCGCCAATAGACGGCATCATCCTTTCAAAGAAGGTGGAGGAAGGTCAGACTGTTGCTTCTGCAATGACCACGCCAACACTCTTCATCATTGCTCAGGACTTGACAGATATGCGAGTGATTGCTGATATTGACGAGGCTGATATAGGCGGTGTTGTAGAAGGTCAGCGTGTGAGCTTCACCGTCGATGCTTTCCCCGACGAAACTTTCACAGGCAAGGTTACGCAGGTTCGCCAAGAGGCTACTACAGAATCTAATGTCGTAACATACGAAGTTGTTATTTCAGCCCCTAACGAGGATTTAAAACTCAAGCCAGGACTTACAGCTAATGTAACCATCTATACTGCCGAGAAGAATGGCGTTCTTGCTGTGCCTTCAAAAGCTCTTCGCTTTGCTCCTACCGAAGCTATTCTTCAGGAAGGAGAGAGCATAAAGGATTGTAAAGCAGAACAAAAGGTGTGGACTCTCGAAGGAAAAGTCTTTACTGCTCATGCTGTAACAACAGGAACGACCAACGGCACTTATACCGAAATCCTTTCGGGCGTGAGCGAGGGGACAGAAGTGCTCACAGACTTTAATCTTAGTGGCGGTCCTGCTGAGCTTGGGCAGGAAGAGAAGACGCAGAATCCATTTATGCCAGGACCTAAAAACAATAAGCAACAAAAGGGTGGCGAGAAAGGAAAATAACCATGGCTGAAACAACAGATAACAGAAAGGTCGTTATTGAACTTGACAACGTAAAACGATATTTTCAGGTAGGCTCTGAAACAGTAAAAGCACTTCGCGGCATATCGTTCAAGATTTACGAAGGCGAGTTCGTGACCATTCAAGGCACATCTGGTTCTGGAAAATCCACGCTCCTCAACCAACTTGGATGTCTTGACACTCCAACAAGTGGTGAATACTATCTTGATGGAGTTTCGGTAAGAAAGATGTCTAAGAATCAGCGTGCGCATCTGCGCAACCAAAAGATAGGCTTTGTGTTCCAGAACTATAATCTTTTGGCAAAGACTACGGCAGTGGAGAATGTGGAACTTCCGCTGATGTACAATAGCAAATATTCTGCCAAAGAACGCAGAGCAGCCGCTGTAAAGGCGCTTCAAGCAGTGGGATTAGGCGACCGTCTTGAGCACAAAAGCAACCAGATGTCGGGTGGACAGATGCAGCGTGTGGCAATAGCCCGTGCGCTGGTTAACGAGCCTGCCGTCCTGTTGGCGGATGAGGCTACGGGTAACCTTGATACGAGAACATCTTTTGAGATGCTTGTGCTCTTTCAAGAATTGTATCGCCAAGGCCATACAATAATCTTTGTAACTCACAATCCTGAGATTGCAGAATACTCTTCTCGTAACATAAACCTCAGAGACGGCAAGATTCGAGAGGATACTGTTAACACGAATATTAAGTCGGCAGCAGAGGCTCTTGCCGCTCTTCCTAAACCAATGGACGATTAATAACTATGGATATATTAAATCTGTTAAAAGTGTCAATACATGCTGTTAGCAACAATAAGATGCGAAGCTTCCTCAGTATGCTTGGTATCATTATCGGTGTCGCAGCTGTTATCATAATGATGGCTATTGGACAGGGCTCGAAGGAGAGCATTCGCTCGGAACTCTCTACGATGGGCACAAACCTGCTTACCATTCGTCCTGGTGCTGACACCGGCCCTGGTGGTGTACGTCAGGACCCTTCTGCAATGCAGACACTAAAGCCAGCCGACTACGAAAAAATTCTTGCAGAGAAGAAACTTGTCACCAATGTCAGCCCGGAAGTGAATGCCTCAGGACAGGTGGTCTTTGGCAACAAGAATACCAGCACCACTGTCTATGGTGAGAGTCCGGAATATCTTAACATCAAACTCTGGGATATAGAAGAGGGCGTATGCTTCAACGAAGAAGACATAAAGAAATCGGCAAAGGTGGCGGTAATAGGTAAAACTATTGTTGACGAACTCTTTGGCGAGGGAGTGGATCCTATAGGAAAGACCATCCGTTTCAAGTCTATTCCTTTCCGTGTGATAGGCGTGCTGAAATCAAAGGGTTACAACTCTTGGGGCATGGACCAAGACAATGTAATGATAGCGCCTTATACCACTGTCATGAAGCGTATAGCTGCGCAGACGTTTTTCTCAAGTATCAACTGCTCTGCAGTGACCGAAGAACTGTCGGACGCTGCAATAGAAGAACTGCAACAGATACTTCGCGAGAGCCATAAGATAAAGGATAATAGCGGCGATAGCGACGACTTCCAGATTCGCTCACAGGCAGAGATGATGGAAACAATGTCGTCAACCATGGATATGATAACGATTATTCTCGTTGTGGCAGCAGCTTTCTCTCTTCTTGTTGCAGGTATTGGTATCATGAATATTATGTTGGTATCGGTGACAGAGCGTACCAAGGAAATCGGACTAAGAATGGCTGTCGGGGCAACAGGATTTGTTATCTCAATGCAATTCCTTATTGAGTCCATACTGATATCGGTTACTGGAGGCTTCCTTGGTGTTATTACCGGCTGCGTCATAGCCGAATTTGTTGTTACGCAATTCGGAATGCCTTCAAGTGTGCCGATGTGGTCAATATGGGTAAGCTTTGCTGTCTGCTCCTTCATCGGCGTGCTCTTCGGCTATATTCCAGCCCGCAAAGCGGCTAATATGGACCCGATAGAGGCTATCCGACACGAGTAATCATTGGCTTTGGCTTTGGCCTTGGCTCTGACTCTGGCTTTGTGTCTGAGCCAAAGCCAGAGCCAAAGCCAGAGTCAAAATCCTACTTCACGTATTCCGCGAAGTCGGTCAAGCGCATGTCGCCCTTGCGGAGGAATGTGTCGTGCATAGCGAGGGCGGCAGGGAGATTATGGTGTGTCTGACCCATCTGAGCAATCTTGAGGTAATCCCAAAGAAGCTGCTTGTAGTCTGGGTGTGCACAGTTCTCGATTACAGCGTGAGCGCGCTGGATAGGCGATTTGCCACGAAGGTCAGCGATACCCTGCTCTGTAACGATGATGTTCACGTCGTGCTCTGAATGGTCTTGGTGACTTACGAAAGGCACGATGGCACTGATAAGTCCGCCCTTAGCAACAGAAGCACAGGTGAAGATTGAGAGGAAAGCGTTGCGCTCGAAGTCGCCCGCGCCGCCGATACCATTCATCATCTTCGTACCGCAGATATGTGTTGAGTTGGCATTACCATAGATGTCGCACTCGATAGCAGTGTTGATACCGATGACACCAAGTCGGCGGATAACCTCTGGGCTGTTTGAAATCTCGCTCTGACGCATTGTCAGGCGGCCCTTGAAGTCATTGATATTATTGTATATCTGCTTGAGACACTCGTTTGAAACAGTGAGCGAGCAAGTAGAGGCAGCCTTCACGCGACCTTCCTGCATAAGACCAACGATAGAGTCCTGAAGCACCTCTGTATATACGTTGAAGTCAGGAATGTTCTTGTCGTGACCGAGAGCGCCGAGGATGGCGTTGGCAGTAGAGCCCACACCGCTCTGCAATGGAAGGAATGTAGAAGGGATGATGCCGCGCTGCATCTCCTTAACAAGGAACTCAGCCACGCGGTGACCGATATTGTCAGTTACCTCATCTCTCTCGCTGAATGCGCGCGCCTCGTCAGGGATATCGCATTCCACAACACCAACGATGCGCTTGGTCTCTATCTCAAGATATGGAGTACCGATGCGGTCAGTAACCTTTGTTATCATGATAGGCTCACGCAGAGGTGGGTCTTTCGGCTCATACACATCGTGTAGATATTTTGCGTTTGGAGAGTGGAAGGCGTTGAGCTCAAGGATAACGCCGTTCTTTGCCAGACGAGCCACTGTTGGAGAGATACCGCCGGCAGCAGTGAGATAGACGCGTGTCTTGTCGCCCATCTCCTCTATGTCGCACACTTCGATAATCGCCCAATCAACATCGCCGAGGAAGCCGTAGCGCACTTCCTGTGCCATCTGTGAGAGGTGGATGTCGTTGTAGGCAATCTCACCCATGTTCACGTGCTTGCGGAATGATGGGTTTGTAGTGTAAGGCGCACGATACTTGATGGCGCCGATTTCTGCGAGCACGCCGTCAGTGCTCTGTCCTGTTGATGCACCAGTGAAGATTCCAACTTTAAACTCCTTGCCTGCATCAATGTCTTTCTTTGCAATCTCTGCAAGAGCGCGTGTAACGGCCTTCGCTGTACCTGCTGGAGTAAAACCAGACAGGCCAAGATTGTCGCCGTTCTTGATTAATGAAGCAGCCTCAACGGCTGAAATTCTTTTTAACATAAATCCTAATAAATATTTTGTGTTACTTTATTTTCAAACAAGAAACAAATTATCTTTTTTTCTGAAAGAAATTATCGGTTTAAGTTTTTAACTGAAAGAAATTATCGTAATTTAACGTAATTCTTTTTTTGACACTAATGGGCACTAATGGGCACAAATTAATTCACAAATAAACACAAATAAACATTACGATTAATTACGTTAATTTCTTTCTTAAAAAGATTATTAGTTGTTATTTGTGATGTAATTTGTTATAATTTGTGCTAATTCGTTTCCCTTTATTCTTTACTGAAAGAAATTATCGTAATTTAACGTAATTCTTTTCTATGAATGTTTGTCTGCTAAGTAGTGGCAAAGCCAAGGTCAAAATCTGAGTCAGAGTTACTTCCTTCCAGTCAGTGACATCATTATCTATCTTACAGAGGAAAGTTCAGAGCCAAGGCCAAAGCCAAAGCCAAATTCCCCCCTTTAGGGGGTTAGGGGGCTAATTTATTCATCCTCATCATCCTCATCCTCTTTCACTGGCAGTGCGGCGCCGGTACTCTTGATGTGGTCGATGATTTTAGCGGATATCTCCTCTGCCAATGCCGCGTTCTCACGCAGGCGCTGCACGAAGTTGTCCTTTCCCTTTGTCTTTTCCTCACCGTAAGAGAGCATTGCGCCAGCCTTGTGGATGATGTCGAACTCCACGCCGAGCTCCATTATCTCGTCGATGCGTGAGATACCTTCGCCGAACATGATGTTCACCTCGCAACGTTTGAAAGGAGGAGCCACCTTGTTCTTCACCACCTTTAGCTTCGTGATATTACCTATCACGTTTTCCTTACCTTCCTTGATAGCCTTGCTCTTACGCACATCGATACGTACGGAAGCGTAGAACTTCAGCGCATTACCGCCGGTTGTCGTCTCAGGACTTCCGAACATGATGCCTATCTTCTCGCGGAGCTGGTTGATGAAGATAACTGTTGTCTTTGTCTTTGATATGTTAGCAGTCATCTTACGCAGAGCCTGTGACATCAGTCGTGCGTGCAGACCGACAGCAGAGTCGCCCATAGCGCCCTCTATCTCCTTCTTAGGTGTCAGTGCGGCAACAGAGTCGATGACGATGAGGTCAACAGCTGATGAGCATATCAGCTCATCGACAATCTGCAAGGCATCCTCACCGCAGTCTGGCTGCGACATAAGCATATCCTCTATCTGTACGCCGAGGTTCGACGCATAGTACGGATCGAAGGCGTGCTCAGCGTCGATGAAAGCACATACACCGCCCTGCTTCTGACATTCAGCGATGGCATGGATGGCGAGGGTGGTCTTACCGGAACTCTCAGGACCGAAGATTTCGATGATACGTCCCTTAGGGTAACCGCCACAGCCGAGGGCGAGGTCAAGACCGATACTGCCAGTAGGTATCGACTCTATGCCATCCACCGCCTTCAGGTCCATCTTCATTATAGAGCCTTTGCCGTGGTCTTTCTCTATCTTCGCGAGAACAGTCTTCAGCGCATTCAGCTTATCCTGCGGTGTCTCAGGCCTCTCAGCGCGTATGTTTTTTTCCTTTTTTGCCATGTTTAAAGAAGAGTTTTTGAATTTTCGGCTGCAAAGTTAGTTATTTTATTTTTCATACACCAAAGTTTTCCCAACTTTTTTTATTATTACTTGAACGTGAAAAAAAAATTCTTATGCTATTTGGGGTTGAAGAAAGAAATTAACGAGGTAATATTAAGAAAGAAATTAACGTAATTAATCGTAATAATATAAAGACTTGAACTTTGGCTTTGGCCTTTAACTTAACGCGAGTTTCACAAGAGCACAAGCCCCCTCTAACTCCCCTAAGGGGAGAACGGCCATAAGCCTATGGCACAAGATTCACAAGTTCTTGGACCTCCCCCTAAACGGGCTCTTGTGAAACTCGTTGCCCGAAGGGCACCATAAATAATAAAAACTTGT
>JABUUE010000024.1:0-1693 GCA_021443335.1 Bacteroidaceae bacterium
TTTCGTTACAAAAAGGAAGGTAAGATGCCAATAAGAAACTCAAAATGTCCAAGCCAAACATGAACTTATTAATGATTAATTTTGTGGGAACTAATTTATAGAACCCACCTAAAATGTTTCACAGCGAAGCGCTCAATTTCCCTATGACTTTTGGGTCGTTTTCCTATGATTTTTGCCTCGTTTCCCTATGACTTTTGATATGTTTCACGGGGAGTTTTTAAATGGAAGCCCCCTGAAGGGGGAGGATGGCTATGGCTTTGGCTATTTTAAAGAAAGAAATTGTCGTAATTAATCGTAATTCTTTTTTTTGACCGCTTTCTTTAGCATTGTATCTGGATGTTGCCAAGAACTTCTTCGAGATGGCGGAGGAAGTCAGGCAGGTATGAGCTTGACTCGATGTATGCGCTGAGTTTCATTGTGGTATCGTCGGAGAGGAAATGGATATATGGCACAACCTTCGCCTTGCCGAAGAGCGGAGTGCCTGTCTTCTCAACCAAGAGAGTGATTTCTGCCTGTGCGCCGTTAGTGCCGGTATAATATACTTTCACATCTACATTCTTGTCAAGATACTCCTGAAGCTTTGTGATATAGTCTTTGCCAACGCTTGCAGCAAAGAGGTCGGGAATAGAGCTCTCCACATTGGCAACCACCTGCATGCGGTTGATGACGTCGAGGTCAACAGTGACATGGCGGTAAGAAGAGATAAGGTTGTCGGAGGTGGTGAACTTCACGCCAGAGGCTGTTACGGTGCAGGTAACGATGCTGCGGTCGCCGTAAGTCAGTTTCTCCACAACGCCGTATTCGCCACTCTTTGATGACAGTTGCACGATATTCTTGACAGGTCCGTAGCCTACGGTTATATCGGATGTGAGGTCGGTGATGCCGTTCGATACGCACGAAGCGTTGCAGTAAGCCACGAGCTCGTTCTGGCTGTAAAGCTCAACAGTTGCCTTGCGGCTGCCCTTGAGAAGGCCTATATGCTCCTTCTCCATGGCAATGCGGATATAGCAATCGTGGTTTTGGTCGTCGGTGAAGCGGAAATAGATGCCGTCGCGATTGCCCTCGCCAGTGAACTCCCATTTCTTTGTTGTGGCGTTGGCACGGAACTCCGCATTCTGCAGCAGTATGCTCCAGTTGATTTCGCCCACGGGACAGTTGGACGAAGGGAGAGAGCTGAACATCGCCTCCACGAGAGACGCCGCACCGCCGCAGCGTAGTTTTACCGCCGCAGTGTTGTAGCCTGAGAGGGTGTTAGCGTAATATGCGCCAAGACGCTGCGCCTGTTGACATTCTGCGGGCTTCACGATGGACTGTATCTCCGCAGAGATGCTTTCGATTCTTGACTTCTGCTCTGTGGCGGTCTTTACCTCCCCCTGGTCTGGAGTGCCGTCATTGTTGTTGTCGTCGTTGTTGCTGCAAGACGCTGCGCCAAGCATCATAACAACGGCTACAGCATAAAACAAAATCTTTTTCATTGCAATTGTCTGTTTTGTTAAGTTAATGTGTGCAAAGTTCATAATTGTTTTTCTTATTACCAAATAAATAAGGAATAAAATAGCAAAATAGGACAAAAAGCACAATCTTATGGAAAGATTTACTGAAAGAAATTATCGTAATTTAACATAATTCTTTTTTGACACTAATGGGCACTAATTACAACAAATTATCATAAATAATATTTGACCTATACGCC
>JABUUE010000024.1:1737-23400 GCA_021443335.1 Bacteroidaceae bacterium
TTAGTGCTAATTAGTGTCCCTTTATATTATTACGATTAATTACGTTAATTTCTTTCAGTAATAAAAGGAAACAAATTATTTCCTTTCAGTCAGTGAGATCATTGTCTATCTGATAGAAGAAAGTTGTGGTTGTGGCAAACGGTAATCTCACCTTATAACCTTCAACCTATAACCTTAGTTAGATTCGGTGCGCTTCAAGAATATCTTATGGGTGATGGATTCAGGCAGTTCTTCCTCGTAATGTGTCACCATAATGAGCGTCTTGCCAGGCAGCAGCGAATAGTGGTTAATGATGTTTCGCACCTCGCGGCGGCGCTGCATATCGAGTCCATGGAGCGGCTCGTCGAGAATTAGCAGGTCGGGCGACTTGACGAAGGCGCGTGCAAGAAGTAGCATGCGCTGCTCGCCGCTCGAGAGAGAGAGGAAAGGACGGTCGGCGAAATGCTCCACGCCGAAGACCTTCATCCACTCGCGACATATCTCATACTCCTCGTCAGTAGGTTTCACATAGAGCCCGACAGAGTCCTTTAGACCACTGGCAACGATGCGGATGGCGGGGACATTGTAATGGTATGCGCGGTGCATCTCAGGAGAGACATAGCCTATATGCCTCTTGATGTCCCAGATGGTTTCGCCCGTGCCACGCTTGCGGCCGAAGAGTTCTATGTCGCAGGCATAACCCTGCGGATTGTCGGCACAGACAAGACTGAGCAACGTGCTCTTCCCTGCCCCATTCTCGCCCGACAACGCCCAGCGTTCACCCCGGTTGATGGTCAGCGACAGTTCGTTGAGGATAGTGCGCTCGCCATAGCGTATCGCCACATCGTTCAGTTTGACGACAGTGGAAGAATCGGCTGCGGAAGGGTTTTCCGTATGAGAAAGAGGGAAGTCAACATGGTCTGGCAGCGGCGGCAGCGGCGAGAATATAAAATCCTCGCGCTTGACCTTTGGATAAACCTTCATGTCGCGGACCGGAACCACATGGGTTATGAAATCGGGAATCTCGTCCTCGCGCGACAGCACAAGTATTATCTGCAGCCGACTTGTTTCGGTGAGAGTGAGCAGCAGTGTGCGCAGCAAGTCACGAGTTTTGGCATCGAGTCCTACAAAAGGATTATCCATAATGAGCACGCGCGGGTTAGTGAGCAGAACTTTCGTGAGCTGCAGTTTACGCAATTCGCCGCTCGAAATCATCACGATATACTTGTCCAACAGCGGAGTGAGGTTGAACATCTGGTACAGCTGGTCGCGGAAAGCACGACGCTGCTCGCTGTCCTCACCCGTGAGTTTATACGCTAACTCCAGTTGCTCGCCCACGGTAGGCGTTTCCTTATCTATGTCATACTGGTTCCAACGCTGCTGCAGATAGTAAGCGCCGTCGCTGTCGCCGTATGAGTCCTTGAAGGCAATATACTTGATATTGTCAGAGGCAAGTCCGTCGAAGCCGTACTCCACATCCTGCATCAGCAGCGGATGAGCGGAGGTAATAATGTCAACGAGCATAGACTTTCCTGCGCCGTTAGGACCGACAATGGCTATATGCTCGCCCTGCGCAAGAGAGAAATCCACTGGCTCTGCCATTCTCCACTCAGGCTTTCGGCATACGCCTTGTGATATGTTTATTATATTGCCCATAAGACTAATCTAATATCAAACTAATTTTGACCACTTACTTACAAGTCACAAATGATTAAGTAATGGTAAAAAAATAACTTCCTACGTTTTTTATTTTTCTATTAGCCTCTTTGATTTATCTTGTTGGCTATTTTTGTGTTGTTGCCTTGGCGAGTCTGCTCATGCTCGACAAATCAAGCAAACTTGTTTGTTCTCGCTTAATCGCAGCCTTCCTCAGTCATGTAGCCCGCTACACTCCGTCGTCTTAACAAAAAAATATCTCAACAATCTAAACCNCTCTCCTTTCTTGAGGATTATATCCAAAAAGAACAGGTAGAGAAGATTATTTTTGGTGAGCCTAAGCAAGCCAACGGTGAAGCCTCCGAGAACATGGGCAGGATGAAACAGTTTGCCAACAGATGGAAAAAGCTGCATCCGGAAATACCGATAGAGTTCTACGACGAGCGTTTCACCTCTGTTCTTGCCCACCGCACGATGATTGACGCTGGCCTAAAGAAGAAAGTCAGGCAAGACAAAGCTCTCGTGGACACAATATCCGCGACAATAATCTTGCAAGATTATATGAAGAAAGTTCTTTGAGGCCCCCTCGGTCCCCCCCCTTAGGGGGGATGACTTTAGCAGTGTCTGAGTCTATAAGCGTCAGCGAAAAATTGAATAGAATATGCTCCTACCAATATATATATACGGAATGCCTGTGCTGCGTAAAGTGGCAGAAGACATCACACCCGATTATCCGGAACTGTCCACACTAATCGACAACATGTGGCAGACACTTGCCTCTACTGGCGGCATCGGACTTGCAGCACCACAGATAGGAAAGGCTATACGTCTGGTAATCATTGACCTCGACCCGCTGAAAGAGGACTTTCCTGAATACGAAGGTTTCAAGAGGGTTTACATCAACGCCCACATTCAGGAATACTCCGACGAGAAGGAATCGAGCGAAGAGGGCTGCCTCTCTCTTCCCGGATTATCAGAGAAGGTGGTACGCCCAAAGAAGATTCGCGTAAAGTGGCAAGACGAGAATTTCAACGAGCATGACGAATGGGTGGAAGGTTATCTTGCACGCGTCATGCAGCATGAGTTCGACCATCTTGAAGGCACAATGTACGTTGACCGCGTAAGTCCCCTGCGCAAGACCCTCATCAAAAACAAGCTGAAGGCACTGACACAGGGCAAGTACCAAGCCAACTACAAGACTAAAAGCAAGGGGAACTAAGTAACGAGTCCCATGAGCAGGCTGATATTCATAATTATTTTCTGCCTGACACAAACGCTGGCATCTTTCGCACAGTTCAACTTTGACAGGCTTCTGAATGTAGGTCGCACAGCGCTCTACTACAATGATTATGTACTGTCAATCCATTATTTCAACCAGATAATAAACGCAAAGCCTTATCTCTACGAGCCATGGTATTTGCGTTCTGTGGCAAAGTTCAATCTTGAAGACTATATCGGCGCGAAAGATGACTGCAACCAAGCAATAAGGCTCAACCCTTATGTCGTGGACATGTACCACCTGCACGCTATCTGCGCCATCAGGCAAAAGCAATATGACGAAGCCATCGCCGACTACGACAAGGCAATCTCCATAACAAACAACAATAAGGATTATTGGTACAACCGCACTCTGTGTTACCTTGAGAAGAAAGATTACGACAAGGTGCATGAGTATGTTGACACCATTATAAAAAGATGGGACAAGTCAGCGCAACTGTATCTTCTTGACGCCGACGCCTATCTTAACCAGACAGACACAGTGAAGGGTGTGGAATGCATCCAAAAGAGCCTCGAGATAGACGAATACAACGGCAAGGCGTGGGAGTTTCTCGCCATGATAAGCATTAACCACAAAGAATGGAAGAAGGCAGACAAGGAACTGACGAAATCCATTCACCTGCACCCTAACTTCGCGCCTCTCTACCTAAACCGCGCGATGGCTCGCATAAACCTGAACAACATCCGTGGCGCACTTGCCGACTACGACAAGGCAATAGAAATAGCTCCCGACAACATGATTGCCCACTACAACCGTGCGGTAATTCGTCTGCAAGTGGGCGACGACAACCGCGCGCTTGTTGACTTTGACTTCATCGTAAAGCATGAACCTACCAATGTGATGGCTCGCTTCAACCGCGCTATGCTACGGCAGAACACGGGAAATGTCCATGGTGCAATAGACGATTTCAGCATTATTCTTAAAGAGTTCCCCAACTTCTGGTACGGTCTGCAACAGAGAGCCCTACTCTACCGCAGAATAGGACAAACAGCTAAAGCGGAACTTGATGAGTTTAAGATATTCAACGCTCAAAACGACAAGCATTACGGTCTGGGACCACAGCGATGGTCAAAGGCAAAGGTCAACGCTGTAAGAAAACGCTCGGAGATAGACTTCTCAAAATATCAGATGCTCGTTGAGGAAGACACGGTGAAAGTGGAGCACGACGAAGCAAAGGAAGACTTCAACGGCAACCGCGGAAAGATACAGAACAGAGATGTTGACGAGCGCTTCCTCGACCAAGTTCTCATAACAGAAGAGACGGCTGCCGACAGCCTGTTAGCAAAACCAATAATAGACTACAACGACGGTTGCGTGGCTGCACACGAGGGAAGATATGACGAGGCAATAGAAATGTTCACAAAAGCCATCGCCCAAGACTTAAAATTTGAACGCGCATACTTCAACCGCGGCCTTGCCTACATAAAGAAAGAACGCAAAGAAGAGGCTATGAAAGACTTAAGTACCGCGGGCGGATTAGGAGTTGTTCAGGCTTACAGCATATTGAAAAAGTACAACAAAGAGAAGTAACGGCCCCCTAACCCTCGGCCCCCTAACCCCCTAAAGGGGGAATTGCTCTGGCTTTGGCTCTGGCTCTGAACTTTCCTCTATCAGATGGATAATGATGTCAGTGACTGAAAGGAACTAACTTTCCTGTATTAGATAAAAAGCCAAAGCCAAAGTTCAAAGCCAAAGCCAAAATAAATGCAAATTTATTTTGTAATTATCTAACTTATTCGTAACTTTGACCTTTGGTCGAACTTACTTTCGCTCAACAATGCAAGCAAAAACGAAAATTCTTTCGATTTTGCTTGCTATTGTCTTCGCTTATTCGTAACTTTGCCCCCATCTATTCCCACCTATCAATAGACTATTAACCAATTATACTAATATTATGTTATCACAAAAAGACCTTGAGCAGATTGCCGTTAAAGGCATCACACCAGAGCAGATTGAGATTCAGCTCAACCAGTTTAAGACAGGTTTCCCTTTCCTTAAGCTTGATTCTGCAGCAAGCATTGAGCACGGTATCATAGCTCCAGCAGCAGAAGACCAGAAGAAATACATTGAGATTTGGGAAGACTACAAGGCACAGGGAAAGAAAATCGTGAAGTTTGTCCCTGCTTCCGGTGCAGCCTCTCGTATGTTCAAAGACGTATTTGCTTTCACTACAGCAGATTACGATGTTCCTACAACAGACTTTGAGAAGAAGTATTTCAACGAGATACACAGTTTCGCTTTCTTCAACGAGCTCGACGATATGTGCAAGAAGAACAATGGCAAAAGCGTTGACGAACTCATCGCAGAAGGCAACTACAAGGCAGTGGCGCTGAATATGCTTTCAGCAGAAGGCCTCAACTACGGACAGCTGCCAAAGGGAATGCTTCTCTTCCACAAATATGCAGAAGGTCCACGCACCCCAATGGAGGAGCATCTTGTAGAAGCAGCTCTCTACGCATCTTCTGACGGCAAGGCTAACGTACACTTCACCGTGAGCCACGAGCACCTGCCATTCTTCAAACAGCGCGTAGCTGACAAGCAGCAGATGTATGCCGACAAGTACGGAGTAACTTACGACATCAGCTTCTCTGAGCAGAAGTCATCTACCGACACCATCGCTGCAAACCCTGACGGAACCCCATTCCGCAACGATGACGACACCCTGCTCTTCCGCCCGGGAGGTCACGGCGCACTCATAGAGAACCTCAATGACATCGACGCAGATGTTGTCTTCATTAAGAACATCGACAATGTTGTGCCAGACCGCTTGAAGCAGCCAACAACAGACTACAAGCAAATCATTGCCGGCATTCTCGTTGACCTTCAGAAGAAAGCCTTCAGTTATCTACAACTCATTGAGAGCGGCAAATATTCAACAGAAGATATCCAAGAGATAGCAAACTTCGTTCAGAACGACCTCTGCTGCCGTAAGGACGACATAAGCAACCTCGAAGACGCAGAACTCGTAATATACCTAAAGAGTAAGCTCAACCGCCCAATGCGCGTTTGCGGAGTAGTGAAGAATGTTGGTGAGCCTGGCGGTGGTCCTTTCAACACATACAATGCTGACGGCACAATAAGCCTCCAAATCCTTGAAAGCAGCCAGATTGACAAGTCAAACAAGGAGTATATGGAGATGTTCACCAAGGGCACTCACTTCAACCCCGTTGACCTCGTCTGCGCAATCAAGGACTACAAGGGCAACAAGTTCTGTCTGCCAGAGTATGTTGACAAATCAACTGGCTTCATCTCACAGAAGAGCAAGAGCGGCAAAGAGCTGCAGGCACTTGAGCTGCCAGGTCTTTGGAACGGCGCAATGAGCGACTGGAACACAATCTTCGTTGAAGTTCCTCTCGAGACATTCAACCCCGTGAAGACCGTCAACGACCTTCTGCGTGACGCACACCAGTAGAAAACAGTAAGTAGAAAATAACAGTACGAAGTACTAAGTATGATTAGCCTTGCTGATTGTGATTAAAACAACAACAAAAGTAATCATAATTAGTACTTCGTACTTTATACATATTTCAACTCCTTTAACCTCGTGGACACTAATTTATAGACCCCACCTTATAATAACCTTGACGCAAAAATACCAAAAAGGGAGAAATCATATAAAACTTACCTCATGTAGCACTTCTGCAAGCGTGGGATGTATATGGATGATGTCACGGAGCTGAGCGACTGTTGCTCCGAGACTTATAAGTACAGTTGCTTCCTGAACAATGTCGGCGGCGTGGCATCCCATCGCATGACAAGCAAGTATGCGGTCATCGGGGGCAACAACAAGTTTCAACAGACCTTCCGTACATTCGTTGGCAAGGGCGCGACCATTACTGCGATAATAGCCTTTCAACACACGGAAGTCCGAGCCTTGGTCTTTCAACTGCTGTTCTGTAGGACCGACAGAGGCTACTTCAGGAGCAGTGAAGACAGCAGCTGGCATAATATCAAAACGAATACTGTCGGATTTTCCGAGAATATGGTTTACGACATGTAAGCCTTGGAAGGTGGCAGCATGAGCAAGCAGACAACGACCATTGACATCTCCAATGGCGTAGATGCCAGGGATGGAGGTCTGGAAATCGTCGTCAACAGGAATGAACTTTGACACAGTTAGACTCTCAGGAACGGCTGTTATATTGGCGGCGCGACCTGTGGCTACAAGCACTGCATCTGCCTCAACGCTCTGCTCCCTTCCTTTCTTGTCGGCGAAGATAACTTCCGTCTCCGTTATCCTCTTTACACCGCTCTGCATAAAGAACTCTATGCCGTTCTTCTCCATGCTTTTGCGCAAACGCTTTGCAAGGTCGCTGTCCATCGCCAGCAGACATTCCTTCAGGAACTCAACGACCGTAACCTTACTTCCGAAAGCATTAAACACGGAAGCCATCTCCAAGCCGATAACGCCGGCGCCGATAACGCAAAGACGAGAGGGAACACGCTCGATGTCAAGCAGTTCGGTAGAGGTCATAACATGTGGCATGTCAATACCTTCTATCGGCGGAAGCTTGGCAACCGACCCTGTGGCAATGATAATGTTTGGGGCAGTATATTGGACACAAGACTCTGAGCCATCGTCATTACGGCACAAAACCTCAACAACCTTGTCTTCAACAAACCTTGCCTCACCTTTCACAAATGTGATACCCGGAGAAGACATCAGCTGCCCTACTCCATCACGCAATTGTCCTATGACTTCCGCCTTGTGTGCCATAGCGCTGGCGAAGGCTTCATCCTTGTTGACAGACGACGAGTGCGAAAGTTGTTCCGCATGATGGCAAAGGGTCTTGGTTGGAATGCAACCACTGTTAAGACACGTGCCACCTGCGTGTGCCTTCTCCACTATCACTACTTGCAGCCCATTTTGAGCAGCATAGGCAGCCGCCCTGTAACCACCAGGACCACTGCCTATTATTATCAAATCAGTATTCATTTTACTCAAAATTTGAATATGTCAGCACAGGATGTTTCGCTGCCAACACATCATCCACTCTGCCGATAGGAGTCTTGTGTGGAGCTGTCTTAACCATCTCCGGGTCGGTCTTTGCCTCCTCTGCGATAGCGCGCATGACAGCGATGAAACTATCTATTGTCTCCTTGCTCTCGTTCTCTGTTGGCTCTATCATCAGACTCTCGTGGAAGAGCAGAGGGAAATAGATTGTAGGAGCGTGATAGCCGTAGTCGAGCAGACGCTTGGCAACATCCATCGTTGTAACACCTGTCGATTTGTCCTTCAGTCCGTCGAACACAAACTCGTGCATACAGCGGCCGTCGATTGGCAATTCGTAAAGGTCTTTCAGGCTATCCTTAATATAATTGGCGTTGAGGGTTGCCAACGGTCCAACCATGGCGATGTTTTCCTTACCCAAGCTTAAGACATAAGCCAAAGCCTTGATACACACGGCATAATTACCACGGAAAGCGCTGACAGTCGGGATAAACTCTTCCAAGCCGGCGCGCACACCAACAGGACCGCTACCGGGACCGCCACCACCGTGAGGCGTTGAGAAGGTCTTGTGAAGATTAATGTGCATAACATCAAAGCCCATATCTCCCGGACGTGAGACGCCAAGCATAGGATTGAGGTTTGCTCCATCATAGTACATCAGGCCACCGCAGTCGTGAACAAGCTTTGCAATCTCAGGAATATTCTTCTCAAAAATGCCAAGCGTGTTAGGATTTGTCATCATCATAGCTGCCACCTCTGACGACAACTTTGACTTCAAGTCATCTACATCGACAGTGCCATCGGCTAGGCTCTTCACCTCAACAACCTCCAATCCGCAGACAGCGGCAGAGGCAGGGTTTGTGCCGTGGGCAGAGTCTGGAATAAGCACCTTGGTACGAGCATTGTCGCCACGGCTCTCATGGTAGCCGCGGATAGTCATCAAGCCTGTCAACTCGCCATGCGCACCTGCAAAAGGAGCAAGCGTGAACTTCGCCAATCCAGTCAACTGGCAAAGCACCTCGTCAAGCAACTTGTGAATCTTGAGAATAGGCTGGCAGTATTTCTCTGGCTGCAAAGGGTGAGTGTTGGCAAACGATGGCAACGCTGCAATATCCTCATTGATGACAGGGTTATATTTCATGGTGCATGAACCGAGAGGATAGAACCCATCGAAAAGCCCGAAATTATTGTGGCTCAAGTTTGTGTAATGGCGCACAACGCTCAACTCATCACACTCCGGAAGTTCGGCATCTTTCTGACGTCGCATCACGGCAGGAATCTCATCAGCCGTATGTCCAAAATGATTCTTCGGCAGCGAATAACCCTTTCTGCCCGGACAAGAGAGCTCGAATATCAAATTTCCATATAATCGGTTGTTCATAAGCTTTCAATTAAGGTGAGTTCTATAAGCATTCAATTAAGACTTCCATTTCCTTCGTTGTTCTTTTCTCAGTAACAGCCACCATCAGGATGTGTTCGTCAATTTTCACGCCTGCAAGAATGCCTTTATCAGCAGCACGAGCGATAATGTCGTCAACAGAATCCACTGTCGTCACGCAGAATTCATTGAAGAACACCTTTTCCGGATATGTCAGTTTGCAGCGACCGGTTTCACAGAGTTTCTCTGCAAGATAATGCGCTCCGGCGTAACTCAGTTCCGCAGCTTCCTTGACACCCTCTTTGCCCATAACACTCATATATATAGTAACATAGAGAGCCATGAGACTTTGGTTTGAGCAGATGTTTGAAGTAGCTTTCTGGCGACGGATATGTTGTTCGCGTGCCTGCAACGTCAAGACAAAAGCACGCTGACCACGATTGTCGCGCGTCATACCTACAATACGGCCTGGCAACTTACGGACAAGCTTTTCCGTGCAGCACATATAACCCAAACCAGGTCCGCCGAAACTCATCGGGATGCCAAGACTCTGAGCCTCGCCGACAGCTATGTCCGCGCCCCACTCACCAGGCGTTTTAAGCAACGCGAGGTCAGCGGCGTGACTATTGATAACAAGCAGACCTTTTGCGGCATGAATCTCATCGGCAAGACCAGTCAGGTCTTCCACAATACCATAGTAGTTAGGCATTTGCATAACTACACCAGCCACACCACCTTCGGCAATTTTGTCAGTGATAAACTGGCGGTCAGTCTGTCCGTCAACAAAAGGAACTGTCTCAATCTTTATGCCGTTGAAATGAGCGTAAGTGTCAACAACCGTGCGAACCTTCGGGTCGAGAGCAGCGGAAACAAGCACCTTCTCAGCCTTCTTCGCAGCATTGAAAGTCATCATCACCGCCTCGGCAGTGGCTGTTGCACCATCATACATCGAGGCGTTAGAGATATCCAAGCCCGTCAGTTCTGCCATCATCGACTGATACTCAAAGATATAGTGAAGCGTGCCTTGTGAAATTTCCGCCTGATACGGGGTATAGGATGTGAGAAACTCGGAACGACCGATTAGATTTCTCACAACTGACGGCGCATAATGGTCGTAACATCCGGCTCCAGCAAACGAGATGAGAGCCTGCTGCTCCTCATCCAGTTTTCCGAAAAACTCGCGCAAGTCCAACTCAGTCAAAGCCTCTGGCAACTGATACTCCTTGCGAAAGCGGATGGCTTCCGGAATGTCAGAGTAGAGGTCTTCAAGTGAGTCTAACCCGCACTGACGCAGCATTTTATCAATGTCGTTCTGCGTATGTGGAAAATACTTGAACATAAAAATTTTTCTTTAGGTGGGTCTATCACTCTTTCTCGCAGAACTTCTCGTAGTCGGCGGCGTTCATGAGGTTTTCAAGCTCACCCTTGTCCGACATCTCAACCTTGATAATCCAGTTCTCGAAAGCGTCTTTGTTCACGAGTTCTGGCTCATCCTCAAGAGCCTCGTTAATTTCCACAACAGTGCCGCTTACAGGAGAAACAAGGTCGCTGGCAGCCTTAACACTTTCAACTGCGCCAAACTCCTCACCTGCCTCAACTTCATCATCCACTTCCGGCATATCGACATAAACGACAGTGCCTAAAGCGTGCTGCGCATAATCAGAGATACCAACATAGGCAAAGTCGCCCTCCACCTTTACATACTCATGTGTTTCTGAATAATAGAAACCTTCTTTGAATGTTGCCATAATAACGGTTATTGTTTTTATTTATGATTTGTAACTTTTCTTATAAAACTGCTTTTTAACCACAGTTCCTGCAAACACCTTCTTGCGGATTTGCACCTGCAGAGGCGTGCCGAGTTTTGCGTAAGCACTGTCTATGAGAGCCATGCAGACACTCTTGCCCGTGGAGATGGAATTATAGCCTGTTGTCACCTCACCGACAACCTCGCCTTCCATTGTCAGCACATTGTAGCCGTGACGCGGAATAGCCTTGTCGGCAAGCTCTATGCCTATAATCTTCTTTGCCACGCCGTTAGCCTTCTGTTCCGCAATGGCATTCTTACCGATGAAATCGTCCTTTTCCAGTTTCACGAACATTCCAAGCCCAGCCATGACAGGAGAAATCTCTGCCGTCAGCTCGTCGCCGTAAAGCGGAAGACCAACCTCAAAGCGCAGAGTGTCGCGGCAGCCAAGTCCACAAGGTTGCACGCCGGCAGCAATGAGTTTATCCCAATAAAGAGTTGTCAACGCATGACTTGCGTAAATCTCAAAACCATCCTCACCGGTATAGCCTGTGCGCGAAACAATGATTGTCTCCTTGCCTCCGTCAACCGTGTCAATATCAAGACATTTGAACGTGTAGAACGTCAGTTCCGAGCAAGACAAGCCGAGAACATCTTCAACCACCTTTTCCGCGTTCGGACCTTGCACGGCAATCTGACCGTAATAGTCCGACTGATGCTCAATCTTGACATTGAAACTCTCCGCATGCTTCATTATCCAATCCACATCCTTGTCTATGTTTCCTGCATTTATGACAAGGAAGATGTCGTTGTCGCCACGCTTGTAAACGAGCAAGTCATCGACCACACCGCCAGTCTCGTAGAGCATCATGCCGTAATAAATCTTGCCAAGCGGAGCGTCAGTTATGTCATTGGTGAATATGTAGTTAACGAATTTCTCAGCATCTTCGCCACTGACTGTCACCTCGCCCATGTGAGACACGTCAAACAGTCCGACATCATTCCTGACAGCATTATGCTCCGTCATAATATCTTTGTACTGAATTGGCATGACAAATCCGCCAAACGGACTCATCAACGCGCCCAAAGCCACATGTTTGTCATAAAGACAAGTTTTCTTTTCCATAGTGAATATGTTGTAAAATATTTGGTAATTCTCTTAACACCCTTTTTACAAGTTATGTTTCTTAACACCTTTTTATTTCGGTAATGTCTTGAACTTTCCTCTATAAGATGGATAATGATGTCACTGACTGAAAGGAAGTAACTCCTTGCAACTCCTTGAACTCCTTGCAACTCCTTGAAAAAACTCCTTATTTTCCGTAAACGAATTTCTCCGACAGGTAAGTCTGCCTTATTCGTTCTATCTCTGCCAAGTCATTCTCTGTCAAGGTGTAAGTCTCGTCGGCGCAGAAAGTCTTTCTAATGTGCGCCATAACATTCTCCAACGACTTGTCCGTAAAATCTTTCAGCAGACCTATCCGCTGCCTGACACTCTTCACGCCGTTCTTTGCAAGTTTCTCTGCTGGCGGTGTTATGCTCAGCTGCATGTTTCTCATGTCAGTATCATATAGCAGCGTACCGTGGACAATGCTCCGCCCCGGCAGATGATAATACGCGCTGCCCGACACTTTCCGCCCATCCACAAGCACATCGTTGCGCCCTGTCACCCGCGCCTCAACACCCATCTTACGCAGGGCAAAAGCCACCAAATTGATGTAGCGGTTGAATATGAAAGCCACGTTGTCGCCGCTCGTCACGTACGACATCATCACGTTCCCCATGTCAGCATAGACGCAGCCGCCGCCACTCTTTCGGCGAAACACCCTCACGCCATTCTCGCGGCAATAATCAAGGTTAACTTCCGCCGCCATCACCTGGTTTCGCCCGACAACCACTGAAGGACTGACACGCCACATGAAAAAGCAGTCGTCAAACTGTGTCAGTCGGCGTGCGGCATACTCCTCGGTAGCCAAAAACAATGTCAAGTCATAGATGATTTTACTGTTTTCAGGGTATTCTATGTACACCATTTTTAGACGATGATGCTTTCTGTCCAAACTTTTCTGCAAAATTAGCAAATATTTTCTCGCTTGTATATGTTTTCGGGGAAAAAAATATTTTTTTAATTTTTTTAAGGAAAAATTTGCGTATAGACAAATAAATTATTAACTTTGCCCCCGAAACGAGGGTCTTTGTATCTTTAGCAATCACCGCAAAAACACATTAACACCCTAAAACCTGATTTATCAAAGGTCACTAATACGACATAAACACATTAATTATATAGCTTATGGCAAACATACAAGGAAGAATATCTCAGATTATCGGTCCTGTTATCGACGTGTATTTCAACACAGAAGGAAAGGACGCGCAGGAGGTACTTCCTAAAATTCACGAAGCTCTGAAGGTTATTCGTCCAAACGGTAAGGAACTCATCGTTGAGGTACAGCAGCACATCGGCGAGGACACAGTGCGCTGTGTGGCAATGGACAACACAGACGGTCTGCAGCGCGGACTGGAGGCGATACCTCTCGGCGCACCTATCAGCATGCCTTCTGGCGAACAAATCAAGGGACGTATGCTCAACGTGGTAGGTCAGCCTATCGACGGCATGAAAGCTCTCGGCATGGAGAACTCCTATCCTATCCACCACGCTGCTCCTAAGTACGAGGAACTCTCCACATCAAAGGAGATGCTCGCCACAGGTATCAAAGTCATCGACCTTCTCGAGCCTTACCTCAAGGGAGGTAAGATTGGACTCTTCGGCGGTGCCGGCGTAGGAAAGACAGTGCTCATCATGGAGCTTATCAACAACATCGCCAAGGGACACAACGGATTCTCAGTGTTCGCCGGTGTTGGTGAACGTACCCGCGAGGGTAACGACCTTATCCGAGAAATGCTCGAATCAGGAGTTATCAAGTACGGCGAGAAGTTCCTCAAGGCAATGGAAGAGGGCAAATGGGACCTCTCTCTCGTTGACCCAGAAGCACTCAAGAAGTCACAGGCAACTCTCGTTTACGGTCAGATGAACGAGCCGCCAGGCGCACGCGCATCAGTGGCACTCTCTGGTCTGACAGTTGCTGAGGAGTTCCGCGATCAGGGCGGCGACATCCTCTTCTTCATCGACAACATCTTCCGTTTCACGCAGGCGGGCTCCGAGGTGTCAGCGCTGCTCGGCCGTATGCCGTCAGCCGTAGGTTACCAGCCTACACTCGCATCCGAGATGGGTACAATGCAGGAGCGTATCACATCAACAAAGACAGGCTCCATCACCTCCGTTCAGGCGGTTTATGTGCCAGCCGACGACTTGACAGACCCTGCTCCGGCAACAACATTCACCCACCTCGACGCCACAACAGAGCTTTCTCGTAACATCGCGTCACTCGGTATCTACCCAGCCGTTGACCCACTCGGTTCTACATCCCGCATCCTCGACCCGCTCGTTGTGGGCAAGGAGCATTACGAGTGCGCTCAGCGTGTGAAGCAGATTCTGCAGAAGTACAAGGAGCTGCAAGACATCATCGCCATCCTCGGTATGGACGAGCTCTCCGACGACGACAAGCTCACCGTTAACCGCGCACGCCGCGTGCAGCGCTTCCTCTCACAGCCGTTCACCGTGGCAGAGCAGTTCACTGGTGTCAAGGGCGAGATGGTAAGCATCGAAGACACCATCAAGGGCTTCAACATGATTCTCAACGGCGAACTCGACGACCTGCCAGAGCAGGCATTCCTCAACGTAGGAACTATCGAGCAGGCTATCGAGAAGGGTAAGCAACTCATGGCACAGGCTCAGGCATAAAAGTTAATGGTTATATATTGGAGGTTAAAGGTTATAAGGTTGGAGGTTATGAGGTTGTAAGGTTATAAGGTTATAAGGTTATGAGGTTTATTACCTTTGTAACATATCAACCCCAAAACCCAATAACCATAAAACCATAAAACCTAATCTCATAACCCCAATAACCATAACCCTATAAACAATACTATGAACTTAAAGATTATATCTCCCGAAAATACTCTCTACGACGGAGAGGCGACAATGGTAAGAGTGCCAGGGGTAATGGGCGACTTTGAGATTCTCAACAACCACGCCCCCATCATCTCTGCCCTGCAAAAGGGTGTTGTGGAATACAACACAGCCGACGGCACGCAGAGGCTGGACATTTCCGGAGGTTTCGTAGAGTTGCACAAGAACATTGTCTCACTTTGCGTAGAGAAGGGATGAGCGTTGCGAGTATAGCTTTTGTGGCATGTTTCTTCACCGCCCTTGGCGTGGCTTCGGTCTATGCCTGCAAGTGGGTGTCTGGCATCAAGAAGGAATGGACAGCCCCGACATATATCGCCGTCATGCTGACACGCTTTCTGATGTCGTTAGCTATGGTTGCGGTTTACTGCTGGAAGATTGCCGAGACCCACGCGGAGTCCAAGACCTTCGCCTTGGTAAGTGTAGGCTGCTATTTCCTTATGCTCATCGTGACGACGCTGATAATACGGAAACTTTTCCTGAAGCCTAACTCTAAGTAGAATATTTTTTAATATTAAAAATAATGAAACATCTAAGACGACTGTTTCTTTCGGTTATAGCCTTGTTCTGCATCTCACTCACCGTGAGCGCGGAAGAGGAAAAACTGAACATCAGTGAAATAGTTTTCGAACACGTAAAAGACTCCCACGACTGGCACATCACCGGCGAGGGCGAGAGCGCCATTGTGGTCCACCTGCCCGTGATTGTCCACTCGTCAACAGGCTGGCACGTCTTCATGAGCGACAAGTTCGAGCATGAGGCAGCCGCCGACGGTTTCCGCTACGGTCCTGACAACCTTGTCCTTGCCACAGAGGGCGACAAGGCAGGCAAGATTTACGAGAAGAACGGCAGCGAGCTGACAAAGACCTTCGACATCTCCATCACGAAGACTGTTGTCACGCTCTTCCTCTGCGTCGTGATACTTCTCTGCATGATTCTCATTCCGGCAAGCAAGTTCCGCAAGAAGAATCCAGAAGACCCTGCAGAGAAAGGTTTCAGCGGACTCATCGCCTTCCTTTACGAGTATGTCTGCAACGACATCGCAAAGGCAAACATCGGTCCGGGCTACGAGAAATACTGCCCTTACCTCTTGTCAGTGTTCTTCTTCATCCTGACTTGTAATGTGATAGGCATGATACCTTTCGGCTTCAACGTCACCGGCAACATCGCCTGCACCTTCCTCTTGGCTCTCTGCACCTTCATCATCGTGCAGTTCAGCGGAAACAAGCATTACTGGAAAGACATCTTCTGGCCCGAGGTTCCGCTGTTCCTCAAGACGCCAATCTTCCCGATGATGCAGGTCATCGAGTTTGTCGGCATCTTCACAAAGCCTTTCGCGCTGATGATTCGTCTCTTCGCCAACATGCTTGCTGGCCACGCGATAGCCATCGCCGTTCCTTGCATCATCTTTGTCGTTGCCAACGCAGCGCCGGGAATGAAGTTCGGACTGTCAGGCCTTAGCGTCATCATGAGCATCTTCATGATGTGTCTCGAGTGCCTCGTCTGCTTCCTGCAGGCCATGGTGTTCACAATGCTGAGCGCAGTGTTCATCGGATTGGCACGCAAAGAGCCGGAGCACGAGTAAGGTAAAAAGGGGAGCTCGAAGTCTCGAAAGCTCGAAAGCTTGAAAAAAATTCAATAGAGAATAAAATAAACAAGAATAATAACATTTAAAAAACTTAAAGATTATGATTTCATCATTATTCATGGAAGTGACTGGTAACTTGGGTGTTGTAGGTGCAGGTCTTGCTGCTATTGGTGCAGGTCTTGGCATCGGTAAGATTGGTGGTCAGGCAATGGATGCCATGGCTCGCCAGCCTGAGATGTATGGTAAGTTGTTCGGTGGTATGATTGTTGCTGCCGCTCTTATCGAGGGTGTTGCCCTTTTCGCCGTTGTAACCGCTATCATGTAATTTCGTCGGACCACACATTTTTCCGACACTAATAAACTTAAGTAAGTATGGATTTGCTATTACCAAGTGAGGGATTGATTTTCTGGATGTCGCTGACATTCATCATCGTTTTCCTCATTCTCTGGAAGTGGGGTTTCCCAGCCATAGGCAACATGATCGACGAGCGCAAGAAGTTCATCGACGAGAGCCTTGCGGCTGCCAAGGAAGCCAATGAAAAGCTGGCAACCATCCAGCAACAGGGGGAATCCATCCTGCAGGAGGCACGCGCAAAACAGGCAGACATCCTTAAAGAAGCCACAGCCACCCGCGCCGCCATCATTGCCCAAGCCGAGACCAAGGCCCGCAACCAAGGCGCTCGCATGCTCGACGAGGCAAAGGCGGAGATAGAGGCACAGAAACAAGCCGCTATCAACGACATCAAGAAGCAAGTGGCTGAGCTCAGTGTTGGTATTGCCGAGAAGATTCTTCGCGAGAAGCTCAATAGCGACAGCTCGCAAGAAGCTCTTATTGACAAAATGCTCTCAGAAGTGAAGTAGTCAATCTGTCAATTATTAAGGTAGTACTTTCGTAAGGAACGATAAAAAAATAACTTATAACAATTACTGCAGTTATATTTTAACGTAAATATGTCATAAATTTTATTTTAAACAAAGATTATCGCAGATGGGCGCAGATAAAATCTGCGTTAATTTGGTTTAATCTTTGTTTTTAACAAAACAATTTTATGGTCAATTTTACGATAATTTTACGTTACTTACAGTGACAACCTTTTCTATTTTATTGATATAGGAAAGTTCATGAAAAATTATAACTTATTTTTTCAACGTTACTAAAATACTATTAAAGAATGGACATAGGAGTAATTTCGGTAAGATATGCGCGCGCACTGCTGAAGGCGGCAACAGAAGGGAAAAGCGAGGAGAGCGTTTACGCCACGATGCAGACGCTCGCCAAAGCCTACCTTGATGTGCCACAGATGCGACAAGTGATTGAGAACCCGATGGTTTCCAACGATGTTAAATGGCAAGTGATGTTAACCGCTGCCGGCAACACCGAGTCTGAACTGGTCAAGAACCTCCTTCAGATGGTGCTGAAGACGGGACGGGAGAAAATGCTGCAGTATATCGCCAACTCCTACATCACCCTCTACCGCCAACAGAACAACATCATCACCGGTAAAATCACCACCTCCGCGCCCGTCTCCCAGGACACTGTGGTCAAGCTGCGCTCACTTATTGAGAAGCAGACCAACGGCAAGGTGGATTTGGAGACTGCTGTTGACCCCGAACTCATAGGTGGTTTTATCTTAGAGTACGACACCTATCGCATAGACGCAAGTGTAAAGAAACAACTTAACAGTATTCTTAAACAGCTAAATTAAAAAAAATTTATGTCAGACAAAATAAAACCCAGCGAGGTGTCACAGGTGCTCCTCGAGCAGCTCAAAGGCATAGATGCCGGAAGCAAGTTCGATGAGGTGGGAACAGTGTTGCAAGTAAGCGACGGTGTGGCTCGCATCTATGGACTTCGCAATGCAGAGGCAAACGAACTTCTCGAGTTTGAGAACGGTACAATGGCTATCGTGATGAACCTTGAGGAGGACAATGTCGGCTGTATTCTTCTCGGTTCCACTGACGGCATCAAGGAAGGCATGGTCGTAAAGCGCACCAAGCGCATCGCGTCTATCCGCGTCAACGACAACATGTTAGGCCGTGTCATCAACCCTATCGGACAGCCTATCGACGGCAAGGGTGATATCGACATGAGCAACTCTTTCGAGATGCCACTCGACCGCAAGGCCCCAGGTGTTATCTACCGTCAGCCGGTAAAGGAGCCACTGCAGACAGGCCTCAAGGCTGTCGATTCAATGATTCCTATCGGTCGCGGCCAGCGTGAGCTTATCATCGGCGACCGTCAGACCGGCAAGACAGCCATCGCCATCGACACCATCATCAACCAGAAGAGTTTCTACGAGGCAGGCAAGCCAGTATATTGCATCTACGTAGCTATCGGTCAGAAGGCATCAACCGTTGCAGCCCTTGTGCAGAACCTGAAGGAGCACGGCGCACTGCCCTACTCCATCATCGTTGCAGCCACCGCTGCCGACCCCGCTGCCATGCAGTATTACGCACCTTTTGCCGGCGCAGCCATCGGCGAGTATTTCCGCGACCGCGGCCACTCAGCCCTTGTAGTCTATGACGACCTGTCAAAGCAGGCTGTTGCTTACCGCGAGGTGTCGCTTATCCTCCGCCGTCCTTCAGGACGCGAGGCTTACCCTGGCGACGTGTTCTACCTCCACAGCCGTCTTCTCGAGCGCGCAGCCAAGATTAACGAGCAGCAAGAGGTGGCAGAAGCCATGAACGACCTCCCTGAGTGCCTGAAAGGCCATGTTAAGGGCGGCGGCTCACTGACAGCCCTCCCAATCATCGAGACACAGGCAGGCGACGTTTCCGCCTACATCCCTACAAACGTTATCTCCATCACCGACGGACAGATATTCCTTGAGTCCGACCTCTTCAACCAGGGCTTCCGTCCAGCCATCAACGTAGGTATCTCCGTATCCCGTGTAGGTGGTTCGGCACAGATAAAGTCAATGAAGAAGGTTGCCGGAACGCTGAAAATCAACCAGGCACAGTATCGCGAGCTCGAAAGCTTCTCCAAGTTCTCAAGCGATATGGACGCCGTGACAGCGATGACCCTCGACCGCGGCCGCAAGAACAACCAGCTGCTCATCCAGCCACAGTACAGCCCAATGCCTGTCGGCGAGCAGATAGCAATACTCTATTGCGGTGTTCACGGTCTGATGGCAAAAGCACCTGTCGATAAGGTTCGCGAGTGTCAGGACGCATTCCTCGAGAGTCTGCGCACCTCACACCAGGATGTCATCGACACCCTCGGCGCAGGAAAGATTGACGACAACGTGACAAAGGTCATCGAGGAAGTAATGGCAAACGTTACAGGACAATACTAAGTAACTCAACTTTCGCAAGCTCAAGTTGAGAGGGTTATAAGGTTATAAGTGGTTATGGGGTTATCAGGTTTGCTACCTTTATTGCGACAAAGCTATTAAACCCAAAAACTTTCCTATATGAGATAGATAATGATGTCACTGACTGAAAGGAAGTAACCTTATAACCTAAAGACCTTAAAACCCAAAAATTAAGCATCTGCGAAACTTGAAATAAGTAAACAAAGCCCATAAGCTATGCCTTCACTAAAAGAAATAAAAACCCGCATCGGCTCCGTCAACAGCACGCGCAAGATAACGAGCGCGATGAAGATGGTTGCGTCGTCAAAGCTGCATCACGCGCAGCGAATGATTGAGAACATGTACCCTTACTCCATGATGCTCAAGGGCATGCTCAAGACATTCCTGCAGTCGGATGTGGAGGTTGACAGCGAGCTTACGCTCAAGCGACCTGTGAAGCGTGTGGCGCTCATAGTGTTCTCGAGCAACTCTAGTCTGTGCGGCGGCTATAACCACAACGTCATCAAGCTCACAGAGCAGGTGCTGAAGGAATATGAAGGTCTCGGTCCGGACAATATCCTCATCTACCCCATCGGCCGCAAGATTGGCGAGAAGGTTACAAAGTGGGGACTGAAGTCGGCAGGAAAGTTCGTGACACTTGCCGACAAGCCCAACGCGCAGCAGTGCGCCGACATTGCCCGTGAGCTCTCGGCGATGTACGTCAACGGCGAGATAGACCGCGTGGAGATAATCTTCCACCACTTCAAGAGCGCCGGCTCTCAGATACTCACCCGCGAGACCCTTCTGCCGTTCGACATCGAGCGCGAACTCGACAAGAACATCTACCGCGACCTCGACTCCACCATCGCCACGAAAGACTCACAAGAGTACCTTCGCCAGCGCGACGCGCAGCAGAAGGAGCAGAAGATAGAGGCTTTCCGCATGCACGACAACTACATCGTGGAGCCCGACAAGCAGACTCTTCTCAACGCTCTCATCCCGAAAGTGCTGAACCTTCAGGTTTATGTTGACCTCCTCGACAGCAACGCCTCGGAGCACGCGGCGCGAATGGTTGCCATGCAGACAGCCACCGACAACGCAGACGAGCTTCTGCGCCTGCTCAACCTGCAGTACAACAAGTCGCGTCAGCAAGCCATCACGAGCGAGCTTCTCGACATCGTCGGCGGATCAATAAACAACTAACTGGGATTGATTGATAGATTAATTGATTAATTGATTAATTGATTAATTGATTAATTGATTAATTGATTATTGATTAGTGATTAATGATTAATGATTATTGATTAATGATTCGTCAGCAGTCATTAGTCAGCAGTCATCAACAAATAAAACAACCGCATCAGGATTTTTGGTCTCGGTGCGGTTGTTTTTGTGTATTGAATTCCTACGATGTGAAAATTGGAAATCCGATGGAGAATGCATACAAGTGTTGTGTGTATTGTTTGTGTGTATTGTTTTATGTAATGGTAAAAGAATAACTTCCTACGTTTTTTATTTTTCTTAGAGCCTCTTTGATTTATCTTGTTGGCTATTTTTGTGCTGTTGCCTTTGCGAGTCTGCTCATGCTCGACAAATCAAGCAAGCTTGTTTGTTCTCGTTTAATCGCAGCCTTCCTCAGTCATTTAGCCCGCTACACACAGCGTGTGTTTCCTTAATAATAATGGCGTCTCAACAAAAAAATTGGCAACTATATACTTTTAGGCACATTTTCATGTAAGTGTATTTGGTTTTTAGATACTTTTTT
>JABUUE010000024.1:24001-34293 GCA_021443335.1 Bacteroidaceae bacterium
AAGACAATAGCTTTATTACTCTGAAACCTTGAATTGTAGCACATTTTAGTAATGTCTTGGACTTCCTGGACTTCTTATAACTCCTTGTACTTCCTTTCTATTAATAAAGATCCGTAATAGTATGACGGGTTATCTGGCTGCGCTCATACTCATCGCGTGAAGAGACGATAAGCTTTTCGTACTCACGCTGACCAGTACCAGCAGGGATAAGGTGTCCACAGATAACGTTCTCCTTCATACCCTGGAGAGTATCCACCTTTGCGCGGATAGCGCTCTCGTTGAGCACCTTGGTAGTCTCCTGGAATGATGCTGCAGACATGAAGCTCTTTGTGTGGAGAGCAGCGCGAGTGATACCCTGAAGCACCTGAGTGGCGGTTGCAGGAACAGCATCGCGAACCTCAACAAGTTTCATATCGCGGCGCTTGAGAGCAGAGTTCTCGTCGCGCAGACGGCGGAGAGTGATTATCTGACCAGGCTTGAGATTCTCAGAATCGCCAGCCTTTGTAACAACCTTCTTGCCCCATATGCGGTCGTTCTCCTCACGGAAGTCGAGTTTGTCAACGAGTTCCTGCTCGAGGAATGTGGTGTCGCCTGGATCGTTAATCTGAACCTTGCGCATCATCTGACGGACGATAATCTCAAAGTGCTTGTCGTTAATCTTCACACCCTGCAGACGGTAAACGTCCTGAACCTCATTAACAATATATTCCTGAACAGCCGTAGGACCCTTGATAGAGAGGATATCGCTTGGGGTGATGGCACCGTCAGAAAGCGGTGTGCCGGCACGAACAGCATCGTTCTCCTGAACAAGAATCTGGTTTGACATGTTAACAAGATACTTGCGCTCATCGCCAGACTTTGATGTTACGATAATCTCACGGTTGCCGCGCTTAACACGACCGAGTGAAACAGTACCGTCGATTTCTGAAACAACAGCTGGGTTAGATGGGTTACGGGCCTCGAACAGCTCTGTTACACGTGGAAGACCACCGGTGATATCACCACCCTTGGCAACCGTACGTGGTATCTTAACGAGGGTAGTACCTGATGAAACAATCTCACCGTCTTCAACATTGATGTGGGCACCTACAGGGAAGATGTAAGAAGCAAGAACCTCACCTTCAAAAGATGCGTCTGATTTTACGTCTGTATTAACACGAATAATCTCACAAGTAGGCACGAGGGTCTCTGTTCTTGAGCGTGAGTCAACGATGATGCGCTCAGTAAGACCTGTTGTATCGTCGGTTTCAGCAACGAATGTCTGACCTTCAATAACATCCCTGAAGCGTATTTTACCTGCAAACTCGGTAACGATTACAGAGTTGAATGGGTCCCACTTTGCAACAAGTTCCTTTGACTTGACAACGCTGCCGTCTTGAGCATAGAGGGCGCTACCATAAGGAACAGGCACAACAGAAAGAACAATCTTTGTATGTGGCTCAACGAAACGGCACTCAGTAAGACGGCTAACAACCATCTCGCACTCCTTGCCAGTCTCGTCAACGAATGGCACTGTACGGAGTTCCTCGAACTCTACGATAGACTCTTCCTTTGCAATGATAGAAGCGTTGGCAGCAGCGTTACCAGCGATACCACCGGCGTGGAACGTACGGAGAGTAAGCTGTGTACCCGGCTCACCGATAGCCTGAGCGGCGATGACACCGACAGCCTCACCCTTCTGAACCATCTTAGATGTCGCGAGGTTACGTCCGTAACACTTCATGCAGACACCCTGCTTGCTCTCGCAGGTGAGTACAGAACGAATCTCAACCATCTCGAGTGGAGAATCTTCAATGGCTTGCGCGATGGACTCGGTAATCTCATGTCCTGCGGCAACGATGAGCTTGCCTGTCTGCGGATGGATAACATCGTGAACAGACACACGGCCGAGGATTCTTTCATATAATGTAGAAACTACCTGGTCGCCGTTCTTCAGCGCGCGACATTCAAGTCCGCGGAGAGTGCCACAGTCTTCCTCATTGACAATCACGTCATGTGATACGTCAACAAGACGACGTGTCAGGTAACCAGCGTCGGCAGTCTTCATAGCGGTATCGGCAAGACCCTTACGAGCACCGTGGGTAGAGATGAAGTACTCGAGCACCGACATACCAATCTTGAAGTTAGAAAGGATAGGGTTCTCAATAGTGCTTCGTGTCTCAGCACCTGCCTTCTGTGGCTTAGCCATAAGACCACGCATACCTGCAAGCTGCTTAATCTGGTCCTTAGAACCACGGGCACCAGAGTCGAGCATCATATAAACGGCGTTGAAGCCCTGGTCAGCCTCGGTCATCTCCTTCATCAGGACATCACCGATATTGTTGTTAACATGGGTCCAAGTATCAATAACCTGGTTGTAACGCTCAGTGTCAGTGATGAAGCCCATGTTATAGTTGTCTGTAATCTGGCGAACTTCGTTCTCACCCTTCTCGATAATAGCCTGACGCTCTGCAGGGATGATGATATCGTCAAGGTTGAACGACAGACCAGCCTCGTAAGCCATGCGGTAACCGAGGTTCTTGATGCCATCAAGGAACTCGCAAGCCTTGGCAAAACCTACCTTCTTGATAACGTCGGTGATGATATCGCGGAGAGACTTCTTAGAGATGATTTCGTTAACATAACCCATCTCTCTTGGCACAAGTTCGTTTACGATAACGCGGCCGACAGATGTCTCAACCATGTGCTTAATATACTCGCCACGCTCATTGATATCAGCCACGAGCACATTAACAGGCGCGTGGAGGTCGCACTTGCCCTCATTGTAGGCGATGATAGCCTCTTCTGGACCATAGAACTTCAGGCCAGCACCCTTTGCTCCCGGACGCATCTTTGTAATATAGTAGAGACCGAGCACCATGTCCTGTGAAGGCACAGTGATAGGAGAACCGTTGGCAGGATTGAGGATATTGTGGCTTTGAAGCATCAGAATCTGCGCTTCAAGGATAGCCTCGTTAGACAATGGGAGGTGGACAGCCATCTGGTCGCCATCGAAGTCGGCATTGAACGCTGTACATGCGAGTGGGTGGAGCTGGATAGCCTTACCTTCTATAAGCTTTGGCTGGAACGCCTGAATACCAAGACGGTGGAGTGTTGGCGCACGGTTAAGGAGCACAGGATGACCTCTCATCACATTCTCGAGGATATCCCAAATTATTGGCTCGCGACGGTCAACGATACGCTTTGCGCTCTTCACTGTCTTCACGATGCCGCGCTCTATGAGCTTGCGGATGATGAATGGCTTGTAAAGTTCTGCCGCCATCAGCTTTGGCAGACCGCACTCACCCATCTTCAACTCAGGACCGACAACGATTACCGAACGTGCAGAGTAGTCAACACGCTTACCGAGGAGGTTCTGGCGGAAGCGTCCCTGCTTACCCTTGAGAGAGTCAGAGAGAGACTTCAACGGACGGTTTGACTCGCTCTTGACAGCGCTTGACTTGCGTGAGTTGTCGAACAATGAGTCAACAGCCTCCTGAAGCATACGCTTCTCGTTGCGGAGAATAACCTCTGGAGCCTTGATTTCCACAAGTCTCTTCAGACGATTGTTGCGGATGATTACGCGGCGGTAGAGGTCGTTTAGGTCGGATGTAGCGAAACGACCGCCATCCAGTGGTACGAGCGGACGCAGTTCCGGTGGAGTAACAGGAAGAATCTTCATAATCATCCACTCAGGACGGTTCATTGGTTCCTCGCCCTCCTGACGTGGACCGCCATTAAGGTTCTTAGCCATACTCTGGCGGAAAGCCTCAACAACCTGCAGACGCTTCAAGGCGTCTGTCTTACGCTGCTGTGAGCCGTCGGTAGTGGCGCGGTCACGGAGTTCGTAAGACAACGAGTCGAGGTCAAGGTCGCAGAGCAGTCTGTATATGGCCTCAGCACCCATCATTGCGATGAACTTCTTTGGGTCGCTGTCGTCAAGATACTCGTTATCATCGGGTATCCTGTCCATTATCTCCTGATATTCCTCTTCTGTAAGGATATCACCCTTCTGAGAACCGAGCACAGGCTCTACGCCGTCTTCCTTCTTTGTTCTCTTGTTAGCCATACATCCTGGCTGGATAACAATATACTTCTCGTAATATATAATGCTGTCCAGCTTCTTTGTAGGGATACCAAGCAGGTAACCAATCTTGTTAGGGAGTGAACGGAAGTACCAGATATGAGCCACTGGCACTACGAGTTCAATATGTCCGGAACGCTCACGGCGAACCTTCTTCTCTGTAACCTCTACACCACAGCGGTCACAGATGGTGCCACGGTAACGGATACGCTTGAACTTACCGCAGGCACATTCGAAGTCCTTTGTAGGACCGAAGATACGCTCGCAGAAGAGTCCGTCACGCTCTGGCTTATAAGTACGGTAGTTGATTGTTTCAGGCTTTGTAACCTCACCGCACGAATGATCGAGAATTTCCTCAGGAGATGCCAAACTGATGGTTATCTTCGAGAAATTGCTCTTTACCTTTGATTCTTTTTTGAATGCCATAGTTCAATTATGAATTATGAATAAGTGTATTATCTGTTTTAGTCAAGACGAACGCTCAAGCCGAGACCTCCAAGCTCATTAAGAAGCACGTTGAGAGACTCTGGGATGCCTGCTGACGGCATTGGGTCGCCCTTAACGATTGCCTCATAAGCCTTGGAACGTCCGACAACATCGTCAGACTTAACGGTAAGGATTTCCTGAAGTACATGGCTCGCGCCGAAGGCCTCGATGGCCCAAACCTCCATCTCTCCGAAACGCTGACCTCCGAACTGAGCTTTACCTCCAAGAGGCTGCTGGGTGATGAGTGAGTAAGGACCGATAGAGCGTGCGTGCATCTTGTCCTCAACCATGTGGCCGAGCTTCAAGAAGTAGGTGATACCTACTGTTGCCGGCTGGTCGAACTTCTCGCCTGTCTCACCATCATACAGATAAGTAGAGCAGTTCTTTGGCAGTCCAGCCTTCTCAGTCCATTCCTCAAGGTCCTCAAGCTTTGCACCGTCGAAGATAGGAGTAGCAAACTTGCATCCCAACTTCTTTCCTGCAGCACCGAGGATAGCCTCGAATATCTGACCGAGGTTCATACGAGAAGGCACACCTAATGGGTTCAATACCAGGTCAACAGGACGACCGTCCTCGAGGAATGGCATATCCTCCTGACGAACCACCTTAGAAACGATACCCTTGTTACCGTGACGACCGGCGAGCTTATCTCCAACACCAATCTTACGCTTCTTGGCAACATATACCTTTGCCATCTGGAGAACGCCTGATGGCAGCTCGTCGCCAATGGTAACGGCAAACTTGCGGCGCTTGTTCTCAGCGTCAAGGAGCTTGTACTTCTTGAGGTAGTTGATGATGAGCTGGCGGATAAGTCCGTTGGTATGCTCATCGCTTGTCCAGTTGCTTGACTCGATACCGTCATACTCGAGGTTATTGAGAATGGCAGTAGTGAACTTAGCATCCTTAGGAATAATTATTGCGCCTGTATAGTCCTTCACGCCTTCTGACAGTTTGCCGTCAGTAAGAGTGAGGAGTTTGTCTATGAGAATTGCCTTAAGGTCCTCGACCTTCATCTGGAACTCTTCCTCGATACCGGCGATGACAGCCTTGTCGTGAGCGCGTGAAGTGCGTGTCTTCACAACTCTTGAGAAGAGTTTCTTGTCGATGATGACACCGCTAAGCGATGGGTTAGCCTTGAGTGAAGAGTCCTTCACATCACCAGCCTTGTCGCCGAAGATGGCGCGGAGCAGTTTCTCTTCTGGTGAAGGGTCGCTCTCTCCCTTAGGAGAAATCTTACCTATCATGATGTCGCCCGGCTCGATGCGCGCGCCGATACGGATGATACCGTTATCGTCGAGGTCCTTAGTTGCCTCCTCGCTCACGTTTGGAATATCGGCTGTGAACTCCTCCTCGCCACGCTTTGTCTCACGCACCTCAAGCGCGTACTCGTCAACATGTACTGAGGTAAGGATATCTTCGCGCACGATACGCTCGTTGAGCACGATGGCGTCCTCATAGTTGTATCCCTTCCATGGCATGTAAGCCACGAGGAGGTTGCGACCAAGAGCAAGTTCGCCGTTCTCTGTAGCATAACCCTCGGTGAGGATGTCGCCCTTCTTCACACGCTGTCCCTTGTTGCAGATAGGACGAAGGTCGATAACCATGTTCTGGTTTGTGCGACGGAACTTAGAGATGCTGTATTCCTTGATGTTTGAGTCGAAGCTTACGAAATCCTCATCTTCTGTACGGTCGTAAGCGATGCGGATAGTAGTAGCATCAACATATTCTATAACACCATCACCCTCGGCGGTAACCATTGTGCGTGAATCCTCGCACACCTTCTTCTCAATACCAGTACCAACGATAGGAGCCTCATTGTGAAGGAGTGGCACGGCCTGGCGCATCATGTTAGAACCCATCAATGCGCGGTGGGCGTCGTCGTGCTCAAGGAATGGGATAAGTCCAGCAGCGATAGATGCTATCTGCTGTGGTGAAACGTCGATAAGGTTAACCTCTGAAGGAGAAACAACAGGGAAGTCGGCATCCTGACGACATTTGACAGTATCCTTTATGAAGGTGCCATCTGGGCGGAGAGGGGCGTTACCCTGACCGATGATATGACCTTCTTCCTCCTCTGCTGAGAGGTAAACGATATTCTCGTTGTCGAGGTCAACAACCTCGTTGTTAACCTTACGGTAAGGAGTCTCGATAAATCCGAGGTCATTAATCTTCGCATATACACAGAGAGAAGAGATAAGACCGATGTTCGGACCTTCAGGCGACTCGATAGGACAGAGGCGACCATAGTGGGTGTAGTGTACGTCACGCACCTCGAAGCCGGCACGCTCACGAGAGAGACCGCCAGGACCGAGGGCAGAGAGACGACGCTTGTGAGTAACCTCAGCAAGTGGGTTCGTCTGGTCCATAAACTGTGACAGCGGGTTTGTTCCAAAGAAAGAGTTGATAACGCTTGAGATAGTCTTTGCGTTAATCAAATCTGTTGGAGTGAACACCTCATTGTCACGAACATTCATTCGCTCACGGATAGTACGGCTCATACGAGCGAGACCGACAGCGAACTGGTTGCTCAACTGCTCACCAACGGTGCGCACGCGACGGTTCGACAAGTGGTCGATATCGTCAACGGCAGCGTTAGAGTTGATAAGCTGTATGAGATATTTGATGATTTCTATGATGTCTTCCTTAGTGAGGATACGAGTATCCATACTCTCATTAAGTCCAAGCTTCCTGTTGATGCGGTAGCGACCAACCTCTCCAAGGTCATAACGCTTGTCAGAGAAGAAGAGGTTCTGTATTGTCTCGCGCGCACTTGCCTCGTCTGTTGGGTCGGCATTGCGGAGCTGACGGTAGATGTAAACCACCGCTTCGCGCTCAGAGTTGCTTGGGTCCTTGCCAAGAGTGTTGAAGATGAGGCTGTATCTGTTGGCAGTGTCCTCATCCTTATGAAGGAATACTGTTGCAGCGCCACTGTCGAGGATGTCCTCAATGTTCTCCTCGGTGATTTCTGTGTTACGCTCAAGGATAACCTCGTTACGCTCGATAGAAACCACTTCACCAGTACCTTCATCAACGAAGTCCTCTGTCCAGCTCTTGAGCACACGTGCGGCAAGCTTTCTGCCCAAGCACTCTTTCAGAGCCTTCTTTGTAGTCTTTACTTCGTCGGCAGCTTCAAAAATCTGGATAATGTCCTTATCAGTCTCAAAACCGATAGCACGGAGCAGAGTTGTTACAGGCAACTTCTTCTTACGGTCGATATAAGCGTACATCACGCCGTTGATATCTGTAGCAAACTCTATCCATGAACCCTTGAATGGGATGATGCGGGCAGAGTAAAGGACAGTACCATTAGAGTGAACGCCCTGGCCGAAGAACACGCCTGGAGAACGGTGCAGCTGGGACACAACAACACGCTCAGCACCATTAATAATAAAGGTGCCGTTGTCGGTCATGTAAGGGATTGTTCCCAAGAACACGTCCTGGATTACTGTACCGAAGTCTTCATGGTCAGGGTCTGTACAGTACAGTTTCATCTTTGCCTTCAGAGGCACACTGTAAGTAAGACCGCGCTCCAAACACTCTTCTATCGTGTAGCGAGGTGGATCGATATAGTAATCTAAGAATTCAAGGACAAAGTTGTTGCGTGTATCTGTGATAGGGAAGTTCTCAGCGAACACCTTATACAGACCGTCGTTCTTTCTGTCTTCTGGTGGAGTATCCAGCTGCAAGAAGTCTTTGAACGACTTTAACTGCACATCGAGGAAATCCGGCAGTGGCATCGGATTATGTATCGACGCGAAATTTACTCTGTTGTCAACGATTTTTGAAGCCATTGTTTTATTGTTATTCAAGTTTCGGAAGCGATGTAGGTTTTCAAGTTTAAGGTTTTTGGGTTTAAGGAATTTTGTGGTATAAGCCCCAACCACTAACCTCATAACCTTTAACCTCAATCTTAAGCTTGCGAAAGTTGAGTTATATTATCTGACATAAAAAGGTCAGGACTCATCTACTGGATGAATCCTAACCCTATATGAAAAATTGTGAAAAAGTTTGCCAATTACGCTGCTTTACGCAGACAATCGGCAAACTTTTTATGGTTTGAAGGTAGATTACTTGAGCTCAACCTTAGCACCAGCCTCTTCGATAGCCTTCTTGAGGCTCTCAGCTTCTGCCTTAGAAAGACCTTCCTTGATAGTTGCAGGAGCACCGTCAACGAGATCCTTAGCCTCCTTAAGACCGAGACCGCAAGCTTCCTTAACAGCCTTTACAACTGCGAGCTTAGCACCACCGATTTCAGCGAGAACTACGTCGAAAGAAGTCTTCTCTTCTACTGCCTCAGCAGCAACTGCAGGACCTGCAGCAACAGCAACAGCTGCAGCAGCTGGCTCAATTCCGTACTCTTCCTTAAGAACTGTAGCGAGTTCATTTACTTCCTTTACTGTCAAATTTACCAATTCTTCAGCAATCTTTTTGATATCTGCCATGATATTTAATTTTTTTTGATTTTGTTTTACAATAATGATTTTTAATGTTTGTGTGTCAACTCAGGCGGCGCAGAGATTATTCTGGACGCTCACCGAGAGTCTTAAGCACACCGTGGATAGTCTGGCCACCAGACTGGAGAGCGGAGATGACGTTCTTCGCAGGAGACTGAAGCAGGGCAACAATGTCTGCGATAACCTCGTTCTTGCTCTTGATAGCAGAAAGCTCCTCAAGCTTGTCAGCGCCCACGAAGAGACCTTCCTCAGCGTAAGCAGCCTTGAGAGCGGGGATACCTTCCTTCTTGTATTCCTTCAGCAGCTTTGCAGGCACGTTGGCAGTGTTGCAGAACATCATTGCCGTGTTGCCCTTAAGCGTAGCATACAAAGGCTCGAAATCTATCTCCGATGCCTCGAGAGCTTTCTGAAGAAGGGTGTTCTTTACGACAACCATCTTTATCTCGCTCTTGAAGCACTTGCGACGGAGAGCGGAAGTCTTCCCAGCGTTCAATCCTGTTACGTCAACAAGATAGAAGTGATTATACTCCTTAATCTTCTCGCCAAGCTCCTTGATGATAGTATCTTTTACTTCCTTTTTCATTGTTCTTTAGTTTTCGGAGTTATTCAACTGATTTAGGATCAATCTTGATACCCTTACTCATTGTGCTGGAAATATAGATACTCTTGATGTATGTACCCTTAGCAGCAGCAGGCTTCAGCTTGATAATGGTCTGGATGAACTCCTTTGCATTACCGTAAATCTGCTCTGGAGTGAAGTTTACCTTACCGATTGATGCGTGAACGATACCAGTCTTGTCCACCTTGAAGTCAATCTTACCAGCCTTCACTTCCTTAACTGCCTTAGCAACGTCCATTGTTACAGTACCACTCTTTGGGTTTGGCATAAGGCCACGAGGACCGAGAACACGGCCAAGAGGACCAATCTTACCCATACAAGAAGGCATTGTGATGATAACGTCGATGTCAGTCCATCCACCCTTGATCTTTTCAACATACTCGTCAAGACCAACGTAGTCAGCACCAGCTTCTTTAGCGGCAGCCTCCTGGTCAGGAGTACAGAGGCAAAGTACGCGTACGGTCTTACCAGTTCCGTGAGGAAGTGTTACCACGCCACGAACCATCTGGTTAGCCTTACGAGGGTCAACGCCAAGACGCATGTCGATGTCGAGAGAAGCCTCAAACTTTGTTGTTGTAATCTTCTTCACGAGCTCGGCAGCCTCAGCGAGGGTGTAAGCCTTACCTGTCTCAACCAATCCAGCTACAGCCTTTTGATTTTTTGTCAGTTT